>NZ_JALNTH010000013.1:0-161044 GCF_023161935.1 Pseudoalteromonas sp. 2CM28B
TAGAAAATGTTTAGGATTTAAAACACCAAATGAAGTCTATAATGAATTAGGTGGTGCACTTCCAATTAGAATCTAGGTGAAAACTTTCTTAAAAGTTAGAATGAGTGTCACTCTAACGTTTTTACAAAATGAAAATCAGGATCACGCTGATAATCATCATATTAAGAGCAATATAACCCTACATTCTAATCAGTTTTAAGACCATTATCATTTATTTTTTAAATGATAATGGTCTTTAATCTGGTTATAAATATCAATATCTACACTGCATAACTTTCTTATTTCTGCCAACTTATTTCTATCTGATAGAATATCGCTCATTACTACTTTATTCGGCGAGCTATTAGTATTGTGAACCTTAACTTTAAAACCTCCCTCTTGGTTCAGCTCCTCAATCCATGTATCTAGTTCATTTAAAAAACCTACCTTATAAAAGTTTTTCAAGTTTGCTACGCTGCGTTCAACCGCTATATTTGGGTAGTCAAGTATTTCTTCTAGATCCATACCAGAAAAAAAACGAGCATATGTAACACCGCAGCCAACTTTATTATCCATTGCTATATAATCAGATATATCCAAATCATTTTTTTTCCAAGTATTTGTTTTATATGTATTATAAACAAATTCAGAAATAAACCTATCGACTGGATCTCTCAAAACAGTAATAAACTTCCACTCATCATTAAATTCATTCACTAAACTAGGAGATGCGTAGCAGTGACCTGTAACAAATACTTTTTTATTGGATGATAAATGAGAAGCTAAGTTAATTTCTCGTATTTTTTGTTCTTTAATACCTGTTAGCTTACTAATTTGTAATGCTAATTTTATATCAATACCAGTGGTTAATGGTGAGTTTTTAATTAAACTTGGGTAGATGCCATTGAGCAAAGAAACAGAAAGTGATGAACCTGCGCACTTTGGAACATGAGTAAAGACAAACTTCGGTTGACTAGCTGCAAGCCTCTCAGTTTGTTTTTTTATTATATTTTTAGCTAGCGTAAACATATAAAATCCTTTTTAAAATAAATGACAGAACCTATTCTCTAGCATTTTTAAAAAATGGGCAACTTATATTGGGGGGCGGGGGAAACTGTCATTTAAATAGATTATGTTTTCCTACCCTGATATAACGGCTAATGTAAACTATTTACGCTTGGTGCTTATGTTAATGCATAATTTTAGGCGGGCTCTGTTAAAGCCATATTCCAAACCTTTTTAAGATAAGACTGCTTAGTAAATAAAGCTATTGCGAGGGTGTTTACTTAGCCTCAAAATTTACATTATTAAAATACGGGTTTTGTGTGAGGGCTTTAATTACGCTAATGCTGGTAAGTTCTATAAGCTTTAGCTCGCCATTTACGTTAATGGCAATGCACTCTTGTTTGAGTGCATTGCGTTTTGTATCAGTTGCTACACCACATACACTATCACCATTTTTTAAAATAAGCTCAACGCTTAAATGGTGCATACAGGCAATTTCGATGTAATCGTAATGGTTGCAACTGATCATAACGTCCTCTTTATATATTATTTAGCAGGTTTAAGTAGCATTAAAGTGGCAATAACAATTAAGTTACCTACATACCATAAATCTTTAATTACAAATTGCCCTAAACGCTCTAATAACGTGCTTGAGCTAAATGCACCGGTGGCGGTTATTAAAAATGTTTGGGTCATTAAAAATACACTTAAACACGCTAAGCCACTTATAATAATTAGCTTTTTATTATTTAAAAATAGCCCTAAGCCCAATAACACAGCAAATAATACATCAAACCCGCCAATGATATTTGATGCGCCTTGTACGCTAAATACCGTGTATAACCACGACATAAACGGTGAGGTTTCTACTAGGCCTACAATGGCTTTGGCTTCAAACTCATAAAATTTCATGCCGCCAATCCACAGTAAAACCATAGCAACCGGTATAAAGTTTAAAAGTACGTGTTGTTTGTCTGTTAGTTTATTTTTATAAAACAAAAATAAATACAAAGGGATGACTGCAAAGTATTTAATTATGCCTTGCCCACTGCCAATAATTGGAAAGCCGCCTAACTGTGCCATCCAGCGGTTACTGGCAAATAGGGTAAGTAAAGGCACTATGCTAACAACTAACGCGAGTATAAGTGCAGGCACAGGCTTTATTAATTTTAAATGCGCAGCTAAGGTGGTGACTGCCAACGCAATCATCGCGGTGCCTGTGAGCAAACCTAATGTATTGTTACTTAGTAAGGTATCAAGTTCATAAAAACTAAAGGTAGCTGAGAGTGTGTTTGGGTTTGCACCTAAAGCAAACGATACACCAAGTAATGCAAAGCTGAGTGTAAGTAAAAAGGTGAGTGCGTTATTTGTGTGTGTTATGTTCATTGTGTGCCCATTAAATCTGTAATGGCTAATAAAGACCTAATTTTTACAAAAAGTGATTCAACTAAAGTTAAATTTTTTAATACAAGGAAGGACATTTTGGTTTTTACGTTTACAAAAGCCACGCGTGAAAAGAGGTTTAACCTGAGCTTTGGTTAAGAGATTTAGATATAGTGGGTTAGTAATGTTACTGGGTCTGTTTTCTCTAGCTAGAAATTTTAAGTGAAAACAAGGCGAATTTGCGCGTCAATAGCTAGCCTATTGCAAGTAAATTCAACGCAGTTAGCGCTAAAAATAGCTGCTTGAGATAGATTTATTAGCCAAGGCTCAGGTTATTAATTAAGTCTTAGAAAACTTACTATGGTAGAGCACCTTGAGGTGGCCGGCTTATTTTTAACTGAGCAACAGCATAATGAAAGGGTTGACGAGCAATACGATTGCTCTCATCTCATACAGTTTAATGGTAATACCATAGGTACGTTAAAGTACAAAATATGGGGTAGCCACATTGAAATAATGCAATTGCAAATACACCCCAACCATCAAAATAAAGGCTACGGCAGAGGCGTTATTGAGCAAGTAATTAAAACTGCAAAGTTAAAGCCTATCAAACTAACAGTACTTAAAAACAACCCTGCTAAAGCACTTTATACTCGACTAGGCTTTAAGGTCACTGGGGAAGATAACTATGAGTACCATATGCAAACCCAGCCTATAAATAACTAAGAGCTACTCTCTTTGATCTTTAAAATCTTTTTTTCTGAAAATGGTTAGGTGCCAGCCCCATTTAAGCGAGCCTAATCTTAAAAATACAGTGGTAAAAAGTGAGCCTAAAATACACCAAATGTAATCGACTTCTATGGTAAACAGCGCAGCATAAACTAGGCCGCCTACTAAACAGGCTGAAGCATAGGGCTCGTTTCGCATAACTGAGGGTACTTCGCGGCAAATTACATCTCGTATTAGGCCGCCAAAAATCCCTGTGGTGATCCCCATTGTTATCGCTATTACCATACCTGTACCGCTTATTAAGGCTTTTTCTATCCCCATAATATTAAATAATGCCATACCTATAGCATCGACTAATAAAAAGTAATAGTTATTTACATGAGGTAAGTAACGCACAAAAAATATGGTGGCAATAATAGCGGCGTAAGTTGAGTATAAATACTCAGGCGTAGCTATCCAAAATATAGGTTTATCTAAAAGTATGTCTCTTAGCGTGCCGCCACCTAAAGCTGTAACAGTTGCGACCACCACTACCCCAAAACCACTTATGTTTTTTTCGTAGCCTAGCAGTGCTCCTGCAACCGCAAAAAAAGCCACTCCGAGCAGCCCCAGCACCATAAAGTATTCAGCAGTCATGTGCATTCCCTTTTAAATTTTATACATTGGTGTATCAATTTATATGCCAGATGTAATTAGCAAAAGCCAAAAGCGAGGATTAAAAGTACATTTAAAAACAATGGGTTAATAAATTTTTGATAAAATTAATGATGGGTTATTGTGATATGCGATATTTAAAAAGGTAATTATTTTAAAAGTGAGTAGTTTTTACACATTATTTATAAGTAGGACTGTAAATTAAATTATTGCGATTAACCCATTCATAATAAGCTAAATAGCCAACAAAAAGAGACTCTAAAATTAATAGGCTTATACCCTTCCAACTTGCAGAATCTAGGTATATAAAAATGAAACAGATGCAAATCAATGTCCAAAATGTGTTAGCTAAAGCTAATAATTTAATGATCAAAAAGCTTCTTTTTCTTTTAGAAGCCAACAATAATGCCAGCGCACCATAAAGCATATTAGCTGCTGTAATAAATTGAAGGACATATAGAGGTAAAGAATAAACTTCGTGAAACCATCCTTGAAAACTAAACAACGTTAAACCTGCAAGTAGCCCTGCGACACCGTCAAGAAAGAGTATGTCGAATTTTTTATATGTAACCACTTTTAGTATCTTTCAGCTTTTAGTTGAGCTGCCTTTTTTAGTGCCCACCAGCCAATTATTAGGCTCATTAGTATACGTACGGGAAAGTAAATAACGGCTGGAATGCCGAATAACCAATTAGCAAAGCTTTGCGGCATGACATAAAAAGCAACCTGCTTCACCCAATATCTAATACCAACCCGCAATAATACTTAATCATTTTTAGGGGCTAAACGTGTCGCTATCTGCGTTAAAAAATTCTCATTTAGAATAACTAAATAACGAATTTTTTGCCTAGCTATCAACACGTTTATCTATCCTCAAAATAGATCAATTAATTAAGCGGATTGGTATAAACTCTACATACTGCGCTAAAAAGTCATTAAGCGATAAGCTCAAAAATGCTAAATTATTACTGATTAAAACCCAAAGTGCATACAAGCCAAGCAGGCCATCGCCCACACTGCCAATATAAGATGAGTAACCAATAAATAATAACAAGCCGCGCATGGTAAGTCCCTGTTAGCTGTATCGTTAAGTTAAATAATAAACTCGCTTAGTTAATTGCACCATTTAGCTTTTAGCTTTTTGAGCATAAAAAATGGCGCTAAAAAGCGCCATTCAAAAAACAATTAAATTAAAGCGCTAGGCTTAAAATTTTCTTCGCTTTAGCTATGTCAATATCGCCATGTTCGCCAAGGGCTGTCATGCCGTTACGCTCAAGATTGTTGGCAACGGCTTCAACCGCGTCTTCACCTAGGTCGTAATCGCCAAGTTTTGTTTTAATGCCCATTTGCTCAAAAAAGTCTTGAGTATGTTTAATGGTTGCATCAATCAGCTCGTTTTTGTCTTGCATATCAAGGCCAAATACACGCTCACCTAACTGAATAATTTTAGCGCGTTTTTGCTCTTGCTGAACAAACATAAGCGGCGGTAATACAATTGCAAGTGTTACAGCGTGATCTAAGCTATAAAGCGCTGTTAGCTCGTGGCCAATCATGTGCGTAGACCAATCTTGCGGTACGCCTTGGCCAATTAAGCCATTTAGTGCCATCGTTGCCGACCACATTACGTTTGCACGAACATCGTAATCTTCTGGGTTTTCAAGGGCTTTAGGGCCTTGCTCAATTAGCGTAGATAAAATGCCTTCTGCAAAACGGTCTTGCAGTGGCGCATTAACTGGGTACGTTAAGTATTGCTCAATAACATGTACAAACGCATCAACTACACCGTTAGAAATTTGGCGAGTTGGCAGTGAGAATGTATACGTAGGATCAAGCACAGCAAATTGCGGTTGTACAATTGGCGTACCAAAGGCACGTTTTTGCTGGGTTTCTTTACGGGTAACAACCGAGTTACCGTTGCTTTCTGAGCCAGTAGCCGGAAGCGTTAATACCGCGCCAATAGGTAATGCGCTTTTTACTTCTGCGCCATTAACTAAAATATCCCAGCCGTCGCCTTCGTATTTTGCTGCTGCCGCTACGTATTTAGCGCCGTCGATAACACTACCGCCGCCTACAGCTAATATAAAGCTAACGTTTTGCTCTTTCACAATTTCTACAGCTTTTGAAAGTGTTTCGTAAGTTGGGTTTGGCTCAACTCCCGAAAACTCCACAAAGTCCACACCTTCAAGTGCATTTACTACATCGTCATATACGCCGTTCTTTTTGATCGAACCGCCACCGTATAAAAACATGACCTTGCCTTGGCTTGGTACGCGGCTTGCGATCTCATTAATTTGATCTTTGCCGAATAAAATCTCGGTGCGGTTTTTAAATGCAAAATTTAACATATTTGTACTCTACTTGGTTACGGGGCTCAGCCCCTGGTGCTCATTGCTTTATAAAATGGGAATTAATAGTTAACTTTCAAGTAATTAATTACCTATTTTATAAATTAAATATGAAAACGGTTAATGTCTAACTGAACGAGCGCAAGTGTACGCGCACTTTACAATAAGTAGAATTCAGTTAATCTTGCTTTACCCATCGGATTTCTGATACCTAATGTTTTATGTCTTATTTTGTACAATTACGCACCTTTGTTGAGGTATATCGTTGTAAAAACATCTCTCGGGCTGCTAAAAATTTGGGGCTGTCGCAACCAGCTGCAACCGCGCATATACAAACAATGGAGTCGGTGGTAGGTAAATCGTTATTTGAGCGGCGTCACCGAGGCGTAGAACCAAGTAATGCCGCCCACGATTTAGCAGGCCAAGTGGCAAATCACCTTGATGCTATAGAGCAAAAAGTTGCCTCTGTACGCACCCGTTCAAACGATGTGAGCGGAACGATTACACTAGCCGGGCCCGCCGAATATATTAGTTATGTTGCCTCAGCACAGCTGGCAAATTTGTTACAAGCAGGCAATGTTGATGTGGTCGTGCTGCCTGGTAATCGTGAGCAAATTTATTCAGCGCTCGACACCGGCGTTGCCGATATGGCCATTACAGCCTCTCTGCCCGATAACAAAATTTACGACTTTGAAGTGCTCGACAGCGAAGAGCTAGTACTGGTGGCGCACCGTTTATTAGCGCAAAGCTTAGAGGGGCAAACCATTACGCCAGCACTTTTAAATACGCTGCCGGTGGTCAGTTACGACAGTCAATTACCGCTTATACGCCAGTATTTTGATACTGTATTTAAACAGAGCTGTACGTCAAAAATAATTGCCCGCTGCCCCGACATACGCGCGCTCGCTGGCATAGTAAGAACCGGTGTAGGCTATACCGTGCTGCCTGATTATATATGTCATGACGATATTCAATCAGGTAGATTAATTAAACTTGGTCCGCAAGGGCCGGAAAACAATTTGTACTTAGCGTGGCGTAAAGGGGCGCTTGCTCACCCGCGGCTTAATTATGCCCGCGATGTGTTAATGGCTTTTTCTAATATTAATAAATACGCAAAATAGTTTTTTAACTTATACCAATCCGCATAATTAAGTGATCTATTTTGAGGATAGGTAAACGTGATGATAGCAAGGCAAAAAATTCGCTATTTAGTTGTTCTCGGCAATTGCTCCTGCATTGCTCTACCTTCTGCATCCATGCAGTCGTAAATGAGAATTTTTTAACGCAGATAGCGACACGTTTAGCCCCTGAAAATGATTATGTATTATTACGGATTGGTATTGAACGCTGGTTATTTAATAAAATAGCCAACCGCGCGCCATTGCCCACTGCTTTTACTTAATGTAAGGGTTTCCACCGCAAGCCTTGCTGAAAATTGCGTTTTAAATTGCACAATAAGGTATTTACCTTGCGGGGCACCAGGTAAAGATGAGTAAGCATTCGCACTTATTTGTTCTCGCGTAGCCACTTTACCTAGTGGCGCACGCACTGTGTTTAGGGCGCTTTTCCAGTTTGCTTTACTTAATTGCGATTTAAATAGCGCATCGGCTTGTTGCCAACTTTTTGTGTATTCACCCGCATCAATTAACTGTAACCAGTTTATTGCTACGGGCATATTTTTAGTGGTTTCGGCCCACACTGAGCAGCTTATAAACAAGCATAAAATTAAAATGAGGGGTTTCATCATTCTTCCTTTTAATCTGGCGTTAAAAGTAAATATAGATACTCCAAATTACAACACATTGGTTAAATGGTTAACCCCTAATATTAAAAACTTTTGCAAATAAGTGCCTTACTCTCCTTTAATTTTTAAAACCTGCGCGTATGTGCAATCGCTTAACATAGAAAAACCATGCGAGGCTTGCTCTTGGGCTATTACAAATGGATGCGCCGTCTCGGGGGCTCTATTTTTAAGTTGCTTTATGCGCTCAAACGAACCATCGCGTTTAGGATGGTTTGATATAAACACATCTACACCGGCTTGCATTGCCACATTACCAAAACGTTTAGCGGCGACACTGTAAGCGCTAATTCGCTCAATATCAGGCCCATAGTTTAGCCCAGTCCCTCCCCACAGGCTTAGCATATGTTTTTTGCCGTTATCATATACTGGGAACAACAACGAAATAGTGCCAGGGGTGTGTCCAGGCGTTAAATGAACGCCAATGCTGGTATCGCCAAGCGTAATTGTATCTGCCTCTTTTGTGCTTATATCTCTTGTTGGCCGTTTGCCCCAACGTGGGCTTTCAAAATCAAGCTTTGGTTGTTCTAAGCGTCGCCACTCAACCTCACTCATAACAACACGCGGTTTGTATGTATTAACTAAGTACTCTTGCCCACCGTAATGATCACCATGCCCATGGCTAATAATTAAATACTTAATATCTTCGGGGTTTAAGCCTAGTGTGAGCAAACCTTTTTCAATGTAATTTTTAGCTTGTTCGTTGTTATTTAGCGCATCAATAACAATAAGCCCTTGTGATGTTTTAACTACCCAACTTGCCACTCCACCAGTACCTACATAATAAAGGTTGTCAAACACTTGTGTAGGTTCAATCGTTGATGAGCGCCGTTTACTACCCAACTTTTTACTGCGCTTTTTACCTTCATTATTAGTGCGAACACGCTTTGTTAAATCACGTAACGGGTTTTGTATATCGCATAGGCTTGTTAACCCCGGAAACTCATCAGCGTACTGCATGCCTTTTTCGACATAATCTTGCGCTGTTAATTGTGTATTTTGCGCAATAGCTGGGTGCGTAGCTAAAAAGCTGAGTACCACAGCAGAGAATATAAATTTTGGCATAAACACCCCTTATAGTTTTGTATCTATAGCTAGCCAGTAGCGTCGGCCATCTTCTACATAGCCGTATTCATCGTAGCTGGTTGCTTTATCAAATATATTGTAAATACCAAACATAACTTTAACGTTACCGTTTACTTGCCACGCACTGCCTATATCTGCTGTTGCAATAGAAGGGGCTGAGGTTAAACGGCTAGTTATAGAGGCTGCTTCGGTTTCTTTACCGCGGTAATTAGCACGTGCCCACGTATTAATGTTATCGCTTACATCCCAGTAAATATTTAGCGTTGCTAAATGTTTAGGTATTTGCGTAAGTGGCTGGCCTTTATTGTCGCCACTGCGTTGCTCAGAAAACGTATAGCTGTAGCTAGTTGCAAGGGTAATATCTGTACTTAACATTGTTTCTATATTTAGCTCAGCCCCATAAGTCACCGCTTTATCAATATTGATGTTATAGCGGTCGGTTTCATCACCACACACTGTGATAGGACATAAAACGGTGTTAATTTTGTCTTCAAAGCTATTATGAAAAACCGTGATATTAGTTTGAAAGTCACTGTTAGCATAATACACAGCCGCTTCTTTACTGACGGATGTTTCAGGCTCTAGGTCAGCATTTCCATATAAGTCGCCACCGCGGCTGCTTTGGATCCAATTAGGGCTAAGCTCGCGTAAATCTGGCGCTCTGTAACCGGTAGCTACGCCCGATTTAAAGGTCCATGCCTCATTAATATTCCAAACTCCGTATAGGCGTGGACTCAAGTGCGAATCAAACTGCTCGTTATCATCAACTCGTAAACCCGTGGTAATGGTAAAATCGGGGTGTAAGCTCCACTCATCTTCAGCAAATAGCGACCATTGTTTGTTATCTATTTTAGTAATAGTGGCTGCGTTTGTTGTTTTGTCATCAAGCTTTTCTTGTTCAAATGCGCCGCCTAATGTTACATGGTGGTTTTCAAGTGCAATTGACCACTGCGTATTTGCTAAGGTATTTTCGATGGTTATTTCACGGCCTTCGTTTTCAACCGACTCTTGTTGAATATACGAATGCGCAGCGCCCCAACTATAGCTACCTTTATGTGCTAACGACCACGTGCTGCGGTTATTGTTCGTTTCGCTAGAGCTATTTCGATTAGGTAACGATAGCCCCGAGGTAGAAATACGTTTTTGATCGTGTTCGCTGTATTCAAGCGATATCACATCGTGCTGCGTGGCTGTTAAATGCAGTGTACCACTGTAACTTGTCAGCTCTTTTTCACCGTAACCGCGCTCAATTTCATCTTCTTCACGCTCTTGGTAAAGAGCCGAAAGGTTAACGCTTAATAAATCTTTTATTAATGGCCCCGCTGCATATATTTGCCCTTGGTATTCATCACCCGAATTACTGTTTTCTTGCTGTGTGGTTTCTAGGCGAACATTAGCATGCCAATTGTCGTAATTTTTACGGGTTATAACATTAATAACGCCGCCAATTGCATCCGACCCATACAACGTAGACATAGGCCCACGCACAACTTCAATACGTTCAATAGCGTCTAGTGGTGGCAGCCAATCTTGCTCAAAGCCACCGCTGCCGCTTGGTTGTGATTCACGCCCTGACTGTTTTTTACCGTCTACCAAAATAGCAGTGTACTGCGCTGGCATGCCACGCACGCTTATATCTTGTCGCGAGCCACCACCGGTAACCGTAACCCCTGCAACACCGTTAAGTGCATCGGTTAAGTCTTTATAAGCGCGGTTTTCTAGCTGCTTTTTGCTAATTAAAGTAATAGAAGCTGGCGCTTGCGCTAAGGTTTGTTCAAAGCCAGAGGCGGTCACTACTATTGTTTCTATATCATTGTTAGCGTTAGCCAAAGTGTAAAATGGCGCAACAGCAATTAGAGGCAGAGCTAAAGTGTTTTTCAGAGTCATTACGGGGTATTTAATTAGTTATTTTACGTAATGATAACAATTATCAATACCTTCAGCAATTAACATTTCATTAATTTACAATAAAACTTAATCAATTAAGCTGCAGTTACTCCAGTGCCATTATTAACAATAAGCCAATTTTATTGCGTTTAATGTACAAAAAAGGCTGCATTAACTAGCAGCCTTTTTTGTATTCTGTAACGCTTAAAGTTTTAAAAATGCCATTTAACCATTAGGTTTGGGTTGTGCTCTGTTTGACCGTCTACACCAAACTTATTTTTCCAATATACGTATTCTATACCTACATCAAGGCGACCTGTGTCTAGACCAAGCATAGGAGCAATGTTGTATTTAAGTTGTGAGGTAAAATTAAAACCGCCTTCGCTTTTACCAAACATAGTGTCGGTACTGTCAACAATATCTAAAAAGCCATCGTATCTAAAGTTACCCTTGTTATAGCCCCACGTTACGGTTATTTGGTTGTTATCTTCACGCTCTATGCCAATATCGTCCTGAAAACGACGGTAATAAGCCACATTAAAATATTGAAACCCTGGTACATCTAACGATACGCCACCACCTAATAAGTAGTTATTTTGATCGGTATCGCCTGAGCCATATTCTGTTTGTAGGCCTAAAAACACCTCTTTAACAAAGCTGTTTTGCGGCTTGAACAGCGTTGGGTTTATGTTTAGCTCTCCGTATACTTCATCGGGGTTGCTTAATCTATCCATAAAAAAGAAGGTACCGCCCCATGTATGCCCCGATGCATGCTCAATGGTTACTACACTTCTGTCATCTTCCTCCCCCGAGAACGGCTCGAGGTAATCGGCGCCGGTCATGGCGGTTATACTAAAATCTGACCACAGCTCTTTTGCCGACACACTACTTGAACACACCGCGATAGCACTTACTAAGGCTAATTTTTTAATTGTTGTAATTTTCATTGTTAATCCCTTTGTTATAATTTTATTAGTCTAGTTAAGATGATCTGTACTTGCTGAATAATTTTCTGGTAAAACAAGCGTCATAACGATGGCGGTTAAACCCGATACCGTTACAGCGCTGCCAAAAATAGCGGTTACCAGCTTAGGCGCATTTATAAACATTTCGGGCACAAAGCTTACCCCTAGCCCCATACCTAAGCTCACCGCAATAATAAGTAAGCTACGACGATTTATTTTTTCGCTTGCAAGAATTTTTACCCCTGCGGCTGCCACGGTACCAAACATAACAAGCGTTGCACCGCCTAGCACTGGTTTAGGAATATTTTGTAGCACGGCACCAATCACCGGAAATAACCCTAAAATAATCAAAATTACACCAATCCACAGGCCAATGTATCTACTTGCTACACCGGTTAACTGAATAACGCCGTTATTTTGGCTAAAAGTAGTATTAGGAAACGTATTAAATACGGCAGCAATCATTGAGTTAACGCCATCGCCTAAAATACCTCCGCGTATACGCGCTAAATAGCTTGCGCCTTTTACCGGTAATTTAGACACCGCACAATTTGCGGTTATATCGCCTGTGGATTCAATAGCGGTAATTAGGTATAAAAAGCTAAAGGCAATCATGGCGCCAAAATCAATGTTAAACCCATATTTAAAGGGTAATGGCATGGCGATTAAATCAAATTCGCCCATTTTAAATTTGGCTATACCTAAAATAAGTGCAAGTAACCAGCCTACTAACATGGCAACGACTACAGCGGTAAGCCTTACCCACTGATTTTTGCTAGCATTTAGTAATACCACCAGCGCCACCACCGAAAAGCCCACAATTAAGTTGCTTGGTGAGGCAAACTTTTCAGGCATATTAGTTAATAACCATTGCCCGCCGCCTATGTCGGTCATACCTACTTTAATGAGGTAAACCCCAATGGTGGTGATCACCACACCAGTCACTACAGGCTTAATTACTTTGCCAAGCTTTTCTATAAAAAAGCTAATAAATATCTCTACAAAGGCTGCTAAAAAACACACCGCAAAAATGGTGGCAAGTACTTCATCGTTTCCGCCTCCAGTGGCTTTTACGGTAAAACCGGTTGCCAAAATAGTGCCTAAAAACGCAAAGCTGGTGCCTTGTACGCAAATAAGCCCTGAGCCAATTGGCCCCACACGGCGAGCCTGAATAAATGTACCAACCCCCGATACAAACAACGCCATACTAATTAAATACGGTATTTCGCTACCAAGCCCCAACACGCCACCAATAATAAGCGTGGGCGTAATAATACCTACAAAACTTGCCAGTACATGTTGCAGGGCAGCAAAAAAAGATTCGGTCAGCCCTGGTTTATCATCTACTGCGTAAATTATGTCTTCTGAGATTGCTTCTTGGTTTGACATAGTCAACATCCTTTTAGCGCTTTAATGTGGGCAAGGTATACACGCCTTGCCCAGGTTTTAATTTAAATACAGGGCGCTTATTTAAGCTGCCCTTCAACACCCTCTACATAAAAGTCCATACCCAGTAAGGTTTTATCATCAATTGTTTGCCCCGCTTTAGTTACCAGCTCACCTTGCTGATTGTTAATTGGGCCACTAAATGGATGAAACTCACCGTTGGCAATTTTGGTTTTAATCGCCTCTACCTCGGCAACAACATTGGCAGGAATGTCTTTACTCAACGGCGCTAAGCGGGTCATACCGGCATCTATGCCTTTCCATACATTTTGCGATTGCCATTTATCGTCAAGTACTTGCTGCACGCGCTCGGCGTAAAACTCATCCCAATGATGCACTGGCGCCGTAAGGTGCGCTTTTTTACCATAGCCGCTCATATCTGAGTGGTAACCAATGGCGTATATTCCGGCGGCTTCTGCGGCTTGAAGTGGCGCAGGCGAGTCGGTATGTTGAGTAATAATATCAACACCTTGGTCGATTAAACTGTCGGCAGCTTCGCGCTCTTTACCAGGATCAAACCAGCTATTAACCCACACTACTTTTACTTTTGCGTTAGGTTTTACTGAGCGCAGGCCTAAAGTAAACGCGTTAATACCGCGTATTACCTCAGGAATAGGAAACGCGGCAATATAGCCAATACTGTCAGATTTACTCATGTGCCCAGCAATAACACCGGTTAAGTAGCGCCCTTCGTAAATACGGTCAAAATAAGTGCCCACATTTTTAGCGCGTTTATAACCTGTTGCATGCTCAAACTTTACGTTAGGAAAACGTTTAGCCACTTTAATGGTCGGGTTCATGTAGCCAAACGAGGTGGTAAATATTAAATCGTGCCCGCTTTTGGCTAGTTGTGTAATAACTCGCTCTGCATCGGCGCCCTCTGGCACGCTCTCTACAAAGGTGGTTTTTATTTTTTCGCCAAATTTATCCTCTAGGTAGCGGCGGCTTACATCGTGGGTGTAAGTCCAACCAGCTTCGCCAATCGGGCTTACATATACAAACCCTACTTTTACGCTGTCTTTTGCCATTGCACTCGCGCTTAACCCTAAGCTAAGTGCTACGCCAAGCGCTGTTATTAGTTTTTTCATTGTTATTCTCCGTGTTGTATTTTTAATATCCTGTTGAAGGCTTATTGTTACTCTTTGTATAAAATTTTTAATGGCCCTTATGCCAAGGCTTACCTAGCCACATGGGTTCGTACATTTTTAGTTTTTGTTTATTTTTACTTAGCATAATCAGTACTATAAGCGTTGCACCATAAGGCAGCATGGCCAGTAAATTAGAATCCACCGCTAAGCCAAGCGCCTGTGCCACTAAGTGCATAATGCTGGCAAAACCAAATAAATAAGCGCCTAGCATTACCCGCTCAATTCGCCAACTTGCAAATACCACTAAAGCCAGTGCTATCCAGCCACGTCCCGAGGTCATGTTTTGTGTCCAAAGGGGTGTGTAAGCAAGCGACAAGTACGCCCCTGCAATACCCGCCATTGCGCCGCCAAACATCACCGCTAAATAGCGAGTACGCATTACAGGCAAGCCTAAGTTATTACCAACGCCTGGGTTTTCACCAATGGCGCGTACCGCAAGCCCTGCCCTGTGGTATTTAAAAAATAAATAAGCACCAAGTATTAATGCCCAACTTAAATACACAATGGCATCTTGCGAAAACAGCGCTTTGCCCAGTAGCGGAATATGCTCAAACCCTGCAATTGCTAAAGTGGGTAAGGCATTAATGGTTTTGCCCTCGTAATCAACACCTAAAAATGCCGACAAGCCCGTGCCAAAAATAGTTAGCGCTAACCCGGCAGCCACTTGGCTAGCATTTAAATTAAGTGCTACAAACGCAAATACTAACGAGGCCATAACCCCCACAAGCGCAGCCACGCTAAAGCCTATAAAGAGGTTGTCGCATTGATACATGGTTATAAACCCTGCCACCGCGCCTAATAACATCATGCCCTCTTGCCCAAGGTTAAGTGTGCCGCTTTTCTCGCATACTATTTCACCTAGAGCCACCAGCAATAAAGGCGTGCCGGTGCGAATAGTGGCGTATAAAATATTTGTGAATACCTCTAAATCCATGTTTAAGATTCCTGTGCGATGGGTGTTAGCTGCGTTTTTTGTTGTTTAAATGGCAGTAACAATTTAATGCGATAACCAATAAGCACATCGCACGAGAGTAAATAAAACAGCATTAAGCCCTGAAAAATGCCGGTAATGGCATTGGGTAGGCCAATTTCTATTTGCGCCATTTCGCCGCCCATATAAATAAGCCCCATTAACAGCCCAGCCAAGGTGATCCCAAGCGGATGTAAGCGCCCTAAAAAAGCCACAATAATTGCGGCATAACCATAACCGGGGGATATTTGCGGCACTAATTGCCCTATAGGCCCAGCTACTTCGCCAGCCCCTGCAAGCCCAGCTAACCCGCCACTTATTACCAATACACCGGCAATTAAAAGCGCGCGTTTATAGCCCGCCATTTTGGCAGCCGATGCATCAAGCCCAAGTACTTGAATTTGAAAACCCACAAAGGTTTTACTAATAAACACCCATGTGGCACACAGCGCTAATAGCGCAAATGCAAGCCCTAAATGAAGGCGAGTACCCTCAAATAAAACTGGTAGTAAGGTGCTATCGCCAAATAAGGCGCTTTCAGGAAAGTTATAACCGTATGGGTCTTTTAATGGCCCGTGTACTGACCACAGCAACATATTAACGGCAATGTAATTGAGCATAATGGTGACTAAAATTTCGTTGGTGTTTAAACGTAATTTCATAAAGGCAGCTAAGCCTGCCCACAGCATGCCACCGGCAATACCTGCAAGTAATGTAAGCCCTAATGCAAAGGAACTTGTAGAGTCAACAAAGTTAACAGCTACGGCACTGGCGCATACGCCGCCAATAAGTAGCTGCCCTTCAGCACCTATATTCCACACCGACGCCCTGTAACACAGCGCTAAACCATAGGCACATAATAAAATTGGAATGGTCATTACTAATAGCTCGGTAACGCCGTACCAGTCAGAAATAGGTGCTACGAGCAAGGTATATAAGGCATTAAGCGGGTCGTGCCCTAATAAGGCAAACACCACATAACCTGTTATTAAAGTGAGTAAAATGGCTAAAACAGGAGAGAAATAACTCCATGTTTTTGAGCGCTCTACGCGGGGTTCAAGCTTTATCATGCCAGCGCTCCTTGCGGTGTTATTTTTGCTGTGTTGCTTTTAGTGTCGTGATTAAAATCGCCCGCCATCCACTGCCCTAATTGCACAAGTGGTACACAGTCGGTATTTAAAATAGGCGAGAGTTTGCCATCACAAATTGCCCCAATACGGTCACAAATTTTTAGAGCTCGTCTAAATCTTCTGAAATAACCAGTACTGCACAGCCTTCGTCGCGCAGCGTTAAAATTGCCTCGTGAATGGCAACTTGCGCGCCAATATCTACACCCCAAGTAGGGTGCGACATAACCAGCAATTGTGGGTTTTGCTCAACCTCTCGGCCAATAATAAACTTTTGCAAATTACCGCCCGAAAGGCTTGCTGCGTGAGTACGGTTGCCGGAGGTTTTAACGTTGTATTTTTTAATGATTTTGTCGGCGAGTTGGCTAATTTTTTGTTTTACTAAAAAGCCTTTTTTAACTAAACCACTATCAAAACTGGTAAGGAGTGCATTGTGCGCTAAATCCATATCAGGGACTGCGCCGCGCCCTAGTCTGTCCTCGGGTACGCATGCAAGCCCAAGCCTGCGCCTTTTTAGAGGGCATAACGCATCAACAGCGGTATTTTTAAATTTTATTGCGTTGCTATTTTTTTGCGGCTCCTCTCCCGAAAGCGCTTTTAATAGCTCCTCCTGCCCATTACCGGCAACCCCTGCAATACCGACTATTTCGCCTTGTTGTACGGCAAAGTTAATATTTTTAAGCGCAATATCAAATAACGCCTGCGCACTGGTTGATAAGTTATCGACTGTTAAAAAATCACCTGTGCCAGTCGCTCTGCGCGTTTGGTTACTTATTGGTGTGCTGTCGCCTACCATTAAGCGAGCTATTGATTCGCTGGTTTCGTTTTTAGGAATGCAATGCCCACTTACCTTGCCGGCGCGCAAAATAGTGGCGCTGTCGCAAAGCCCAATAACTTCATGCAACTTATGGCTAATAAACAGCACCGAGCAGCCTTCTTTTTTAAGCGAATGCAGGGTTTTAAACAGTGCATCTACTTCTTGCGGAGTGAGTACCGAGGTGGGTTCATCTAAAATAAGCAGTTGAATATCTAATAATAAACACCTGACTATTTCTACTCGTTGGCGCTCGCCCGTTGAAAGCGTAGACACTAACCTATGCGGGTCCAGCGGCATGCCGTACCTAGCCGATGTTTTACTAATTCTGCTGGCAAGTGTGCTGCTATGCCCTGCTAAATCGCCCAGCGCTAACGCGATATTTTGCGCAACTGTTAGGGTTTCAAATAACGAAAAATGCTGAAACACCATACCTATGCCTAATTCGCGGGCATCGGCGGGTTCTTTTATGTCCATTTTGCGGCCATTAAAAAACATGTCCCCCTGGTCAGGTTTAACTACACCGTAAAGCATTTTCATTAACGTGCTTTTACCTGCGCCGTTTTCACCAAGCAGGGCATGTACCTCACCATGTTTTATTTTTATTGTTACGCCGTCGTTGGCTATACATCCGGGGTACTGCTTTGTCATTCCCTGCATAGTAAGGCGGTATTTATTGTCCATTATTTAAACCTTTCTTTGTGCTTGTTGGTTAAATAAGCTAGCCTAGAAACTTAGCTGACCAAGCGGTCAACAATGGCATGGTATCTGCAATTAACTTACCAAGATGAAAAAGTTTTTTTCTTACCTGCTTAAAAACAACAAGAAAAAATATACGCCAAGCCTTTACATATCAGGGTTTTATAAAAGTTAAGGGGGTCTGTGTGATTACGTTTTTATTAAATGACACGCCAATAGAAGTAGAAGAATGCGCGCCGAATCTCACCATTTTGGACTGGCTTCGCACCAAAAAAGGGAAAATGGGCACCAAAGAAGGGTGTGCAACAGGCGATTGTGGCGCATGCACAATTTTAGTTGGCGAAGAAAAACTAAATTCAAACGGTGAGCCAGTTTGGCACTATAAAACCATGAATAGCTGCCTGCTTTTATTAGGAAATGCACACGCAAAACACATAGTAACCGTAGAGGCTGTAACAACAGGGCTTTACCCTACACTTAACGATTTACATCCGGTACAACGCGCATTGGTTGAGTGCCATGGTTCGCAATGTGGTTTTTGTACCCCTGGCATAATAATGAGCATGTTGGCGCTTTATATTAATAACCCGAGTTACCCAGGTAAAAAAGCCGCTATTCATGCGCTAGGGGGTAATTTATGTCGTTGTACGGGTTACAGCCCTATTTTACTAGCGGTAGAAAAAGCCTACAGCTATGAGCGCAAAAATGAGCCTTACTCTGCCATGGGGGCACAATTTAAGGCATCACTAAATATAGGTGATGACATTCCTTGTTTAAAAAATGGCTCTCGTACGTTTTATTTACCGCAAAGTGCAGCGCAACTTGTTGAGCTTAAAGCGCGTTACCCGCAGGCACACTTGGTTGCTGGTGGCACCGACTTTGCCATTGAGCTTAGCCAAAACATGTTATTGCCCGATATTATTATATCGCTTAGCCAAACCAGTGAGCTGTGCACTTTAACCGATAACAGCGGCGAGCTACATATTGGTGCAGCACTCCCTTACAGCCAATTTATTGAAGCGTTTTACACTTACTACCCTGAGTCTAAGGAGCTGTTTGAACGCCTTGGCTCTAACCAAGTACGTAACAGTGGCACCTTAGGTGGCAGCATAGGAAACGCCTCTCCTATTGGCGATCCAGCCCCTTTATTAATCGCACTTAATGCCACTCTAGATTTATTAAGCGCAGCAGGCACACGTACAATAAACGTGGCCGACTACTTTGTTGATTACAAAAAAACAGTCATTAAAAGCGATGAAGTCATTAGCAAAATTACCGTACCTAAACGCCCAGACTCGTTAAAGCTTGCGTGTCATAAAATTTCAAAACGCTTTGAAGATGATATATCTACTGTGTGTTTAGTGCTGGCTATAGAGCAAGCACAAGGCGTAATTAGCAATGCCCGCTGCGCCATGGGCGGTATGGCTGCAATACCCAAACGCGCCGTAAACATAGAGCAAAAACTTAATGCTCAGCCCTTGCAAGTAAGCACCTTTATAGATGCCGCTAGTGCTATAAATGATGACTTTGCTCCCATGAGCGATGTACGCAGCAGCGCGCATTACCGCACTACGGTAAGCAAAAACTTACTACAGCGTATTGGTATTGAGTTTTGCGGTGCACAGCCAAGCAGTAAAAATAATAACAACATTGCCATTACGAGGATTTCACATGCGTCACTTTGAAATGGATAAACTAAAAGCCCAAGGCGGAAGTGTTGGTCAATCTAAGTATCACGAAAGCGCAATAAAGCAAGTATGTGGCAATGCAAACTACGCCGACGATAACCCAGAGCCCCATGGCTGCTTGCACGCCTACCCTGTGCTTGCGCCTATTACCAGCGGCTTTATTAAATCAATTGATACAAGTAAAGCGCTTGAAGTGGCAGGCGTTAAACGTATTTTATCGGCCGATGATGTACCCGGTAAGCTTGATATTGGCCCAGTATTTCCTGGGGATGTGCTATTAACCAATCACGAAATTCAATACCACGGGCAACCTGTGCTGGTAGTGGTTGCCAAAAGCTACGAAATTGCGCGCCGCGCTGCTCGCTTAGTGGTTATAGAGTGCGAGCAAACCACCCCCATACTTGATATTAAAGAAGCGATTAAAAAAGAGCACTGGGTAAGGCCGCCACATTCACTTAACCGCGGTAATAGCGAGCAAGCCATAAATAATGCAGCCCACCAACTTAAAGGTGAAATACACATAGGCGGGCAAGAACACTTTTACCTTGAGGGGCAAATAGCACTTGCTCAGCCCGACAACGATGGCGGGATCCATGTTCAATGTTCTACCCAGCACCCAACAGAGGTGCAGCACTTAGTTGCTAAAATTTTAAAAAAGCCATTTAGCTTTGTAAACGTAGAAACCCGCCGCATGGGCGGAGCCTTTGGTGGTAAAGAAACCCAAGGCGCGCCGTGGGCTTGCCTTGCAGCACTTGCAGTTTACTACCTTGGCTGCGCCGTTAAAATGCGCCTAGCCCGCAGCGACGACTTTAAACTTACCGGTAAACGCCATCCATTTTATAATCAATACCATGTAGGGTTTGACGAAAATGGCCTAATTGAAGGCGCTGATGTAACCGTAAATGGGTTTTGTGGTTATTCACCTGATTTATCTGATGCTATTGTCGACCGCGCAATGTTTCATGCCGATAACGCTTATTACTACCCAGCGGCCACCATTAAAGGGAATCGCTGCAAAGTAAACACCGTAAGCCACACTGCATTTAGAGGATTTGGCGGACCGCAAGGCATGATCATGGGCGAGCTGATAATGGACGATATAGCCGCTAAATTAGGTAAAGATCCGCTTGAGATCCGAAAACTTAATTTATACAAAAAAGGCCGCGACACCACCCCGTATCATCAAACAGTAGAGCAGCATATTTTAAAAGATATGATAAGCCAGCTTGAGGAGTCGGGTGATTACTGGGCGCGAAAAAAGGCAATTAAAGCCTTTAATGCATCATCCCTTATTATCAAAAAAGGCCTTGCGATGACGCCGGTTAAATACGGTATATCGTTTACCGTACAGCACTTAAACCAAGCGGGTGCACTCGTACATGTATATAGTGATGGATCAATTCATTTAAACCATGGCGGCACCGAAATGGGCCAAGGGCTTAATACAAAAATAGCGCAAATAGTAGCCCATGGCTTTGGCGTTGATTTTGAGGCAGTAAGCATAAGCGCTACTCGTACCGACAAAGTACCCAACACCTCGCCAACTGCTGCATCAAGCGGGACTGACCTAAACGGCATGGCGGCGCTAAACGCGGTAAATACCATAAAAGAGCGTTTAATAAACTTTATAAGTGAGCACTTTGAGGTAGACAGCCAAAGTATTGTATTTAAAGATAATCTCATTACCTTTAGTAAAGGCGAAATTAGCTTTAGCGAACTTGCAAACCTTGCTTATATGAATCGTATATCGCTTTCATCAACGGGTTATTACGCCACGCCTAAAATTCATTACGATAGAGCCAAAGGCGAAGGCCGCCCGTTTTTTTACTACGCTCACGGCGTAGCACTGAGTGAAGTAGAAGTAGATACGCTGACAGGCGAAAACACCGTAACGCGTGTTGATATTCTGCACGATGTGGGCAGCTCAATTAACCCAGCACTTGATATAGGGCAAATTGAAGGTGCCTTTGTACAAGGTATGGGCTGGCTTACCACCGAAGACTTACAATGGAATGATAAAGGCCAGCTTGCAAGCTTTGGCCCCGCTAACTATAAAATTCCGGCTATTGGCGATACCCCTGCCGAATTTAACGTCAATTTATATAACTCGGCCAATCCAGAAACCACCGTATTTAGATCAAAAGCGGTTGGCGAGCCGCCGTTTATGCTGGCCTTTAGTGTATGGAGCGCTATTCGTAATGCCATAAGCAGTGTGGCCGATTACAAATACACCGCCCCACTTGATACGCCTGCTACGCCTGAGCGTGTATTAAATGCAATTGAGCAAACCGCTAGCTGGTTTAAGGAGCATCAACATGGCTAATTTAAATGAGTCGTTTCAGGGTTTTCATACTCAAAACTGGGCGCAAGCTATAAACGAGCACGAACAAAGCGGCACTAACTATGTTATTGCGACAGTGCTTGGAACCAATGGCTCAACCCCACGGGGCACAGGCTCTAAAATGGTAATAAGTGGCGAGCATATCTACGACACCCTTGGCGGTGGTCACCTTGAATACGTAGTAATAGAAAAAGCCCGCGAGCTACTTGCTAAAGATAAGGCCGCGCAAGTGATAGAGCAATTTAACCTAGGCGCAAATTTAGGACAGTGCTGTGGCGGAGCTGCCACAGTGATGCTTGAGTGCATGCAAAGTGAGCGCTTTACGCTTGATATTTATGGCGCAGGCCATGTAGCACAAGCGCTTATTGGTATATTGGCACAGCTGCCTATGCGTATACGCTGGATAGATAGCCGCGCCGATGTATTCCCGCTGGTTATTCCAAATAATGTTATAAAAGTGGTTGATGAAGAGCCAACAGAGCAAGTAAAACGCGCCCCAAAAGCTAACAATTACTTAATATTAACCCATAATCACCAGCTCGATTTTGCACTCACACAAGCCATTATTAAACGCGCTGATGCCAATTGGCTTGGTGTAATTGGCTCAGATACCAAAGCAAAACGCTTTAAGCAGCGCTTAGCTCATCGCGATTTTACTACCGAGCAAATAAAGCAAATGACCTGCCCTGTTGGGCTTGAAAATGTAACGGGCAAGCTCCCTATGGAAGTGGCAATATCAATTAGTGGGCAGTTAATTGGCCTTTATCAGGCTATGCAAACCCATGCGCCAAAACGCCAAGGTGTGCAATGGCGTGCACTTAAAAATGCCCTAATTAGCACCACGCAAGAGGAAGTAGATGCATGAGTAGCTTAAAAATTAATAACCTAAATGCAGCGCAAGCGCATCAGGCATTAGAGCACTGCTGCGCAGCCCCTAACTGGGTAAGCGGTATGCTAAATACCATGCCATTTGAAAATAAAGAGCATCTATTTCAGAGCGCTCAAAGCGTATGGGACAGCCTAGGTGAGAGCGATTATTTGGCCGCTTTTGAAGGCCACCCGCAAATTGGCGATCTATCAACATTAAGTAAAAAGTACGCCGCTACAGCGCAAAAAGCGGGGCACGAACAATCAGGAATGAGCAAAGCAAACGAGCAAACTCTTAAAAAAATGATTGCGCTAAATAAAGAATACCTCAGTAAATTTGGCTTTATATTTATTGTGTGTGCCAGTGGCAAAAGTGCTGAGCAAATGCTTGAGCTTATTGAGCAGCGTATACACAACACCCGCAGCACAGAGCTTAATATAGCCGCGGGCGAACAAGCCAAAATAACAAAAATAAGATTGGAGTCCCTGATATGAATAAAAGTATGAACAAAAGCCCTATTACTACCCATATACTCGATACCAGCACAGGCAAACCTGCAGCAAATGTAGCTGTACAATTGTTTGTACACACTAATAACGAGTGGGAATTAATTGCCCAAGGTAAAACAAATAGCGACGGACGCATTACCGACTGGCTAAATACAGACGTAGAATTTGCAACTTATAAACTGGTTTTTGACTTAGACAGCTATTATGAAAACCAAGAAACACCTGCGTTTTACCCAGAGGCGCAAATTACCTTTAGATTACAAGATCAAAAGCATCATCACATTCCGTTATTGCTTAGCCCATTTGGCTATTCAACGTACAGAGGCAGCTAACAATGAGTACGCAAAATAATAATAAAATAACCGTAATTTGTGCCAACATACTCGATTTTGTTGACGACCCAGCCATAGCCGGCGACAACGCCCATCGCTATTTTGAAAAAGGCGCGTTAGTTATTCAAAACGGCAAAGTAATTAAACTTGGTTACGAGCAAGACATACTGCCAAGCTTAGATAAATCAGCCACTATTATTCGCCACGATGGCAAATTGGTTATGCCCGGCATGATAGACACACACATACATTTGCCGCAAACCGAAATGGTCGGCGCGTATGGCGAGCAGCTTTTAAGCTGGCTTACCGAATATGCCTTCCCAACTGAAAAAAAGTTTACCTGTGAGCATTATTCAAAAGACATATCTAACCGCTTTTTAGACGAGCTACTTAGAAACGGCACCACCACCGCCTTGGTATTTGGCACTGTGCACCCGCAATCTGTAGATGCATTTTTTAACGAATCACAAAAACGTAATTTACGCATGATTGCCGGTAAGGTAATGATGGACAGAAACTGCCCTGACGATTTATCAGATTGCGCGCAAACCAGTTACGATCAATCAAAAGCACTTATTGAAAAATGGCACAATGTTGATAGATTAAGCTATGCAGTAACACCGCGTTTTGCACCTACTTCAACCCCAGAACAACTACAAAAATGCACTCAATTATTAGAAGAATACCCCGACACCTACCTGCATACACACTTATCTGAAAACAAAGACGAGTGCGAATGGGTAAAAGGGTTATTTCCTGAAGCCGAAGATTACCTTGGCGTTTACGAGCAAGCCAAAATGGTGCGTAAACGCTCGGTATTTGCCCATAGCATTCATTTATCTGAGCGTGAGCTTTGCTGCCTTGCAGATAACAATGCGGCTATATCGCACTGCCCTACATCTAACTTATTTTTAGGCTCGGGCCTTTTAAATTTAAAGAGATGTGAAGAGCACGGAATAAACGTGGGTATGGGCACCGATGTGGGTGCAGGGACAAGTTTTTCTATGCTGCAAACAGGTAACGAAGCGTACAAAATTCAGCAATTACAAGGCCAGCGCTTTTCAGCGTTTAAAGGCATGTATCTCGCCACTTTAGGCGGTGCACGAGCGCTTGATTTAGAAGGCACCATAGGTAACTTTGCTATTGGCTGTGAAGCCGACTTTATAGTAATGGACTACGCGGCTACCTCATTTTTAAAATTCAGAATTGGCCATGCAAAAACCCTGCACGAACAACTTTTTGCCATGATGATGCTAGGTGATGACCGCTGCATAGAACAAACCTACATCATGGGTAAAAGCATGTATAAGCGCGATGCAAAAGAGCAGTTTTCAACAACCCACACACCGCAATTAGAAGAGGCTTAACCTAATGGAAAACTATTTATTTGAGCTTGCTCATTTAGTCCTGCGTTATTTTCATGTAATTGCAGGCATTGCGTGGATTGGGGCGTCGTTTTATTTTGCGTGGCTTGATAATAACTTACAAACCCCGCCACAATGGAAACAAGACAAAGGCATAAAAGGCGATTTATGGGCCGTGCACGGCGGTGGCTTTTACGAAGTGGCTAAGTATCAAAATGGCCCTGAAGAAATGCCCCATACCCTGCACTGGTTTAAATGGGAAGCCTACACAACGTGGATCACCGGTATTTTATTATTTAGCCTACTTTATTATGTTGGCGCCGATGTTTACCTAATCGATAATAGTAAAAGTGAGCTAAGTAAATTTGCCGCTATTGGCGCGTCGCTTGGCTTTATTGGCTTAGGATATGGTGTTTATCGATTATTGTGCAAAACCCCGCTCGTTGAAAACGGTAAAGCGTTTATTGCTGTGGTTATTGGCATATTGGCCCTTTGGACTTATGGGGTTGACCAGCTATTTAGCGACCGCGCTGTGTATATTCATGTAGGTGCGCTTATTGGCACATGTATGGTTGGCAATGTGTACCACATTATTATGCCAGGGCAGCGCTACATGGTAAGCGAAGTAGAAGCTGGCCGTATTCCTGATTCAGCACCGGGTTTAAAAGCAAAGCTGTGCTCTATTCATAATAATTACGCCACGTTACCTGTGGTATTTATTATGCTGAGCAACCACTTTCCTTACACCTACAGCCACAGCTTTGGCTGGCTTATATTAATTGCGTTATTTGGTATTGGCATGTGGATACGCCATTACTTTAACTTAAAGCACCAAGGTATTAATAAACCTTCAGTGCTTGTAAGCGGTATTGCCGCCTTTTTTGCCCTAATGCTGGCGATAGCTCCGTGGCCTAGCAGCCCAACAAATGCAGGCGAAAACGCGCCTTTACAAGCAAGCATTACCGACACTCAGGCGTGGGATATAATCAGCAAGCATTGTACACAGTGCCACAGTGAAACACCTACCTCTGAGCTTTTTCAAACAGCGCCGCTTGGCTTTAAGCTCGACTCTATTAATGATGTAAAAAAAGCTAGTACGCTTATTCATACCCGCGCAGTTATAACCAAAGACATGCCATTGGCAAATATGACCAAAATGACTGATGCAGAGCGCGAAACGCTAGGCTCTTGGCTCACAGCGCTTAAAAAGGAGCAATAACATGAGCGAGCAATTTAAACACTACCCGCGCGATTTAGTTGGTTATGGCTCACAGGTGCCCCATGCAAATTGGCCCAATAAAGCCCGTATTGCTGTGCAAGTGGTATTAAATTACGAAGAAGGCGGCGAAAACTGTGTATTACATGGTGATGCAGCGGCCGAAACATTTTTGTCTGAAATAGTCAGCGCCCCGCATGTAGAAGACCGCCATATAAGCATGGAGTCTATTTACGAATATGGCTCGCGAGCAGGTGTATGGCGTTTACTTAAGCTCTTTAAAAAATACGATATACCGGTCACCATTTTTGCCGTAGCAATGGCCCTTGAGCGCCACCCCGATGTAGCTAAAGCTTTTGTTGATGCAGGGCACGAAATAGCAAGCCATGGCCTGCGCTGGATTAATTATCAACATATAGATAAGCAAACCGAGCGCGAGCACATGCAAAAGGCCATTGAAATAATTAAAGCACTTACAGGTAAAAAACCCAAAGGTTGGTACACCGGGCGCACAAGTCCCAATACTGCAGCCCTTGTAGTTGAGAATGGCTCGTTTTTATATGACGCTGACGATTACAGCGACGACTTACCCTTTTACAGTATTAAAGAAGGTAAACCACAGTTAATAGTGCCTTACACCCTTGATGTAAACGACATGCGCTTTGCCGCAGTGCAAGGTTTTAATGCCGGGGATCAATTTTATAACTATTTAAAAGATGCCTTTGATACGCTTTATGAAGAAGGCGACCCACAAGGTGAAAATGCCCCAAAAATGATGTCGATAGGTTTGCATTGTCGCTTAATTGGCCGCCCTGGGCGCATTAAAGCCCTAGCGCGGTTTTTAGAATATGTCAGCTCGCATGAGCAGGTATGGTTTGCCACGCGCGAGCAAATTGCCGAGCACTGGCTTAAAACCCATCCGTATAAAAAAGCCTAGATGTGAGCCCTTCAAACTAAACTCTAAGCGCTTATTAGATTTATCATAAAATAAAAAAGCCCAGCAATGCTGGGCTTGAGGTCACTTTAGAGTGCTAATTTATTTAACTAACGGTAGTAAAACAGAGATGTAGCGCTGGGCCCAATTAGCTAATTCTACACGGTTACGAGAGTTGGTTTTTTTAAACGCACTGTACAAGTGAGTTTTTACAGTGTGATCGCTAATATTTAGCTTATCAGCAATGGCGTTATTACTCGCACCTTGCGCAATTAAGTGAATAACCGACTTTTCTCGCTTCGTTAAATGCGCGTAATCATCTTGCTTAAGCTCTATAGTATCGCTTAAGTTATTAAATGAAGCTGCAACAGCCAGTATATCGTTAAATGCTTGATAAATGACCTTACGAGTAAACCAAAGCTCTCCGGCACTTACCCTTACTAATCCTTTAAAAATATCTTCAAGTTCGTCTGATTTATAAATCACACCATTTATATGATTTAGTAATAAGTTTTTTTCGCAGACACTTTCTTTATCTACATTAAAAACAACAATGCTGTATTGCTTAGCCAAGCATATTAGATCTGCTGGAATTAAATCGTGCCAATTATTATTAGCACCATCAATTAAAAACAAATCATAATGACCGCGTTGCTCAGCTTTAGGCAAAGTATCGTCCATTTTGATATTGCCAAAAAGCGCCTGGATAGTTTTTAAAATAGCTGTGTAGCTTTCAGTGTGAAAAGATGATTGAAATGTGGTTTTTACAAAAATAGCCTGCTGCAGTGACATAAATCTCATCCTTGAAATGTTTATGATACGTTAGCTAAATTATATACAATTTACAATGCGATTTTTGTATAAAAGTTGCCGCTAAATATACTCATACTATTTAGAAAAATTTATTCTCGGATAGAATCTTATAAATAATATTTCGCTAAAGTCTGTATGAGTAGCAGCTCGTTCAGTCTTCACAGAGCGTATAAAAGCGCGAAGTTACGCCATTTGTCCAACCAAAACCTTGCTGTACTGTATACTCACCGCCACCTGCTTTTAGCTGTGGCTCACACACATTATACTTTTCTAGTAAGCACTTATTTTGAGCAAAGTCTTGCTCGACCATAGTTAACCAATTTTGCATTATACGCTTACTAAGGCCGCTAAAACCGTAGTTATTAAGCCCTTTTACGCTAAACCATTGCAGCGGAGCCCAACCATTAGGGCTATCCCATTGCTGTGGCGTATCTGTAATAGTGGTCACTACACCGCCTTCTTTTAAAAAGTCTTGCTCAATAAGTTTAGCAACCTGCTTAGCTTGTTTATTACAAGCTACATTTACAAACAGGGCTGTACTTGCTGCAGCGCTCAATACATCAGACTGACTCGCTTTACTGTGATTGTAATCAACAAAAAAGTGGTGCTCATCGCTCCATAAGTACGTATTTATAAGCTGTTTTCTATTAGCGGCATAGGTATTAAATACCTCGGCTTGCGTGTTATTACCTAATAAAGTGTAAAACTCACAAAGCTGATTTTCTAAGTTGTACATTAAGCAATTTAAGTCAATGGGCACTATATCTGTTGTTTGTATGGAACTTAGCGAAAGCGGCTCGGCTAACCAGCGAGAGCTAAAATCCCACCCCGATTCGCATGCTGCACGAATATTACGATAAAAATCAGGCTTTTCATGATCTGCAAAATCATGGGCTAACTCTAAATCTTCTCTAAGCGACTCGGCCCTAGGAGCTGCTTCATCGTCCCAGTAACGATTTAAAACACCACCACAATTGAGCTTTACTACACGCTTAATGGCTGTTTGCTCAGTATTTAAATTATCTGCACCTTGCATCCAAAACGCATACTCTTTTTCAAGCGCGGTAACACAACCTTTAAGCCAGGCTAAGTTATTCGATTTGCTGTGCACATGTTGCCATAATAATTGCACCATGAGCGCTAAAATTGGTGGCTGGGAGCGAGATAAATAGTAGCGACGGTTACCATTTGGAATGCACCCAAAATCGTTTATTAAATCAATAAAGTTTTGCAGCATATCTTCAACAATGTCGGCTTTATTTGCGTCAATTAAGCCAAGCGCTGTAAAGTAACTATCCCAATAGTATATTTCCTGAAAACGCCCACCCGGTACAATATAGCTGTGCTTAAGTGCTAATAATGAATCGGCTTTAGGCGTGTCTGCCTCGCGGCGTAAACCATCCCACAGCGAGTTGATATAACTTTTTACACTTGAAGTATCTACCTCAGTACTCATTTTTAATAGCGGGGTTGTTAAAAAGTGAGCGTTTACAAACTCTTTAAGATCAATGTTGCTAAGTGGTGCTACTTGCGCGTAACTTTTACACGCACTTTGCCAATTGGTACGTGCGGTAGCATCTGCAAATGTTTTACAGTCACTAAAAATATGCTGCGTTTGTACATCTTTAAATAATTGGCTATCAAAAAAATTCATAACAATCCTAAAAAATTAAGCATTAGCTGTATGTTGAGCAATGGCATGGGTGCGTTTTTTAAAAATAATCACGCTAATAAAAATCAAACTAATGGGTATTAAAGAAAGGTAAAATGCATGTTGTCCGCTAAAATGCTCAAACACATAGCCTGTGATCATCGAACCCGTCGTGCCACCCAATGCAGAAAATACAACGATTAAGCCAGTCATGGCCGCATGCTGATATTTAGGTAGCGCATTTAACATCACAGAATTTAATACTGGGTAAATAGGTGCCATAAAAAAGCCAATAAGAGGCAAAATAAATGCCGCTAAAGGAGCGTCAAATAAGCTTTTAACCGCAGTAGTTGGTAAGTTTTCAGTAAGCGGCAACGTAATAATAATCAGTGATGCCATCGCAACAAGGCAGCCACATAAAACAAAAAACCAATTAATGTGTTTAAGCACCTGCCCTGCAACTAATCGACCCAGCGCGAGAGCGGCGGCAAATATACTAGCTAACTGAATGCTTATAGCTACAGGTAACTGTAATACTTGGTTATTAAAGGTTGGCAACCACGTTCCAACGCCTTGCTCTATAAGTACATATAAAAAAGCACTTATAATAAAAATAACAACAAGTGGTTGGTAAGTTAGCTTTAACATGGCCACAAAGTCACTTAAGCTTGAACTGCTTTTATCGCTTTGAAGCGCAGGCTTAATAGGTGCAGCTACAACACTTACAATCACAACTAAAGTAAGTGCCGCCAGTGCATAATATACATTTAGCCATGCACTAGGCTCGCCTGGATTTATAAACGCCGTAAAAATCCAATAGCCGCTTAATACACCCACCATAAAAATACCTTCTATGGTGTTTAATAACGACGAATGGCTATTTGCATCGTCTGTTACTTGGCCAATAATTGAATAAACAGAGACTTTTACTACAGCAAAACCACAGCCAATAGCCGCAAATAGCACTTTAAACATATAAAAGTCGCTAATCATTGCGGTGCTTACACAGGCCGCTGCCACCACAGTTAATGCGCCAAGCATAGCGAGTTTATAACCCAGCCTAGGGATAAACGATGCAACAGCAAAAGACATTATCGCAATCGATAAATCTTTAAATCCTTCTAGTACCGATGCTTCTGTTTTACTAACGCCTAGCGTATTTATTGCCTGCAAAATAACGGTACCTACGCTATTTAATAATATTGCAAAAATAAAATAGCTTGCAGCAATTGCCAGTGTGATTTTTGTTTTACTCATAGCTTGCCCTACTTACAACGCAATGCATTGTAACTTTATAAGCTAATGACCTTAGGGTATTAGCGTGTGTGTGTCAGTGAAGCTTGAGTGTAGTGTAGAATAAAATTCATTGCAATCGTTTGCATTTTAACTTTAACAATTAATACACATAGCTATAAATTAGCGCTTGCTAGACTGACGAGTTATTAATTCTATATCAATAACTTGAGATTCTACTTTTTCGCCTAAAAATTGTTGCATCAACTTTTTAACTATCAAAGAGGCAGCTAACTGGGTGTTTTGTTTAATTGTAGAAAGTGATGGGTGGCTTATATCTGCCATTGCAATATCGTCAAATCCAACCAATGCAACATCGTTTGGAATACTCACATAACGCTCTTTTAAGGCTTTCATTGCCCCAAGTGCAACCATATCACTACAGGCAACAATAGCATCAAAATACAGGCCTTTTTCACGCAGTAAATGGTTTACTGCTTGATAAGCAGAACCACTTGTAATATCAATTGAAACAACGTGTTGCTCTAGTTTATGTGTAGAAAGCGCAGCAGCGTAGCCGCGGTGTCTTTCGCTAATTTCACCGTGTTCTGGGTCGCCTAAAAACACAATATTTTTAGCACCATGCTCTATTAAATGCGCCGTTGCTTGCATGCCGCCCAGGTAATTATCACTGCCTACTATAGGGTAGCTACTAGGTGTTTTAGGGTCTCCCCACACCACTAATGGAATACCAGCTTTAGCGGCAGCCTCTATATTGCGCTGGTCTTTACCTTGTCCAACAACAATGATTCCGTCGGCTCTGCGTCCGTTAATAAAATAATTGGCCCAATCGTGTTGCGCCATTATGGAATTAGATAATAAAAGCTCTAACCCTTGTTGATTTAGTGCTAGGTTAATTTCGCTGACTACTTTTAATAAAAACGGATCACTAATTGACTGTTCTGTTTGCTCATCAAGGTTAATAATAACAGCAACTACATTTGTTTTTTGAGTACGCAAGCGACTGGCCGCCGTGTTTAAGCTAAAGTTATGCTTTTTTGCGAGCTGCTGAAGTTTGTCGCGTGTTTCTTGCTTTATCAATGGGTTGTCATTTAATGCGCGCGAAACGGTAGAGGTAGATACGCCTGCTAATTTCGCTAAATCAGCTAATTTAATTTTTTTATTGTTCATGAAAACCTTGAGCCGCTTTGAGTTCGCTAATATAAATTGTAACTAGCTGACAATATAGCATTATTAATTTTTACTGGCGCGTTCCAGCTACAAAAAATCAATTCATTTGCTATTACGCTTAATAATCCAACAAATTAAATTCATAAATAATTTACAAATAAATATTGCAAACGTTTGCATTTATCTCTAAGGTTTCACCATATACAGCCTGTTTACATTAACTTTTACTAATGGCGCTGTAAAAACACACTGTTTAACACACTAAAAACGGGATCACACATGAAATTCAATAAAGCAAAAAGCACACTCGCGTGTGCCATAACTTTAGCCCTAAGCTCACACACTGCGTTTGCCCAAGAGCAAGCACAAGAAACAAAGGTTGAGCGCATTGTTGTTTCAGGCACGCCCACTGGAGTTGGTATCAGAAAAATTGATGCCGGCTACGCTGTAACAAATATTGATAGCCAGCAAATTATTAAACTGTCGCCTAAAAGCACCGCTGACCTTTTTAAAGCCGTGCCGGGTGTATGGGTAGAAAGCTCGGGTGGTGAGTCGGGCGCAAATGTATTTGTACGTGGTTTTCCTGGCGGCGGTGACGCCCCGTTTTTAACGTTAAGTATTGAAGGTTCGCCTGTTTACCCTGCCCCTACATTATCTTTTTTAGAAAATTCATCGTTGTTTAGAATTGATGAAACAATAGAGACGATGGAAGCCTTACGTGGCGGTCCAAATCCTGTTTTATCAAACGGGCAACCTGGATTAACAACAAATTTTCGCTTAAAAAAAGGCAGCGAAGATACCGAAGGCTTATTTAAATACACCACATCAGATTACGACTTACAGCGTGTAGATGCGGTTATGAGCGGCGAAATCACTGACGATTTATACTTTATGGTGGGTGGATATGTTAAAAGCTCACCCGGTATTCGTGATGCAGGCTTTACCTCTGAAAAAGGCAGCCAATTTACAATTAATATAACTAAAGATTTAGATAACGGTGAGCTTAACTTTTACACTCGCCAAACAGATGACCACGGTGCATGGTATCTGCCTACCCCATTAAATATAGAAGGGATAGATGCAGGGTACACACAACTTGGCACATTAAACCGCCAAGCAACAATATTCATAGGCCCTGATGCACAAGCACATGATATAGACCTAGGTGATGGCCGAGGCTGGGATGGGCATGTGTCGGGCGGTAGCATTAAATTAGAGTTTGATAATGGTTGGCAATTTTCAGATCGCTTTAACATAACCAAAGGCGATGCGAATACGTTTGGCCTTGTACCTAGCGGCTCTGCAACAACAGTTGGGGACGTTGCAGATAACGGCCAAACCGCGTTTGGCGCAGTAACCAATACAGAATACGCAAGCGACACCCCTATACAACAGCTTGGACGCTGGGTTGTACTTAAAGAAATTAGCTCATTTACTAACGATTTAGCGTTTTCAAAGCAATTTGATGACTTATCAGCCACGTTTGGTTACTACACAGCAAGCACATCGGCAAACGATTGGTGGAGTTTAGGTAATACGGCTTACCACGTATTAGAAGCAGGCGGCGAGTCGTTAACTGGTATTGAGTGTAATCAAAGCACCGACGGCTGCGATTTTAACTACGATATAAGCTCAACAGGTGATGCACGCACCAACGCATTTTATATTACCACTCAATATAAATTTGCCGACGACTTTACCTTAGATGCAGGCATTCGCCACGAAAACCATGAAGTAGAATACAGTGTTGATGAAGGCCTAGACGGCATAATCACAAAGGCTGTTAACTACGATGAAAGTAAAACCTCGTGGACAACCGGTATTAACTACTCTATTAACGACGATATGGGCGTATTCGCACGTGTTAACCGAGGCTATAAAATGCCTTACTTTGACGACTTTAGAGATAATTTTAGCGCTTATGAAGGCGGCGAAAAGCTAATTAAAGAAGTAACTCAAGGTGAATTTGGCTACAAACTTATTTCAGACTCTACCGACTTTTACGCCACTTTATTTGTGAATGAAGTAAAGGGCGATACATTTGTACGCCGCCCAGGCGTACCTGCTGAAATTTTAACAAATGAAGCATATGGTGTTGAGCTTGATTATAACTTTAATCATCAGTCGGGTTTTTCGGTTAATTTAAATACCACACTACAAGAAACCGAAATTACGCAAAGCCCTACAAATGAAGGCAATACATCGCAGCGCCAGCCTAAATGGCAAGTGCGTGTAACGCCAAGCTACGACTTTGAGCTACAAGGTATGTACGCCACGTTATACGGTACACTTTCGGCAGTTGATGACCGTTTTGGTAACAACGAAAACACAGTGACTCTTGATGGCTACGAAAAAGTAGACTTAGGCTTAATTTTAGAGCCAATGGAAGGTATAAAGCTTCAAGTAGCTATTGATAACTTAACTGATGAGCAAGGTATTACCGAGGGTGACCCACGTAATGCCGACGCGCCAAACGGTCGCTATATTATGCCTCGTACTACGCGCTTTAGTGTAAGTTACGAATTTTAAATACACGTAATAATAAAGGGAGCTTGGCTCCCTTTATTTTATTTTTTCTTTAAGTTTATTAAGCGCGCCAACCGAAAAACCACGGTCGTAAAAATGCAAAATTTTACCAGCTTTATTAATTAAAATTACACGAGAATTATTTGGGTTTTGATTGCCCGTAAACTTTTGTACTGCCTCTCCATCTTCATAAATGGTAATAACTCCGCCCCACAGCTCTTTTGGAATACCTTTACGCATACCGCTGTCAATAAAGGTGCTAAACATACGCGGAGCCATGCCTGCAATGGTCGGCAGTTCATAAGTTGGCAAGGTAACACCCGCCATATCTAAACCAATTAACCAGCGGTCTATATCAAACTGGCTGTCTTGCTTGTACCCAATGAGCAGTAGTGTTTTATCTGCCTTAAAATCACTAGGTACAGTCACCATACTTTGCTCTAAGCTTTCGCCACTAATGCTTGGAAACTGCTTACCTGTTAATTGCTGGTTTGGGTATTGTGTTGTACATGCGCTAAGTAGTAAAAGAGCAAAAGCACTTAATGTTAATTTGATCATAATAAACCTAATATTTATAAATTTCATACCGATACGTTTAGTATGGCAGCTGAGATCTAAAAATGCTGACTAGTTATATAATTTTTAAATTTTGACGCAGTCATGGGCTTACCGTATTTCCAGCCTTGTCCGTAGTGCACACCAGCTGTTTTTAAAATGGCTTCTTGCTCAGTGGTTTCAATTCCTTCTGCTACACAGGCGTAATTAAATTTATGTACAAGCTCCATAATGTTAGGGATCATAGAGGCTTTTAAGCCTTCAGTTGCTATATCTTGAACAAAGGTACGGTCGATTTTAAGTTGATGAAAACTCAGATTTTGTAAATTTCTTAAATTTGAATAACCAGTACCAAAATCATCTAATGATAAGTTAAATCCCGATTCAACCAAGGTTCTAAAATGAGCATGGGCCATACTTGTATCAAGGTATTCGTCTTCAGTTATTTCTAAACAAATAATAAACCGTGAATCGGTAAGTTCTGTAATTTGTGGTAACAGCGACACATTACCTTGCTCTACATCACACGGAAATATATTAAGTGATACTTTGAATCCCTTTGGTAATGCCTCTATTGGCGTAAGCTCTTTAAGCGTAGTGGCTATCATTGCCTCGGTAAAAGCCCACGTTAAATGGTTTTTTCTAATTACTGGAATAAACTCATCGGGGAAGACTACGCCATACTTATCTTCAAAGCGTGCTAACACCTCACAGCCAATTAGCTTGCCTGTTTGCAAACAAATAATAGGTTGGTAAGTCCAATAAAATGAGCCTTTTTTAAGCCCTTTTTTAATACGTTGATTAGTAGAGCGACGCGCTGCGATGCGAGCATCAACCAGCAATGCACTCGATACACCCGCTAAACAAGTCAAAATTAAAGAAATAATTAACAATAAGTGGTTATTAGAGAAAAACTTACTCCAAGGTAAATGTACCGCAGTGCAGTAACTAGTATTTTCACTACTACATACATAAGTCGTCTCATAAGGTAAGTAGCTTTCTTCATTAACTTTACTGTAAATACCTTTTGTCCCAGCTAAATGATGTATTTCCTCGAGTTCTTGATATATAACCTCCCAGCTTTTAGACTTTATACTGGCAGAGTTAAGTACTTTTGACTCCATGATCAAATTGAAATTCCCCTGACGAACTATTACCACCTCCATGGGACGTCCAGTAAATAATAATAAATATAACTGTGGCTCAAAACGCACACGTATACTTTCATCTGTACGAACATAATCAGGCTCGAGGTCTTTTATCGGCTTACTTAGTATGCCTGCCCCAGTCGTACATACTAACTGGTCACCAATAAAAAAACCTATATCAATTACATATTGTGAATCAAACAAAGCACGGCGCATTTCAAGTAATGTGGCTTCACCACATTGTTTAAAATCATGCTTATTAAGGGAAGTTAATATTTTCCGGCGCTCTTTAACAGCAGAGTCAAGGTGGTTAATAATGTATTTAGCGTCTGTATTTATTTGTGTCGTTAATTGCTGCGCTGCAAAGTACAATAAAACAAAACAGCCAGCCACAGATACTAAGCCTCCGGTAAAAACGGCTATAATTGATTTTTGTTGGTACTTTTCCATAGCATCCTGAGCTTAATAATTTATATCACTACCTTCTTTAAATGATTGCATAAGTCGCATTAAATTCAAATAGATAGATTTAAGAACTTTTTAACAATTCTTCAACTAATTGAGTAATATCAAAGCTTACCGCTAAGTGCTGTTCACTTTTAAAATGAATCCCGTCACCGCCAAACACGTCAATAAATGTATTAAAATCAATAAATGCACATTTATTATTAGCTGCCACGCACCGAAATTCATTAGATAGCTCTATTGCTTTTATATCGGCCCCTTGAAAAATACGTGAGTACTGCTTGGTAATTGTTATTTTAGGTGGGCTGGCAATAATAATTTCAGGGGTTTGTAAAGTACTACTTTGTTCATAATAACCATGTATTGAGCTAATTAAATAATTCAAGCCGTCGGCTATTAAAATAGGTGTTAAATTAAAGCGCTTTTTAAGATCGTTCGTACCAAGAGCAATAATAATAAAGTCGATATCACACCTCTCTAAATAAGGCTTTAAATAACTAATACCACTTAACACACCATCAAAAGGCGGGTTATGTACTAAAGTACGATTTGGTTGCCCCGCCTCTATTACGTTAAAGCCAGGCCCTAAATTTTTATTTAGTAGCGCTGGCCAACGACTATTTTCATCAAAACGTTTACCCGTTACAGGGTTTAAGCTCCATGTATTTGAGTCGCCAAAGCAAAGTATGTTTTTTATAATTTGAGTCATTAAAATGGATTGAGCGTATAGCCTTGTTGTTGAAGTTGTGCGTGAGCGGTCATTGCTGAAAGCGACATTTTTACGCCATCAATTAAACGCTCTGGCGTTACTTTAAAGTGAGTAGCCGATTGCCCGCACACATACACTTTAGTGTTATTAGCAAGTAACTGCTTAATTAAGGCTTGGTTTTTGTTGCCTGCACTAAAGCGCTTTTTATATTCGCTATTAGCTAACACATCAACACTTGCGCTGCCGTGCACAACTAATGCAAGTTGAATGTTTTCAGGCTTTACACCGTGTGCTACATGCATATTAATAAAACGCGCAAGCGAATTTATTGAATTATTTTGCTCGCCTTTTTTAGCGCCATCAGCTACATCAAATGCTATTTTAAATACCGTAGAGCTATTAATTTTATCGTGTTCAGGTACATCATAATAATTACCAAACCCTTTAATTGGTTGCTCAGCTGCATTTATTAAAGGGCTAGAAAGTAGCACTAACCATAGTAAATATTTCATAAAACAATCCTGTGTTTTTAATATGGTTACTAAACTACCAGAGACAACCAAAAAAGGCTGCAATTTAAGCAACCTTTTGGGTACTTTTATGGCTGTGGTTAATAAACTGCATGCCTAAATAGCTAAACGTATTTTTAAACTGCTCTATAAAGCACGCCGGCGCTTCGGTTGATGACGCATTAGAAAGCACAGAAAAATGCTTACTACGCAGCGTTCGTAACTTTGGCTTTAATACTTCATCGTCCATATAGTCGGTTATTCTATCAATAAATAATTTCATTTGTACTGTGGTGCTGTACCAATAAACGGGTGACGCAAATACCCAATGGTCATACTTTAAAAGTGCTTCAAATACAGCGTAAAAATCATCGTTTTTATAGTTTTTACTGTAGCAGTATGGCGCTATTTTATAATCATCTAAGCATATTACCCGCACATTATTTTGCTCTGCAAATCCGTTAACGTGCGCCTGTGTATTACCATTTTTACGTGCGCTTGAATAAATAATAACAGTACTACGCTCATTTTTTTGTTGCATTTAGTTAGCTCCTTTTTTAATGTTGAAAGAAGCTTAAAACCTCAAGTTATATTGAGGTCAAACGGAAATTTAAAATAATGCCAATAAACCAAACAAAACTAACAGAGGCCAACCTAACTGTTGGTTATGTAGCCAAACGTAGTGGCGTAAAAGTATCAACTCTGCACTTTTACGAAACAAAACACTTAATTAAAAGTTGGCGAAACAGCGGCAATCAACGCCGCTATAAAAAAGATGTACTACGCCGAGTAGCCGTTATAAAAGCAGCACAAGCAATGGGCATAACCCTTGATGAAATTAAAACCACCCTTGCCACCCTCCCTGATAACCGCACACCTACAAAACAAGATTGGTCGGCACTTTCAAAACGCTGGCAAGCACAGCTTGATGAACGCATAGCCCATATGCAACGCCTGCGCGACAAGGTAGATAGCTGTATAGGATGTGGCTGTTTGTCACTTAAAAGCTGCCCTATTTATAATAAAGACGACTATTTGGGCGAAACGCAAAGCGGTGCCGTATTTTTAAATTCTGAAGCTGAAAACATTTTGCAAAAATGACTTTAATTATATATTTAAAGTAAAAACTAATTACCCTTATACTGGTATTATCAATTTTATATATACCAATATACTTACCTCATGCATTAAACAAGGCGCTAAAACTAGCGCTATGTTTTATTTTATTTAACTGCTAAATGAGGAAGAACCATGAGCGCATATTTTATTTTTAATCACAAAGTAACCGATTCAAACAAGCTTAATAACCAGTATTTACCGCAATCAATTGAAACCTTTAATGGCTTTGATATGGAAATTTTAGTGGTAGATCAAAACATAGATGTAATTGAAGGCGATACAAAGAACGACCGCACTGTCGTGCTCAAATTTAAAACCCGCGAACAAGCTTTAGGTTGGTATAACTCAGACGCTTACCAAAAAATTGTACACTTGCGCCACGAGTCTACCAACGGCACTGCTGTGTTATGTGATGAGTTTGATATAAATGCGCTTTAGCAGCTTGAAGAGCTTAATAAACTATAATTTGCCATACACATCGGTAATTTATAAAAAACGAATTTATATGCTCAATGTATGAAAATAGCAGAGGATGTAAATCGCTTTAAATTAATATCGGGTTGCAAGCTATATCTAATATAGGTACTCTAAACGCCTAAAAAGGAAGCTATTATAAGGATATAGAATTGGAACCCACAATACCCTCTCCACAACATAATAATACTAAAAACCCAGCAGCAACCCAAAAACTCGCGCAAGCACTAAAAACTGTAGATCATAAAGAACTAAAAAGCACTGGCTTTTGGCTAAATCAATTTTTTATGGTTATTTCTACTGTGTTTGGTGTGTATTTAGCTGCTCAAAGCGGTTTAGAACAAGCGCTTAAGTTCGATAATTTCAGTAAAATGGAAGATAACTATTACTTACGCACATCCCTATTTGATGAAGTAACCGATAACGTAAATAGTGTTAGCGAATATGCAGAGCGATTAGCTAAAAGCCCTCCAAAATCAGAGATGGAATACTTTAAGCCAACGCTTGAAAAATACATTTGGCAAACCATGCAATATTCGCCCACAACACTTGAAACGCCCAGTGAACTATTGACCCAAATACGCCGTTTCTACTCTCGTTCAGAGTTTTTAATCAACGCAGCAGTCAGCAGAAAAACCTCTGCTAAACATGCAGCAAGCGAGCTCAAAAAAATTGCGGAGCAACTACAATCCACTACCCTTCCGCAATTAAAAAATAGTGCCGAACAATTAAAAAAAGAGCTAAAACAAAACGATATTTCAGTCGGTTCATTAAAGGAGTTAACAAATGCCAACTAAGAACTGCCCTCATTGTAAAGACCACCCATTAGAAGCAACCAATTATCAAGGTGAAGAAATAGATATTTGCCGTGAGTGTGGCGGTTTATGGTTTGAAAAAAACGAAGTTAACCGTATGATTTCAGAAATAAATGAAGGGCCTGAAGGCGAGAAATTTGAAACTCACTTTGGTGAGTCCTTAGGAGTTTCTGAACTTGATTGCCCCGATTGCAGTAAGAGCTTAGAGCGATTTCATCTTCTAGAAGCTTTTCATACCGAAATTGACGTTTGTAGACATTGTGATGGCACATGGATTGATAAAGATGAACTTGAAAGTGTTGAAAAAAGCCCTGAAATAAAAGCGAGTTTAGGTGAGTTAAATCAAAAAGTAAGTTGGAAAACCTACTTGTTCCAATTTTTAACACAAATGCCTGTTGAATATAATATCAAACCACAGAAAACCCCTTGGGCTACTCGTAGCCTTATTGTTTTAAATACATTGATTTTTGCACTTTACTTTTTAAACCCAAGTTCATTCAGCTATGTTATTGATAACTTTGCTATGACACCTGCTGATTTAAGCAAAGGTAATGAGCTGTGGACTGTATTAACTTGCGTATTTTTACATGGCTCTATAATGCATTTAGTCGGCAATATGTACTTTTTATACATCGTTGGCGATAACCTAGAAGATGTTTTAGGCCATAAACGCTTTCTGTTATGGTATTTAGTGTGCGGGTTACTTGCCTCGTTTACTAGCTTCATTGTAAGCCCTCTGTCAGAAATTCCTGGTGTGGGGGCAAGTGGCGCAATTGCTGGCTTATTTGGCATGTATTTAATGTGGTTTAGACACGCAAGCCTTACTTTTATGTTTGTAATTTATCAAAAGAAACTTTCAGCTGTATGGTTTTTTGCTATTTGGTTAGGATTTAACATTTTTGGTGCAGTAACAGGCCCTGATGGCATTGATTATGGCGCGCATATTGGTGGCTTTATAGCGGGACTAATTATTGGCTATATTTTGAAAAGTAAAATATTAGAACAAAACCCTATAATTCGTTTACTAAACCAAAAAGAAGCACAGTTAAAACGTTAATCGTCATATTAAAGCCACTAATAGAGTAATATTAGTGGCTTTATCAAACTTCTCACTAATTTCTATAACTTACAACGCGTATAAACAGTATAAAATTGGCCAGAGTTTTTTATCGGTATATCGTACGTTATAGCCTCTTTACCAAGCTCGCATTTAAAGTTATTTAATATATCAGACAGCAGTGCTTGCTCTTCTGTGAACTGTATTGTGGCGTACCACAAAATTGAATCTTCATCTTGATTGTTACCAATATAAACACTCTGTAGCAATGAGCTATTAAAAAACATGTTAGAGGGATTTGAACTACTTATAGTTTTATTTTCAAAATAAAAATCCCCATTACTATCGCTTACTACTTCATCTATATAGGTATCTCCATAGATAAGCTCTCGGGTAATTTTAACACCCGCCTGCGGCTCTCCACTTTTTAGTAATCGGCCTTTTATTTGCAGTGATAGCGTTACATCTTGTTTATTAAAAAAGCCAAACATATCTGCACATCCTTGAATTGGAAATAGTAAAAATAAAATAAGCGTTAAAGTTACACCTGCTAATTTTGAATTAGTCATAAAAGTCCTTTTTGTGTTTGTATTTTTAGCCTACCAGAAAAAATAGTGACAGTATGCTCACTACATTTAAAATAATACACAACCACAGCACACCTATAAAACGCCGTTTTTGCGATTTATGCCTAAGCCATTGCTGTGCAATGAGCGCGCCGGGCCATCCGCCAAACAATGACAATAACTGCAGTGTCCGCTCACTCGTACGAGTTACTTTTTTATGCGTTGATTGTTTAGCTTGTCGTTTATCCCATGCGTACATTATAAAAGTAATTAGGCTCAGTGCACTTATATAGGTGGGTACATAAATAGGTATGTAAACGGGTAAGTATTGCGATAGGTACGCAAGCCAAATTACGGCTAAAAAAAGCAATGAGAAGGTAATTAATGTTTTCTTTATCAATTAATGTTCGCCTATACTAAAAGCTGTTAAACCAAAATAATAAGAGCCAAATTATGACATATTTTAAAGCGCTATTCTTAGTATTATGCTTATACACAGTTAGCAGCTATGCATCCGATGCACCCACTAACCTTGATAAAGAACTTGCCGTATTTAAGCCTTATTTAGGCACTTGGCAGGCCGACTTTAAAGTGCCAGAGGGAGCCAAACCAGTACAAGATGTTGGCCGATGGGAGCGTGCATTAAATGGTAAAGCTATACATACCAAGCACTCTATTAATGAAGGCGAATATGGTGGTGAATCGATGATTTTTTACGACAGTAAAAAAGAGTCATTGGTGTTTTACTATTTCACTACCGCAGGGTTTTACACAAAAGGCACCATGAAAGTGCTCAGCCCTACTCAATTTGTAGCCTATGAAGACGTGACAGGCAGTCAAGATGGGATTACTAAGGTTAAGTCGATGAGCGAGTTAAAAGACGATAAATTTGTAGTCTCAACCTCATATTTAAAAAAGGGTGAATGGACTAAACCCGAGCAGCGTATTTATACTCGTAGTACAAAAACCGTTAAATTTAAATAACTTTGCATTTAAAACACAAAAAGGCAGCCTAGGCTGCCTTTGTTATTTATAAAATCGCTGTTATACCAATCCGCAATAATACTTAATCATTTTGCGGGGCTAAACGTGTCGCTACCTGCGTTAAAAAACTCTCATTTAGAACAACTAAATAGCGAATTTCTTGCCTTGCTATCAACACGTTTTTCCAGCCTCAAAATAGATCACTTAATTAAGCGAATTGGTATTATTTAGCAAACTTTTTAAATGGTTCGTCAACTGGTGTATCAGCAAGGTGGTTTGTGTAATTACTCATTACTTTTTGCGATAAACCAACAATAATTTCTAGTAGTTGCTGTTTACCGTAACCTGCTGCAAAAAATTTCTCAATTTGCTCATCGCTAATTACGCCGCGATCGCGTGTCATTGCAAGCGTTGTTTCACGTAGTGTTTCAAGTTTTGCGTCGGCAAGTGGTGTTTTGTTTACTAGTGCATCAACAATAGCTTGGTCAACTTTCATTGAAGCGGCAATTGCGCTGTGCGCTGGTACACAGTAATGGCACTCGTGCTCAACGTTAATTGTTTGCCATACAACTGTTAGCTCTTCTGCGTTAAACGATGTTTTTTGAAATAAGTCGTGCAGTACTTGGTAGCCTTTAAGTAGCGTAGGCGCTTCTGCCATTACTGCGTGAAGGTTAGGCACCATGCCAAATGCTGCTACTGAATCAGCCATAAGCGATTTTGATTCTTCAGGTGCGTTGTCTTGAGTATATAACGTAAATTCTGCCATGTTCTGCTCCAATAAATTAATGTGTTTGAGTAACCTGGTGTCAGGTTAAGTAACTTCGAGACACATACTATTTGATTTTGAGCGACTGTTCAAGTTAAAATTGAGCATACGTTCAAAATAGTTGAGAATAGAATGGCAAACAAAGTTAAATTTGAGCGCGATAATGTAATTCGCGTTGCAAGCCAATTGTTTTGGGAAAAGGGGTTTAACGCCACCTCAACCCGCGATTTACAAGAAGCCATTAACATGCGCCCAGGCAGTATATATGCGGCGTTTGGCTCTAAAGAAGGCCTATACAGCGAGTCTTTAAAAGACTACACAGTACAAATGAAAAGCCAAATTGATGGGTTTTTAGCAAGTTCTGACTCTGTTTTAGGTGGTTTGCGTGCGTTTGTAGAAAACGTAATTATTAAAACCAAAGACTGTAGCCCAAGTGCTATTTGTATGTTGGTAAAAGCAAACAGCGAATTTGCAGAAAAAGACGCCTCGTTATACGAGCTAAGCCTAGATCTATCAGCAAAGTTTGAAGCCTTCTTAACCACCTTGTTTGCTCAAGCCATTAAAAATAATGAGCTAAGCAGCAACCTTACCGCGCTTGAATACGCGCAGTTTTTTCAGGTGCAATTTACTGGGCTGCGTGGCTATTTTAACCGCCCAGGGGTTGAGCAATTAGCGCAGCCGATGATCAACCAAATGTTTGCCTTGATCAAAAAGCTATAACGTTTCGTTTTACTAACTTCTAAAAAGTCTCAACTAAAAAAAGCGGCTAATTCGTGTGAATTAGCCGCTTTTTATATTTGCTAGGGTTGAGCTTTACTTACGTTTTAAGTTTATTTAGCTCGCTATCTTGCTGCGCTACCAGTGCATTAAGCGCTTCACTACTATCGCCAGCTTGGGTAGATAAATCAGCAAGTTGCGATGCCGCATCAGAAATTAGCGTAAGGTTACGGTTTATCTCTTCGGTTACTAAACTTTGTTCCTCGGCGGCGGTGGCAATGTGGGTAATTTGATTAGTAATTTCATCTACTTTTACTACCACACTGTGCAGCGCGTCAAACGCCACTGAGGTTTCGTCTACTGCGCTTTGCGCGCGTACTACGCCTTTTTCAATTACGGTTGATGCATTACCTACTTCTAACAATAAGCTATCTATAAGTTGGCTAATATCATCGGTAGATGAGCGTGTTTTAGACGCCAGTGCACGTACTTCATCGGCAACTACGGCAAAGCCTCTACCGTGCTCACCAGCGCGTGCTGCTTCAATGGCGGCATTAAGTGCAAGTAAGTTGGTTTGCTCTGAAATGGTTCTTATCACATCTAAAATTTGCGTAATATCTTTACTACGCGAAGCCACTTTTTCTACCGCTTGGTTGGCTTCTTTTATTTCTTCAGACATGGTTTTCACTTGGCTCATAGCCGATGACAAGCTCGACTCACTGCTAACCACTAAACCATTTATTTCATCCGCTTGTTGAGCAGATTGCTCAGAGGCTCTGGCAACTTCAAGTGCGGTAGCGCTCATTTCGTTCATAGCGGTCACTACACTTTCAATTTCTTGAAACTGCGATTGCACATTATGTTTTGTATCAATAGCAATATGCTGTGCTATTTCGCCTTGCTGTTTTGTTTGCGACGATACATCTTTAAGCTCTGCAATTAAGCCACGTAACTTAGCTAAAAAGGCATTAAAACCACCCGCAAGCGCAATCAGCTCTGCGTGGGTATCTACATGGAGTGTATGAGTTAAGTCACCTTCTGAGCTGGCAAGGTTATCTACACGTTGTTGAATTTGCTCAAGAGGTGCAACCACAGTGCCTACTACCACTTTCATAATAATAAAAGCAATTAAAGCAATAACAGCACCGGTTATTAAAATAACAACACCGAGCTGATTGGCCGAGTCACTCATGTTTTTAGCTAAGGCATTAGGCCCCTCTAGCGCTAAATTACTTGGCACTTCAATAAGTAGGCTCCACTGAGTGTTAGCCAGCTTAATATTAATTGGGTAGTTAACTAAATACTCGCTAGGTGTTTTAAAAAGGCCATGTTGCCCTTTAAATTTAACCAGCTCACTGTAAGTGTTACTACTAACTGCCTCTTTAAACGGGCGGCCTAATTTAGATTTATAATGGCTGCTACCTACAATTAAACCAATGTCACTAAGCAGTGTTACTTTAGCTTGACCGTTGTACAGCTCGCTCGAGAGTTTTTCGGTTAAGCCCTGAAAAGTAGGTAGCGTTAAATCAACGCCCGCTAAACCAATAAAGCGGCCAGATTTAGTAATGGGTACGGTTAATGAAGTTAGCATGACAGAGTCGCCAGATGGGATCTCGTACAGGTACGGCTCCATAATACACGGCTTTAGCGTGTCTTTTGCGCACAAGTACCAATGCGCTTCGCGAATACCAAACTCGTTTAAAGAGGTTAGGTATTTATCGGCAGCGTTAGCTACTTTTTGTTGCTCAATGTTGCCGTTTTGATCGCGCGTTATATACACCTCTAACGTGCCATCGCCATTAACAGAGTGTTTAAAACCTTGTTTAAATTGGGCGTCTTGTCCGTCAAAGGCGTTGGCTTCAAACTGCGAATAAATAGAAGATAAAAACTGGTTTTTTTCTAAAATAGAGCGGTTAATACTCACTACGGTATCACGGTCTAAGGTTTGCGTTTTAGCCGCATCACCAAGTAATGCAGCTAAAGAGTTTGGAACTCGGTAAGCTTCGTTAATAAAACCAGCTATTTTTTCGCCGTAGGCTGCAGCATTGGCGTTAAGCTTTTGCTCAACCTCAGCCACAATGTACTCCTCAGACTCTTTAGCGAGCGCCTCGCTGTTTGATGACATCTGCCACCATAAAACCCCAGAAAGTACTAATACTGTTAAAAATGTACTACCTACTGTTATCCATAATAACTTTTTTGCTAACGTTATTTCTCGCACTTATATTACCTTTTATTAAAACACGCTTACAGTTTAATATATAAACTGAGTGAAGCCATTAATAACATAAAATAATTTAGGTATTTTGCACAATTAAGCCTAACGCTTGGCCAAAATTGCCGTGATAATTGTGGCACCAATCAGTAGCGCAACGCTCACCCATAAACACGCTACAAAACCATAAACCTGAAACACCCACCCCGAAAGTACGGTGCCCAGTAAACGCCCCATTGCATTGGCCATATAATAAAAGCCAACATCAAGCGATACACCATCGCTTTTAGCAAAGCTGACAATTAAATAACTATGTACTGATGAGTTAACTGCAAATACACCGCCAAATATAAGTAAACCTATAATCAAGGTGGTATGCACAGCAACATCAAATTGCATAAGTAGTGCTAAAAGTGCAGTTACACCACTTAATAGCAACACCCATAAATACGCATGTTTAACAGTATCAACGTTTGAATTACTGGTGCCTGTAATACGTGGCGCTTGCGATTGCACGCCGCCATAGCCAATCACCCAAAGTGCCATAAAGCCACTCACCCACCAAAAGTTCCAGTTAAACTGCTGGGCTAAATAAATAGGTAAAGCCACTACAAACCACACATCACGTGCGGCAAACAAGCATAACCGTGCTGCGCTTAATAAATTTATTGCACGAGATTTAGAAAAAAGCTCTTTAAACTTGGGCTTATTTTTAGCTTTACCCATGTCGCCTTTTAAAAATACAACGCTAATCATCCACGCAATAGTAAGGAGTATAATAAGTGCTTTTAAAGCCCCAACAAATCCCAGTACCGTAAGTAGTAAGCCGCCTAAAAAGAAACCGACCCCTTTTAACGCGTTTTTAGAGCCCGTTAAAATAGCCACCCATTTGTAAAGCTGGCCTTGGCCGCTTTCTCCCTCGGGCACTAAGTGTTTAATGGCGCTTTTGGCACTCATTTTGTTTAAATCTTTTGCTATACCACTAAGTGCTTGCGCCGCCATAACATAAGCAACTGTAAGCCATTCACTTGGCGCGCATAACATGGCAAGCGCTATTATTTGCAGCGCCAAGCCAAAGTTCATGGTTTTATTAAGGCCTAAATGAGCCCCAAGCCAACCGCCCACTAAATTGGTGATCACACCAAAAATTTCGTAAAACAAAAACAGCATGGCAATGGCCAGTGCACCATACCCTAACTGATGAAAATGCAGCACCACCAGCATACGGAGTGCGCCATCGGTTAAGGTAAATGCCCAGTAATTACCGGTAATAATTAAATACTGTTTTATTGCTGTAGGTAAATTAGCAAGTTGCTCAAACATGGTTAAAGCCCTTTAAACCTTATAAATGGTTAAACCAAGTCGCTTTTAGCAACTTTAAGCATAAGCTCGGCGGTACGATTAGCGTAGCCCCATTCGTTATCGTACCAAGCGTATAATTTAAGCTGGGTATTATTAATAACCATGGTAGATAGCGCATCAATAATGCTACTACGTGGATCGGTTTTGTAATCAATCGATACAAGCGGTTTTTCTTCGTAGCCTAATACGCCTGCAAGCTCGTTTTTAGACGCCTGAGCAAACCATTCATTCACCTCAGTTGCAGTTACACCACGCTCAAGCTCAAATACACAGTCGGTAATTGATGCGTTAGTTAAAGGTACGCGCACGGCATGGCCATTTAACTTACCTTTTAGCTCAGGGAATATATGCGTAATGGCTGTTGCACTACCTGTTGTGGTGGGTATTAAACTCGTACCGCACGAACGAGCACGACGTAAGTCTTTATGAGGCGCATCAATAATAGTTTGGGTATTGGTAATATCGTGAATAGTGGTCATTGAGCCGTGCTTAATGCCTACTTTTTCTTGTAGTACCTTTACAATAGGCGCTAAACAGTTAGTAGTACACGAAGCCGCTGTAACAATTTTGTGCTCATCTGGGTTATATAAATCATCGTTAACACCCATAACCACATTTAAAATGCCGTCTTCTTTTACTGGTGCGGTTACCACAACGCGCTTAACACCTTGTGCTAAGTATTGATTTAACAACTCAGTGGTTTTCATTTTACCGCTGGCTTCTATTACTACATCGCAATCAGACCAATCGGTGTCGTTAATGGTTTTGTTATTGGTAACGGCCATAGTGTGTTTACCCACACTAAAGCTATTCTCGTTTGCTGTAACGCTGTGCGCTAAACGCCCGTGCACTGAGTCAAACTCTAATAAATGGGCATGTGTTTTAGCATCGCCTGCAACATCGTTTACTTTAATAAATTCTACTTTTGGCCACTCTAGTGCTGCGCGCAGTGTTAAACGTCCCATACGGCCAAAGCCGTTAATACCTACTTTAATTGTCATAATAAATACCTTTAGTAAAGTTATATCAATTTGCTTAATTAACAGCAGCTTGCTGCACGCTCTGGGCGATTACCCATTGCATTGAGTCGATCTAAATCGTCGTTATAAAACGCAGAATTTTCATCTTTGGTTTGTGTTAGTACACTAATAGCCCACTGTGGCAGGGCTTTATTAATGCTGTAGTACACCCATTGATTTTGCTTACGGTCGCTCAATAAGCCACATTGCCTAAGCTGTGCTAAGTGGCGCGACACTTTAGGTTGGCTAAGTTCAAGCGCAGCAACAAGCTCACACACACATAGCTCTTGCTCATGGCTAATTAATAACATGGCTTTTAAGCGCGTATCGTCGGCTAAGCATTTGTAAAATTGAAGTGGGTTGAGTTGTTCCATAGCATCCTCGTTTAGTTAGTGTGCATACAATAAAACAAAACCAGGATATATGGAATAGTGAATATACGATTTTTCGTATATTTATTTATAAGCGTGGAAACTCAGCTAATTTGCAGCGCACAAAAAAGCCCAGTGGCAAAACCACTGGGCTGTTCAAGTATTAACTATTTAGTTAATTAAATAACCGAAAGCTCTACTTCAATGTTACCGCGTGTGGCGTTTGAGTATGGGCATACTTGGTGCGCTTTATTTACAAGCTCTTGCGCTGCCGCTTTATGCATATCACCTAGTGATACAGCTAATTTAACTGCAATGCCAAAACCGCCTTCAATCGCGCCAATAGATACTTCAGAATTAATGTGTGTATCACTTGGTAGCGCAATTTTTTCGCTACCGGCTACAAATTTTAGTGCACCAATAAAGCACGCTGCATAACCAGCTGCAAATAATTGCTCTGGGTTTGTGCCTTGTCCATCGTCGCCACCTAGCCCTTTTGGGGTTGATAAGTTTACATTTAAACGGCCATCGTCAGATTTAGCTACACCTTCACGGCCACCGGTTGCAGTTGCTTTTGCTGTGTAGGCAACGTTTTGTAATACATTCATAGTGAACTCCAAAGTTTATCAATTAATTTAGTTTGCATGCAAAATAATAGGGCAAGTAATTAGAGATTGCAAATACTTTGCATGCAAATTAAAATGTTTTTTGAGTTGAAGGTATTAACGCACTAGGAGTTAGGTATGTCATTTGAGCAATTAAAATTAAAAAATCAGCTGTGTCATAGGTTATATATGGCATCAAATAGCATTGCACGTACTTACCGTGAGCCTTTAGCTGCACTTAATTTAACATATCCGCAGTATGTAGTAATGATGGCGCTGTGGGAGCAAGACAAAATAACCATAGCGCAGCTAATAGATAAAACCGCTATTGATGGCGGTGCTATGACTCAAATACTCAAAAAAATGACCGAAAAGTCTCTACTGGCTGTTATTAAAGATGAGCACGATAAGCGTAAGCGCCTAATTCAGCTTAGCCAAAGTGGGCAAGCCCTTAAAAACGAAGCTGCTGATATTCCAAAAAACATATTATGTAAGTTTGAAAGTGTAGACCCCACACAAGCCAAACAGCTAATGCAGCTGCTTGATTTAGTAATAAGCGATTTAACAACTAAAAACGATGATGAGTTAGCCAACTAACGCGGTTATTTTTTGTTGAATAAACGCCCTAAATGCGCTGATCACCGGAGTCATTTGACGTCGGTCGGCGTACATCATATAAAGCGGTAGCGGATCGCTTTGCCACTCGGGGCATAAATGAACGAGTTGCCCGCTTGCTAAATCATCAATTACATCTAAGTACGACTTATACGCAATGCCTTTGCCCTCTAACGCCCAGCGCCTAACCATTTCGCCATCGTTAACTATGTGTTGGCAATGTAGCTGCACTTTTTGCACTGCGCCATTTTTATAAAATCGCCACTCTTTAAACACTTCACCAAAACGCATAAACGTAATGGTGGTGTGCTGCGTTAAGTTAAGTGGATGTGTAAGCAATCCATTGTTTGCTACATATTCAGGAGAGGCCACTAAAATACGCGCATTATTTAAAAAAAGTGGCGCTGCAATTAACTGCGAATCTTTTGGTACACCAAAGCGCAGTGCAATATCAATTGATTGGCTGTAAATGTCGCTTACTTCGTCACTTAAGTGCAATTTAAGTTTTACATGCGGGTAGTGTGCTAAAAACTCATTAAGCCATTCACTTAGTTTATTGCGCCCTAAGTCGCACGGGGCCGATACCTGTAGCGTTCCCGTTACTTCGCCCACTGCGGTTTGTACTGCAGCTACCCCTTGTTGAATAAGCGAAAGGGAGTCTTTGGCGTAACTTAAAAACTGCTCCCCTGCCACACTTAAGCGTAAGCTGCGAGTAGAGCGAATAAACAGCACGTTTCCTAAGTCTTTTTCTAGGCGCTTAATAGCTGCACTTACCGCCGCTGGAGTTTGCTCGTTTTGTCGCGCAGCTTCAGAAATACTGGCGCAACTGGCTACATCTATAAAAGTTTGAATATCGTTAAATGATCGCATATTTTCAATTAAAATTTGAAAGTGCTTTAGTTTTTCATGTCTTTTTCTATTTTTCAACTGAGCTATAGTGCTTATAAGTTAAAAACACTTGGTTAAAATCATCAGGAACGCACATGAAAGCATTTGGCTACACCAAAAACACTAAAACGCTTACAGCAAGCTCTATACAAGCAATTGAGCTTGATACCCCAACAGCCAGCGGGCACGACCTACTTATTGAAGTAAATGCTATTTCGGTAAACCCTGTAGATACAAAAATACGTGCAAATGTAGCGCCAGAGCAAGGCTACAAAGTATTAGGTTGGGACGGCGTAGGCATTGTAAAAGCCGTTGGCGAGTCGGTTTCGTTATTTAATGTGGGGGATCGTGTATTTTACGCCGGCGATTTATCGCGCCAAGGCAGTAATGCGCAATTTCAATTAGTTGACGAGCGTATTGTAGGGCGTGCGCCTAAAACATTAACCGACGCACAAGCCGCAGCGCTGCCGCTAACCAGCATTACCGCCTACGAAATGCTGTTTGACCGCCTGCAAGTGCCAAAAAATAAGCAAAATACTCAGCAATCTATTTTAGTTATTGGCGCTGCAGGTGGCGTTGGCTCTATTTTGGTACAGCTCGCCAAACAGCTTACAGGGCTAAACGTAGTAGGTACTGCATCACGCGAGCAAAGCGTAACCTGGCTTAAAGAGTTAGGAGCGGATCATGTACTCAATCATACTAAAAATTTAAACGAGCAGCGCCTAGAGCTTGGTTTAGCTGAGTTTGATTACGTTATTGGCTTAACTCATACCGAGCAATACCAAGACCAAATAGTTGAGTGTATTAAACCCCAAGGTAAATTTGCGCTAATAGATGACCCTACATCGTTCGATATTTTAAAGTTTAAGCGTAAATGTATATCGGTGCATTGGGAGTTTATGTTTACCCGCTCGCTATTTACTACCGCCGATATAACAGCGCAGCACACCTTACTTAATGAAATTAGCGAGCTGATAGACGCAGGTACACTTAAAACCACGCTTGGGCAAAATTTAGGCCCAATTAACGCCGCTAATTTATATAAAGCACATCAAATTTTAGAATCGCACACCTCACGCGGTAAACTTGTTTTAGAAGGCTTTGAAGCATGAACCAGATTAAAAAAATACTTTTAGTTGCAGCCTGTAGCACTGCGTTTTTAACCAGCAGTGTGTTTGCTAATACCGCTAATCAAAATGCTGATTTAAAAACAGTAGCTACATTCGACGCGCAGCACCCACCAGGTAATATTGCTATTACGCCCTCGGGTCGTAAGTTTTTATCGGTACATGGTTTTTACGGCCAAAAACAAAAAATTATGGAGCTATTAAGCGATGGCACCACCAAACCCTACCCTAATGAAGAGTGGGCATACGCGTATAAAAACGGCAAAGGGTTTTATGATGTACTTGGCATAAATGTATCTGCCGATGGCGTGTTATGGATGCTTGATACATCAGGCCCTGATCGTGCTGGGCGTTTAGTCGGTTGGGATACCAACAAAGAGCAGCTGCATAAAATAATTTATTTAGCTATACCCACCATTACCGACACCTCGTTTTTAAACGATTTAGTTATCGATAATAAACACGGCGTTGTATACATTGCCGACACCGCACAAGGCAGCCAAGCCGCTATTATTACCGTAAATTTAAAAACAGGTGAGGCGCGCAGAGTCTTACAAAATAGCCCATACACCACAGCCGAAAACATCGACATGGTCATTGAAGGGCGCACCATGAAACTAGGCGGCCAACCAGCACGTTTAGGCGTAAACCCAATCACGCTCGACCCAAGCGAACAGTGGCTTTACTTTGGCTCTATGTCTGGCACATCGGTTTACCGTATTGCCACAAGCGATATTAACAATAAAAGCCTGAGCGCAAGCGCCCTTGAAAGTAAAGTAACGCGTTACGGCACTAAACCCATTTCAGATGGCATTATTGTTGATGGCGGCGGTAATGTGTATGTTACCGACATAACCAACGGCGCAATTGGTGTAGTAAAACCAAGCGGTAAATACCACGTATTATTTAAAGACGAGCGCTTAAGCTGGCCTGATGGCTTTAGTTATGGCGCCGATCATAAAATATATTTTACCGTAGATGAGCTACATCGCTCGCCAGTATTAAATAACGGTAAAAACGCCAGCCAAGGAAAATTTAGTGTGCTGTCGTTCGACCCACTAGTAAAGGGTAAAGTAGGCCGCTAATTACCACGTATAAACCATACGCCACGCACCTGCTGCGTGGCTTTTTGGTGCAACTTTTGAGCCTTTTAGCCCCAAAGTGGTGCTAAGCGCTCAAAAGTTATTTTTAGTGTTTTAATAAATATCTGATTTGTATTCATAAAATATTCAATTAACAGTTGGCATAATTCTTTCAAAGTACAGATGTGTTCAGTGAAACTTTCAAGGAAAATACCATGGCTAACCTATACCACACCCTTTACCTACTATGGCGTTTAGACATTAGCGTATGGCAGGTAAACGATCCGAGCAATACCCATACTACGTGCGATAAAGAGCGAGTTTACAGCCGATAAATTTCGTATTTATAGGCTTTGCAAGCGCGGCCATTGCGTTGTATTGTTAAGTAACTAAAAACAATATGATTGGAACTTGTATGCACGCCTTAGAAGTAAATTTTGATGGCTTAGTTGGCCCTACTCACAACTATGCGGGTTTATCGTATGGTAACGTTGCCTCGTTAAATAATGCGGCAAGTTTTTCAAACCCTCAAGAAGCTGTGTTACAGGGCCTTGAAAAAATGAAAGCCATGCACGACAAAGGCCTAACACAAGGTGTGTTTGCGCCCCATGCACGCCCCGATTTAAACGTACTACGTCGCCTTGGTTTTACCGGCAACGACTCGCAAGTGATTCATAAAGCATTTAAAGCCGACCCTATTTTATTGCGCGCGTGTTATTCGGCCTCTGCAATGTGGACCGCCAATGCCGCTACTGTTTCTCCATCGCCAGACACCCTCGATGGCAAAGTGCATTTTACCTCAGCCAATTTAAACAATAAGTTTCACCGCTCGCTAGAACCAGCTACAACTACCCGCTTACTCAAAGCCATGTTTAATAACGATAGCTACTTTGCACACCACACGCATTTACCCGATCAGGGCTTTTTTGGCGACGAAGGCGCAGCTAACCATACCCGACTTTGCGACAGCCACGGTGAGCAAGGCCTAGAAATGTTTGTATTTGGTGCAAGCGCCTTTAACAGCCAATTACCAAAACCGGCTAAGTTTCCTGCAAGGCAAACACTAGAAGCCTCAGAAGCCATTTGCCGATTACATAATTTAAAAGAATCGAGCCAAATTTTACTGCAGCAAAATCCAGATGTTATAGACCAAGGCGTGTTTCATAACGATGTAATTGCAGTAGGTAACGCAAACGTATTGCTTTGCCACCAGCAAGCATTTTTAAACCAACAAGATGCCCTGCAAGAAATTCGCGATGCCTACACCGGCAGCAAACAGCTATACATAATTGAAGTACCTACCGATAAAGTAAGCATTAGCGATGCAGTAAGCAGTTACTTATTTAATAGCCAATTAGTAAGCCTAGATGATGGCTCAATGCTATTAGTAGCGCCACAAGAGTGCCACCGTAACAGCGCAGTAAACGCCTACATTGAAGAAATGATTTTAGCCGATAACCCAGTAAACCAAGTGCAGTTTTTTGACCTGCGCCAAAGTATGCAAAATGGCGGCGGCCCTGCCTGCCTGCGTTTACGTGTAGCTCTTAACGAGCAAGAACTTGCTGCGGTAAACCCAGAGGTTATTTTAACCGATACTAAATACACTCAGCTTTGTGACTGGGCAAAGCGTAACTACCGCGATAAGCTAGGTGCAAGCGACTTTGCCGATTCAGCCCTACTTACCGAAAGCTACCAAGCACTGGATGAACTAACCCAGCTGCTTAATTTAGGCTCAGTGTACGACTTTCAATTAGAAGGTTAATACTCGTCAGCAAAAAGCTGATATAAAAATAGCGAGCCAAGGCTCGCTATTTTTATTTGTGTTTGTGCTAATAGAGTTTAAGCTTCTTTACTTACTGTTATTGCCGATGCCATCGACTCAGATATATGCAGCGTTCGCTGCGGAAACGGAATGCTCAGCCCCGCACCTTCTATGGCTTCTTTAACGCGTTTATTTAAATCCCACACGGTTTGCCAGTAATCGCCATTTACAGCCCATGCACGTAATTGAATATTTACTGCGCTTTCGCCTATTGAAGTAACCATTACTTTAGGCGCTGGCTCTGCGAGTAATCGGCTTTCTGATTCGGCAACTTCTTTAAGTACATTTAAGCCAACATCAATAGAGTCGGCGTACGAAATTCCCACCACTATATCCATGCGCCTTTTACCGTTGCGGGTAAAGTTTTTAATGTTGCCGCCCCACACTTTACCGTTAGGCGATGCGATATACAGGCCGTCGGTGGTTTTAAAAATGGTTGTAAATAAGTTTATTTCGTTCACTGTGCCAAGCGTGCCGCTCGCATCTACAAAATCGCCTATTTTAAATGGCCTAAGTATGAGTAGCATAATGCCTGCTGCAATATTACTTAAGGTGTTTTTAAGCGCCAAACCAATCGCTAAACCCGCCGCGCCCATTAGCGCTATTAAACTTGCCGTATTAACGCCAAAAATATCTAAAATAAACAGCCCAGCAATTATATAAACTAAATACCCCGCAATACTCGATAAAAGCGGTAGTAGCGTTTCGTCTACTTTTTTTAATGGCGACTTAGAATTTTTAATCGCTTTTTTTACTGAACGCGCAATAAGCGCACTCGCAACTAAAATAGCCAAGGCTAATACCACTTTGTAACCTAAAGTGATGATTGTTTCTGAATGGCTTTGCCAAAACACAATAAGTTTATCTTTCATACATATTCCAACTATGGGCTGATTATCAGCAAGAATTAAATCTATACACTTCAAAAGAAGTGGCGGGAGTATATAGTAAAAATTTTAAAGCGATAGCATTAAAATAAGTGGAAGGTGTGCCTATATCAGCAAATTAATTGGGCAAAGTTTTTCTTTTTTTCGCTTAAATTTTCACGCTTAAAACCTTAGTGCTCACAAACTAGTTAACCTATGGCGTACATACTTTTGTTCAAAAATGCGCAAAATAAAATAAAGATTAATTTCAAGTAACTATTCTAAAAACCAGTTCAATCTAAATTCAGCTTAGCTCTTCTACAATCCGCTTTATAAACTAAAGGAGTAAATCATGAATTTTAAATCAACATTAGTCAGCAGCGCCGTTCTTTTTGCATTAGCCGGGTGTGGCTCTTCAAGTGATGACAATGACACAACACCGCCACAATCTAGCGACAAATCAACCTTTAGCCTTGGTGTGTCAGATGCGCCGGTTAGTGGTTTAAAAGCGGTTAACGTCGTGTTTGATTCAATCACTATTAAAACACAAGGCGATGAAGAATTTAGTTTTGAAACCCGAAGTGAAGCTGACGCATCTCAACCACAAATGGTTAATTTGCTCGATTACACCGGAGACGATGTTTTTGAGCTGCTTGACGATCAAGAAGTGCCAGCAGGCGAATACTCGTGGATCCGCGCTCAGGTTATAAATGGCGATACTAATAACCTAAGTTTTACATCTCACGTAGTATACGAAGACGACAGCATTGCTCCGCTCGTGGTAAAAAGAAAAGGGAATGATGGTGTAGGCGAAATACAACTCGATGGCTTTACACTTAACCAAACTGATAACGACTTTGTTTTAGAATTTGACCTAAAAAAATCGCTGGTCGATCCCCAAAATAATGAGGAGATCTTTTTAAAACCTAGAGGCGTACGATTACAAAATCTTTCTGAGTCACAAGAAATTGAAGGCACAGTAAGCCAAGCGCTTATTAATAACTGTGAAACAGACAATATCGCCACTGCTGCAGATTCAACGTTTGGACACGCCGTATATTTATATTCATCAGATGCTCAAATACCTAAAGATATATACGAAATAGATGAGCAAACCCCAGAAGATGCCCCACTTGCAACCGCAAATGTTGTATTTGACCAAGACGATAACCAATATGAGTTTGAGCTTGCTTTCATTACACCGGGAGACTACCAACTTGGCTATACGTGCACCGCACATATAGACGATGCAGAGCTAGAAGATACTGATTTCACTGTTTATCAACTTAAGCAAATTAGTGTACCGCAAACTGAGGACCTTTCAGTTAGCTTTGACATAACACAATAAACGTATAGCGCACTTTAAGGTGCGCTTTTTTTTATAAAAAGTATAACAAAAACGAACACTCCACCTTTGCAAAAACCCATTAAAGCCACTCACCTAACATCATCCAAATAATTCATTCGAAAAGTGACCTGCATTCAAGCCCCGTTAACCCAGAACTGGTACAGTTAATAGCACGTATTAGTTAAACCGTTCTTATCATTTTGAATATGTAAACATAGGAGAAATAATCATGGCGAAAGAAAAAGTAGTTCTAATTACAGGTGCCTCTAGTGGCATAGGTGAAGCGAGTGCAAAAACATTGGTTAATAACGGCCATAAAGTCATTCTTACCGCCAGAAGTGAAGATAAATTAGCTGAACTAGTTGAGTCGCTAGGTGAAGATAACGCACTGAGTGTACCCGCAGATGCCACCGACTTTACCGAACTTGAAAACGTAGTAACAAAAGGGCTTAAAAAATTTGGCCGACTAGATGCCGCATTCGCCAACGCGGGTATGGGCGTTTCAACCGCAGGCACTGAAAAAGGCGACCCCGATGAATGGTCAACCATGATAGACATAAACATTAAAGCCCTGCTGTGGACGGCAAAAGCAACTCTACCTCATTTACGCCAAAACAAAGGCCACTTTATATTAACCAGCTCAGCTGCTGGCCGTAAGCCAATAAAAGGCTCTATTTACGGTGCAACAAAATGGTTTGCTTACGGGTTTGGGCAAAACTTAGCTGAGGAAATGAGCGAGTGGAATGGCCGCTGTACCACCATAGCCCCTGGCATGGTAAACACTCCATTTTTTGATGAAGCAAAGCCCGATAAACTCGACCCACAAGATGTAGCCGACGCCGTATTGTTTGCCATTGAAGCAAACCAGCGCAACAACGTGCGCGAGATTTATTTAATGCCGACTAATTAACGTTGTTTGGGTTAAATTTGAGCTGTCAGGTTTAATGCCAATGGCGTTAAACCTGACGGTTGTTTTTGATAAATACTGGCTGGATAGTATGAATAATTTAAGATGGATGTCTTGTTTATTTATCTTGTTTATTTAGTAATGGTAACGACACGAGATAACTGTAATTGCTGTTTCATCCACGGCATATACCAAACGATTTGTATCATCTATTCTACGAGACCAGAAGCCTGAAAGATTTTCTTTGAGGGGTTCCGGTTTTCCAATCCCATCAAATGGAGAACGCTTAACATCAGCAATTAGCTTATTTATACGTTTCAAGGTTTTCTTATCTTGAGTCTGCCAGTAGACATAACTATTCCAAGCTTCATCAGTCCATGATAATAACCTGTTACTCATCAATAAGTTCTCGTGGAGTCGTTTTGCCCGCTTTATACTGCGCAATTGAACGGTTTAAATGTTCAGCGTTCGCTGGAGAACGAAGTAAATGAACAGTTTCCATAAGGCTGTTGTAGTAATCTAATGACATTACAACCGCATCTTCAGTGTCACGACGAGTGATTACTGTCGTATCTGCATCATTAATTACATTATCCAAAACGGCTTTTAGACTATTTCGGGCTTCGGTAAAAGACACTATTCTCATTTTGCACCTCACTTGTACATTATATAAGACAAGTTTAGCTGGAAAATTATTACATGTACAGGATACTGTGCATTACTTTGTGGTGGTAGCAAATTTCTAAATAAAGCGCACGGACATGCGGGCTAAAACAAAGGCCACTTTATATTAACCAGCCCAGCTGCTGGCCGTAAGCCAATAAAAGGCTCTATTTATGGCGCAACTAAATGGTTTGCTTACGGGTTTGGCCAAAACTTAGCTGAAGAAATGAGCGAGTGGAATGGCCGCTGTACCACCATAGCCCCCGGCATGGTAAACACCCCATTTTTTGATGAAGCAAAGCCCGACAAACTCGACCCGCAAGATGTAGCCGACGCCGTACTATTTGCCATTGAAGCAAACCAGCGCAACAACGTGCGCGAGATATATTTAATGCCGACTAATTAACGCTGATTGGTTGAATTTGAGCTTTCAGGTTTAATGCCAATGGCGTTAAACCTGACGGGTGTTTTTGATAAATACTGGCTGGATAGAATGCAGGGAAAGTATTCGTCACTAATAAAAGCTTACTATATGTACAGTAACTCTAAATCACCATCACTAGGTTCGAATATTTCAAGCCAAATAGTAACACCATTTTCATCGCAACATTCAATATCAAAGGCTCCATCATAAACTTCAACTATTGTTCCAACATCACCGACTTGAGGAGCTCTTGAGCCAAAGCTTTTTTCTGAATAGATAAACTTTTTATTAAGAGATATAACTTTTACTACAGAGTATTGCTTCATTAGATTCTCATGTATTTATAACGCCTAAACATTTACTCAAAATTTTCAAGAACACAATATTGAACCCCGCCATTATTGTGCTTGCCAGCTAAACTTATGCATTTGAAGGACTCACCACCATCAACTGAAATCTGAACCTCTAAGTCTTGATTCTCGAACGTTTGCAGCTCTTTGATGAGTTGCTTGATTGTTTTGCCTTGAGTTACCCATTCAGGGTTATCATCTATATTATCGTCCACAACTTACCCTCTATCGGAAGAACACCCAACGCCGAATTAAGCGTACTAAAACAATGAGTCATAATGTAAAAATTATAAACCACTGTTTAATTTAATTTCCTTGTTAGCTTTATTTTCAGGTCGATAATGTAGTTTCCAATGACTACCTAGAGGTAACATCACAATATGTAAACTAACCACCAAAGAAAGACAGGGGCAACACCATAAAAGTGACCTGCTGGCATGTACCCGTGTGACATTTGATTTCTCAAATCCCCATATATCTTATCTATTAATATTGCCTGTAGATTACCAATAATATCTTGCCCTAAAGTTTCAATAACAACAGGATGTTCTAATAGAAATTTAAGACCACTTCTTTCTTGAGAACCGTCACCGTGTAATGTTGTTGGTTCCTCCCCTTGAGTGCGCGCTACATATCTAAGTGAATTCTCAATCTGTGGAATAAGTATGTGACATGCACTAAGGAAATCACCTTCAAGACCAAACGAAATACCCTTTATGTAAAAATATTCATGACCATAAGGTATAAACGGATTATTTTTTAAATTCTTTCTAAGGCATACTTTGAAACATAATGCTGTATCATTAGCTCATCTAGAGCGGGTCGTATTTGCCCTTGTACTGCAAGTTGATGGTCTATTGCGATGTTTTTCATCATAGTGGACCAAGTAGCAGGTCCATCTTGTCTATCATCAAGGCCCATTCCTGATGGAACTTTAGCAACGGTAATACCTTCATGATCTATATGAGTTCCGCTAAACATCCATGCAATACTATTTTGCATTTGTTCGATAGCTTGCTCTTTGAGCCTATTAATGTCTGTTGGTCTTGAAACCAGAACACCGAGCCTAAAAAGCATATCGAAAAAATCTTTACCTTGAACTTCAAGTTTTGATTGATGAACAATTTCGCTAATGTCTTGGGGCGGAGATGAAAACTCATGAAGTTGATGCAGGGATTCGATTTGATGATCTCTCATAGTCTCATATAGCTCAAGTCTTTCTTGTCTAGTATTAGGAACTTTAGACAAAGCATCAATTGCCCTAAGTATACAGTTAGCGGCTATCAAACCACCATCTTGTATTTCAGAATCTTTAACGTGGCAAGAGGCTATTTCTCTCCAAATTTCTTGCTGTTTAATTTTATCTCGTGTTGAAATTGCAGAATGCAATGCACATTCCCACCCACTTATCGCTGTTCTTGTGTCGCCTATTTCAAAACGAGTTTGAGCAATTTCTTCTGCAGTATTAAGAATCCAGTCATCATCCCCAACACCACATTCATGTGATAATTTTAATAAACGCAATGCATAAAAAGGCGAATCATCTATTTTTTTATTGTTTACTTCAGATAAAATAAAGTCTGATAATTTTTTAAATAAATCAGGTCGTTGCGAACCCCTTCGAAACATGCAGCTTAGCCTTAAGGCTCGTTCAATTCTTTCCGCAGGATATATCCATGAATCAGCTACAGCTAACAAATTCTTTGCTGATTCAATATATGATTCAATTGCCATATATGCATGTTCAACGCTTCCTGCTTTTGTAACCCAAGAAATATCAGCTAATCTTGCCTTCAATTCAGGTATTGTTACAAACGAACAAAATTGAGAAAGAGAGTTCAAAGACTCTTTAGAAAAATCATTTGCAATAAGACCTCTACGGTCTTGCATTATAAATTTAGGTGAAAATGGAGCTTTCGAATTTTCAGGTTTTAGGTGCATCGAGCAAATGGCAGATAGTAACTGTGCGGCATTAGAGTCTTTTATGCCACCAAAAGCCGATTCTAATTCATAATACACGAGGCTTTTACATGAACCGACTATTTGCTCTTGATCTAATGATTGTAACTCCTCTAAAGTAACTTCAACTTCTTGAATAGACATAAAACCTCCGTGTGTAGGTTGCGGCTAACAACTTAGTTTACGACATCTGTCGTTTTACAAACTGGCAGATGTCCCTATTTTATACCAGTTTCATCCTAACCATATAATAAACACCTGTAAACAGATAGTTAGCTTCGACTTTCCTTTCCTAAATGCAGCAAAACCCCAGAATGGAGGAGATCAACAATGCCAGGCAAATCGCTGTTTAGTTATACTGGCTGCTTAATTAAGAGGTTTTATTTTAAACACCTGCGTTTAAACCAGTAACGCATACCCCCTTTAACCCTTAATCTTGTAACTCGTTGTTGTTTATAAAATTAGTTAAAAATCACAATCTACTTCTATTGAACCCTTTGTATTTTTACTTCATATTAGCTGAACTACTTTTCAATTATTAGGCTGTTATGTCACTTTTAAAATTTAGCCAAGCACTTATTTTTACCCTTTCGAGTACCCTACCGTTTACAAGCCACGCGGCGCTTAATAAAAACGAGCGTGAAATAGTAAAACAAGTTGAGCAGAGCATGCCGCAAGCGCTCAAAGAGATAGAACAAGCGGTAAACATTAATAGCGGCTCGCTTAATATTGAAGGCGTAAAAAAGGTGGGCGCGCTTGCAAGCGAGCAACTAAAAGCCATAGGTTTTAAGGTTGAGTGGCTAGATGGCAGCGCTTTTAACCGCGCAGGGCATGTATTAGCTGCGCACAAAAGTAAAAACCCCGATGCAATAAAAATACTGATGATCGGCCATCTTGATACCGTGTTTGCTAAACACGATAACTTTACTACCTATAAACAAATTGATGAACATACCGCGAGCGGCCCAGGTGTAGCCGACATGAAAGGCGGGAACACTATTATAATTACCGCACTTAAAAGCCTGCAAGCGCTTAATTTACTTGAAAACGTAAGCGTAAAAGTACTGCTTACCGGCGATGAAGAAAGCAGCGGCCGCCCACTGAGCTTATCTAAACAAGCCATTGTTGATGGCGCAATTTGGGCTGACGTAGCGCTAGATTTTGAGAACGGCGATAACAATATTAAAACCGCGATGGCGGCGCGCCGTGGTTATACCGGCTGGACGTTAAATGTAACGGCCAATGCTGCACATTCATCGCAAATATTTAGTGACAGTGTGGGCTATGGCGCTATTTACGAGGCGTCGCGTATTTTAAATGACTTTAGAGAGCAACTAGCTACACAACCTAATTTAACCTTTAACCCGGGGCTTATTGTGGGCGGTACTGATGCACAGTACAACAGTGCTAACTCGTCAGCCACGGCGTTTGGTAAAAGTAACGTAATTGCGCAAACCGTGCATGTAGCGGGTGATTTACGGGCGCTTTCGCCAAAGCAGGTAGAGGGCGCTAAAAAAGTGATGCAGCAAATAGTGGCTAAAAGCTTAAATGGCAGCCAAGCTGAGCTTACTTTTGAAGACGGCTACCCACCAATGGGGCTCACTGAGGGTAATAAAAAGCTGCTTGCACTGTATAGCCAAGCAAGCCAAGACTTAGGCTATAACAAAGTGGAGGCTGCAAACCCACGTAATGCCGGTGCTGCTGATATTTCGTTTGCTGCAAACCATGTTGATATGGCGCTTGATGGCCTAGGCCTAATGGGCAGTGGCGCACACACTAAAAACGAAACCGCCGATTTAACCTCACTTAATAAAAACACCGCTAAAACAGCACTGCTTATTTACAGATTAGGGCAGTTATAAACGCAGGCTTAGCCTTTATGGGCTAATAGGCTCTAACCGTTTGCCTGCTACTTGCAATGCAAACTTACGCAACGTTTTAAGCTGCGGGCTTTCGGTTTGCCAATAGTGCCAGTACAAAGGTGTATCTATATAATATTCTGGGAATAAATCGACTAACTCCCCTTTTACCAGCGAGTCTCCTAGCTGTAATGTAGGTAATAGCCCATATCCTAGGCCTGCTATCATGGCTTGTTTAAATCCCTCTGACGAAGGGTAAATATGGGTAAACAGTGGGGCTGAGCCATTAATATCTTCTAAAAATTGGTGTTGTAGCTTGTCATACTCACTAAATACCAAGCACGGTAAATGCGCTAATTGCGAAAGCTCAGTAAGCTTATGTTGTTTTATAAAATCGGGGCTTGCAATGGCTTTGTAGCGTATGGCGCCAAGTGGGCTAACTAGGCCGCCATTAACGGGCTCGGGGGATGAGCTAATACACACCATAACCTCGCCGTCTTTCATTCTTTTATGGGCAATGGATTGATCTTCACTAATGACTTCAAAGCGTAATTTGCACGCAAGCTCTGTATCTAATACGGCGAGTGCTTCGGGCAGCCAGGTGGCAAGCGAATCCGCATTAGCAGCAAGCTTTACGCTAAGCGGGGTGTTTAAATCTGTGTGCTCGTTAAGTGCCTCTACATTAAGGGCCACTTCTAGCTGTAATACTTGCTGTAAATGATTAAGTAAGCGCTTGCCTAATGCTGTTGGCGATGGCGGCTGGGTTCTTATTAATACGGGTTCGCCTAGTTTGGCTTCTAGCTGATGAATACGCCTACTCACCGCCGATTGGGTAATAAATAATTTTTTTGAGGCTTTTTCAAATCCGCCTTCACTTATAACGGCACTAAGCGCATTGAGTAACTGGTAATCAATCATGAGTTTTACGCATATAACAATAAATATATTCATTGGATTTGTAACAGAATACCCCCTACCCTGCAAGGCATTGGATAACAGGTTTTATTTGAGTGGATTAGAAGTATGTCGTTTTTGTCGGGTGTGATGCTGGGGCTAAGTTTAATTATTGCCATTGGGGCGCAAAATATTTGGATTTTAAGCCAATGTATGGCGGGCGCTAACCGTTTTGTTTTAGCTGCGGTTTGTATACTTTGCGACGCCACGCTAATTATTGTAGGTGTATTTGCCGCTAATGAGTTAAAGCTATGGCTGCCGGGGTTATTACCGTGGTTAACGTGGGGCGGTATAGCTATGTTACTTTACTTAGCATTTGGCTCTGCGCGCAGCGCAATTAAAGGCACATCGGGGTTAAAAGTAACTCAGGTAATAAAAGTGAGCTGGTGGAAAACGGCCCTTGCGGCCTTTGCTATAAGCTTACTAAATCCACATGTTTATTTAGACACCGTATTACTGCTTGGCAGCATTGGCGCATTACAACCCGTGCCTATGCACTTTGCTATTGGCGCTTGTGTGGCCTCTGTTATTTGGTTTAGTAGCTTAGTGTTGTTTGCGCCAAAATTAAAAAAGGTTTTAAGCTCCCCATTTAGATGGCGCGTATTTGATAGCTGTATTGCGGTTATTTTATGTTTTGTAGCGTTTCAGTTATATAACGTGCCAAGCCAATAAGCCAAAACAGCGGTAGTTATGTATTTAACTACCGCTGTTGTTAGCCATTTTTTAAAAGACTAAGACATTATTTTATAGAGTAATTCTCGCACTGTGGCCGGTTCAAACGGTTTATCACAAATGGCATCAACTCCTGCTTGCGCAATATTAGCTAGGTGAGTGTCGTTTGCCTCTGAGCTCACCATTAAAATAGGAATATGCGAGTAAGCATTTGAGCCACGTACAGTTTCGGTTAGTTCGCGACCATCCATTTCTGGCATGTTGTAATCGGTAACGATTAAATCGAACGATTGCTCACTAAGGTGCGCTATAGCTTCTTTTCCGTTTTCGGCTTCTACCGGTTCGGGGATCCCCATGCCAGCAAGCACGCGTATTATGTGTTTACGAGCAAAGCGGCTGTCGTCTACTACAAGTACGCGAAGTAGCGTTACATCAAAATGATCAAGATCTACTTCTTCTTCGCTTATTATATCGAGAGTTGCTTTGAGTGCGCGAGTAATGGCTTTTGCGCTAAAAGGCTTAGGTAAAATAGCCAACACACCGGATTGGCGTAGTTGCTCAAGGTACTTTTTATTACGCTCGCTCGATATAAGCATAAAAGGTTGATGTTCAGTGGCGGGGTTAAGTCTTATTTTTTGCAATAATGAGTCGGCGGTGCCGTCTGATAAGTACATCGAGCTTATTACTAGGTCTGGGTGGTAACTTTCAAGTAACGATAAAACCTGCGCTTGAGTAGCCGCAGTTTCTACTTGTTTAACACCACTTTCTGCAAGCGATTTTATTATTATTTTTTGCTGAACCTCTGAAGGCTCTACAAGTAAAATGGACAAGTTTGCTATTGCAGTTAGGTCGCTCATTCAAGTCTCTTTGGTATTGTTATAATGAGGATAATAATAACATTATTGACTCGTTAATATTATATAAAGAGATTGTAATATTTAAGAAAACATTAGCAATCTCTTTAAAATATAGCACTTTCTAATTAGATTGGATGTATTCTAATGCATTCATTTTTTTGTACGTTACATTGCTGTGCATTATGTGAACAGGGTTAGGGTCTACTACTTCTACAGGTATGTCGTAATTACGGGCTACTTCTAATGCCATTTGGGTGATATTTACACTAAACGAGGTGCCCATAAATACAATTTTATCGGCGTTGAGCATACGCTGTTGTGCTTCGGTTATTCTGTAAAGCTCAGTGTAAAATTCATCGAACAACAACACAAAAGGCTTAAACGAATGATTAAGCTCAGGTGTTTGGTTTTGAATATTAAATAGCTCAAAAAGAGACTCATGCAGGCGGCTTTCATCTACACTATCCCACGGAGTCATTAGCGGTTTAACGGCTTCGCCTTGCTCATGAAATAGCGTCATTTGATCGAGCCTGCCGTGTATAGCAATGTAATTTTTGTTACCGGCTTTGCCATCAAGACCATCTATGTTTTGGGTTATTAAATTTTTATCGCTCAGCCAATGGTGTACTTCATTCGGGCCATGGTTACGATAGGCAGCAAAACGGTTGTAATACCAAGCTAAAAACTCGCGTGGATTATTTTGATACATAGCGCGCGTGGCCATTTCCATAGGCGTATAGTTTTTACTACCTATAGTCCAAAAGCCATCTTCGCCTCTAAATGTAGGTATGCCGCTTGCCGCACTTACCCCTGCACCGGTAATATAAAGTGTATTCACTGTGTTACCTCGTACCCTAATACATCGCTTATTACTTGCTGCTGATTGTTCATGCCGCCAATACGATATAAAGCCCCATTGTGCTCAAGTAGGCCACGGTGATCCATACTGCCAACAGCTACATTAGGTAATACCTGCCACGTGTTTTGCTTTATATTAAAACGCCACACATGGTTACTCGCCGGGGCGGGCTGTTTATTGTAACCAATCCCGTTGTAGTTATAGGGGTTATTAGAGCCGCCCAGCATGTAAATATTGTTATTGTAGCTAGTAGCAGCCATACGGTAATGCGACTCCCCCGTTGGGTGGGGCAAAGTACGCCAATCTATTTTTAGCGGATTGTTGGCATTTATTGTGCCTTTTAAGCACTGAGCAACACCTGCAAACGAGCGGCGAGAATCTGGATTTGCTTGAGTTTTAACGCCATCGCAAATAACAATGGTATTACCACTAATCGCAGCCGCTTGGCCAAATACTGGCTCACCTAAAAAAGGCGACGCCTGCTGCCATGTATTGTTTTTAGTATCGTACACTTGTACTAAATTTACGTTGCCATCGTTATGCCAGCCGCTAATAAGGTATATATAACGCTCTTTGTAACTTAGCGCTACGCTATCATCAACCGGTATTGGCATGCTTGCAAGGTGTTTATATGTATTGTTTTTTATATCGAAACGGTACACATCAGGGCTTGAAATTTCAGTATGATCGCTATCTACCGTGTAGCCACCAAATATATAAGCGTATTCACCTAAGCCAACAGCAGTACTGGCTAAGCGCCCCTTTAATGGCAAACTTGAAGGCACACTCGCTTGTTGCTGCCATGCGCTGTCGCCCAGTTTTAGTGAAAATACCTTATTGTGTACATCTGTGTGTTGTTTGTTTTTACCTAGCCCCATAAAACTCAAAAAATAGCGTTGGTTTTCAACAGTAACCTTAGCTACGGCATTGTTTGCAACGGGTTCGGGTAAAGCAGGAAGGCTTGCTAGCGCGATAGAAAAAAGAAGGCTCATAAAAACAAATAATATAAAAGTGACTAATACACTTAGGGTAAATTATTTTACCTGCATGAACCAGCTAACTATAAGTAATTTACCTTATTAATGCGTGTGTTTAGGTGTGCTGCGTTTTACAAACCATCTAATAATTAATGGCGTAGCCAGCGAGCTAAATTAGATAAGCGAATTTACAAGCAGCGCCTAATGTACACTGCCTTATTACTTGATTTTGTAGCTTTATTTGTTAATTTTATTTAAAAACTACAAAACTTTAATAATTTAGCGTTAAATTTTAAAACATCCTTACTACTTAGTAATTTATGCTAGTTAGCCTAATAAAGTGTACTTTTAGCAATATAAAGTATGCTAATATTTTGTGATAACAAATGTTTTACAAAAATATATCCTGTTTTTGATTTTTGATCCCTGTGGAGAAACCTAGGTGAAAATACCTAAAAAGTTATTGTGCTCACTAATTATTGCCTCACCAATACTTGCTGCAGAACCATTAAACGACGATGACTTAGACCTTGACGCGTTAATGGGAATGGATGTTCAAGCAACTTCTGCAATGAAACGAGCACAATCGGCCTTTAACACCGCCTCTTCTATTTATGTGCTAAGCAAAGAGCAAATTACAAGCTCGGGCGCTACCTCTATTCCTGAGGCATTAAAAATGGTGCCAGGCCTTGCCGTAAGACAACTTGATAACAATCAATGGGCTATTTCTGCACGCGGTGTTGCTTCACGGTATTCCAGCAAATTATTAGTAATGATAGATGGGCAAAGCCTATATACCCCCAAATTTGCGGCTGTGTATTGGGAGTCGTTGCATGTGCCTTTATACGATATTGAACGTATTGAGGTTATTCGTGGTCAGGGCGGGTTGTTATGGGGTAATAACGCAAATAACGGCGTGATCAATATCATTACTAAAAATAGCTTAGATACACGCAACACTTACGCTAAAGCAATTACAGGTAATCAAATAAATGCCGACATAAGCCTTCGCCATGGTGGTGATATTTCTGATATTGGTAGTTACAGGGGCTACTATAATACTAAAAATACCGCACCTTCTAAAAAAGGCAGCCGCATTAAACCTAATGACTTTACTAAACAGCACGCTGGCGGCTTTAGAGCTGATTTTACGCCAAGCGATGAGTGGTCAATCCTCCTGCAAGGGGATCATACCCACACAGAGCACGGCCAAAACCTTACTGGGGTAGTAGATGCGTCTAACCGCAGTCAGCAATTTCCAACTATTGCAGATAGGCGCGATACACGATTAATGACCCGTGTTGAGCATCGTCTTTCAGATAATGCAAACCAAATGCTGCAAATGTCGTGGCTTAAACAACATGGTGAACAACCCTATATAAATGAAGATTTTGAATCGATTGACGTTGATTATCAAATGAACTTTATTGCCGGTGCACTCCAGGTAGATTGGGGGCTTAATTATCGATTTAATGATATTTCTTTTCAAGACAGCATTTTTATTAATAGCGATAAAGACCTAGAAGACCTTCATCAATACGGTGCCATGCTGCAAGCGCAATACAGTGTTATTCCAGATACGTTAAACCTCATTGTAGGCACAAAAATAGAGCATAACGATTTAACCGGTTGGGAAAACCAACCCCTTGCCCGCTTTACCTATCAGCCAAATAGCGAGCACCTAGCATGGGGTTCAATTTCACGTAGTGTGCGTATTCCTACATTAATTGAATTTAACGATAACTTTAGAGTAAATGGCCAAAAAATCTCAGATGTTATTGGCATGCAGTCGGGTATTGCTGAAATAGATCAATACCATATAGCTACATTTTTAAATGGTAACGATAACGTAAAAGCCGAAAATTATATCTCGTACGAGCTAGGCTACCGTATATCAAAGGCGGAGTGGTCTTTAGATGTTTCTGCATTTAATACGCAAGCGGATGATGTTGCCGTAATTAGTTTAAACCCCCATGTAGAACAATTTATACCTGCATTAAACTTTTACTTAGCCGGGGAAGTGTCACAAGCATTTGCGGCGCTTCAAACAACAAGCTTAGATTACGACTTTGTTTCGGTAGGTGAAACCACCACAACCGGCGGTGATTTATTGTTCTCGATGCAACTAATGGACGACTTAAGCAGCGAAGTTGGTTACAGCTATACAAAAATAGATTACGACTTACCTAATGCAACGCGCCCTACTATTGGCTACGACTCAGTAAACAGACAATTATTTACTAAACTGAATTACCAATTAACTGAGCAGCATTCTATTTTTGCCACGCTAAGAGCCGAAAACTCAAGTACTTACAATACAGATAACTACACCGCTGTAGACCTTACATGGAACTGGAAAATAAACAATAGCTGGGCCACAGCAGTATCAGGCAAAAATTTATTTGCAGGCTCACACATAGAATACGCCAATACTCGCGAAACATTTACGGTTCCTAATTACATAGACGAGTGTGTTACGTTTTCTGTTAGTGCAACATTTTAAGAGAGCCAATGCTTAAGCCTTTAAATCGATTGCTTTACCTATTTTTTTGCCTTGCGCTTTGTACAAGCTCAAGCGCGTTTGCGGTGCAAAAAGAATATGTGCTTAAAGCAGGCTTTTTATATAACTTTGCCCGTTTAGGGCAATGGCAATCTGCACCCGAAAACGGCTCCGACTTTTTAATTTGTAGCCCCGACAGCCAATTTATAGCAATAGCAAATGCCGCCCTAGAAAACAGAAAAGTACATAAACGCCACTTACGAAATAAACTAACTCCCCTCGAGGCAACTGCACTTGAGGGCTGTGATATAGTATTTATTACCGATAATACCTATAACATGTGGTTAGATGCCCACCCCGCGCTTAATTTAAAAAATACAATGATAGTTGGCGAAACCGATGGCTTTATAGCCGCACAAGGACATATTCGATTTTTTCTTTCAAGTAGTAAGGTGCGCTTTGAAGTTGCCCCAAGCAAGCTTAAAAAAGCAGGCATTACTATGAGCTCAAAAGTGCTGCGCCTAGCACGTGTAGTTGAGGGGTAAATAATGAAAAACTACTTCTCACTCAACTCAATGAGTAAAAAGCTGCTGTTTATTTTAATGAGCGTTGCGCTTATTTCTACCGCTACCGTTACTGCTGTTTTTAGCGCGTATGAGCTAAAAACCGCAAAACAAGAACAAACACAAAGCCTAAAATCACTCTCGCAAATATTAGCCCCCAATATTAGTACTGCTTTAATATTTTACGACACCGCCGCAATAAAAGAGCTGATTGAGCCGTTATTAATGCGCTCCGATATTGTATCGGTAGACGTGATAAACAATTTTAGCCAACAACTTGCAAGCGTAACGTCGCCTAAATACAGCCAAGAAAGCTCAGCCCCGCATACAATAGAAGTAAAAACACCATTAACAATTGACGCTCAACGCTACGGTACGCTGATTGTGCGCGCCGACGACAGTGACCTAAACGACAGAGCCGCTTTTTATGGCCGGTTTATTATTGTATTAATGATTTTTAGCTTTATTTTAAGTTTGCTTGTATCGCTAATGCTCAGAAAACGTTTTTTAAACCCCATTTTATATTTAGCACAAACAGCAGAGAAAATTACCTCATCTAACGACTATAGCTTACGTGCTAAAGAGCTTTCAAAGGATGAAGTGGGTAAGCTAACAAGCTGTTTTAATACCATGCTGCAAACTATAGAACAGCGCGACAACCTGCTAGAAAACCAAGTAAAACGAAGAACAAAAGAGCTCGAAAATGCCAATGTTCAGCTGCATCAATATGCCTATCAAGATGGCTTAACCGACCTACCTAACCGCCGTTATTTTTATGAGCACCTGCAACAGCTTGTAAGCACACCTGAACAACCATTTTCTTTGGTATTTATTGATTTAGATGGCTTTAAAGAAGTAAACGATAGCTTAGGCCACGACTTTGGTGATTTATTACTTCACGAAGTGGCTAAGCGACTTCGCCGATGCTTAAAACAGCAAGACATAGTGGCGCGCTTAGGCGGTGATGAGTTTACCCTAATACTCAAAGGAATAAGCGATACAACAGCGGTTTCGCACATTGCACACGATGTAATGAAAAGCCTGACCCGAACAATAACCATAAAAAACGAACATGTGCAGGTAACCGCGAGTATAGGCGTGGCGTTTTTTCCGCATGACGGCATATCGGTCGAAACCTTAGTTAAACGAGCCGACCAAGCGATGTATTTGTCAAAAAGTAAGGGGCGAAACAGGTTTGAGTTTTTCTCATACGAAATGGAAGAGCTGGCGATTGAAAAGCGCCGCCTTATAGAAGAAATACGCATTGGCTTAAATAACAACCAATTTGAACTTTACTATCAGCCAATATGGGACCCCCATTCACGTACGCTAAAAAAAGCAGAAGCGCTGATCCGTTGGAACCACCCAGAGCGAGGCATTATTGGCCCTGTTGAATTTATCGATATAGCAGAGCAAAATGGCTTGATAAAAGAATTAGGTGAATGGGTTAAATCGCAAGCTGTTCGCGATGCGGTGCAGTTTAATAAACTAAGCTATACACCGGTGCAAATTAGTGTAAATACCTCACCTTTAGAAATTGATCGCGACGGTGTTTGGGTTACCCAATGGGTAGAGGCGTGCAAACTTTATAATTTGCCACCTCATACTATATTAATTGAGATAACTGAAAATAGCTTAATGGACCCAGATAACGCGATTCAGCACCATTTAAAACGCCTTAATGCGCTTGATATAGACATTGCCATTGATGATTTTGGTGTTGGGTACTCTTCGCTTGCGTACTTGCAGCAGTTAGACATTGATATACTTAAAATAGATCAATCGTTTATACAAAATATTGAAGCCAATAGCAGCAGTATAGCGCTAATTAAAGCCATTATTACTATGGCGCATAACTTAGGGGTAGAAGTGGTCGCCGAAGGGGTAGAAACACCAACCCAACAAGCACAACTAATCGCGCTGGGCTGTGATTACATTCAAGGCTACTTATATTCTAAACCGCTTTCAAAGCAAGATTTTATAAATAGCCATCTGCAAATAAAAGCAACCGTTGAATAACCTACAACCAGCGCGGTACGGTTTGCTTATATTTTAGGTAGTCATTATTAAAACGCGTGACTAAATGCGCTTCTTCAACGGCTATTTGTTTATAAAGCGCATATAAGCCCACAGCAAGGCAAATTAAGCTAAATAAGCTTGGTAATGCTAAAAAGAACCCCAGCTGAGCAGTTGCCACACCGACATACATAGGGTTGCGCGAAAAACTATATAACCCGGTAGTTTTAAGCGTTTGAGGCCCATTTGGGTCTATACCCGAGCGCCAAAGTGACGCCATATGAAAATGAACAACCATACTGAGCACAAAGCCCGCCGTGAGCATAATATTGCCAAACATAACACCCGGCCACCCATTTAAGGTATAAAACATACCTAAGTAGTTATCGGTGGCAGGCACAAACACACGCAGCACACACACAAACCATATAGCAGCTCTAAAAAACTTAAACGCCATATGATTCCACCAGCTAGTACAAAACTTAGCGCCAGGAAAAATAACACCCGCAGGCGTTGAACGGTTTTTATAAATAATTCTAACGGTGTAAAACCCCGCCACAAACGTATAAAAAAGCGCTAAATACACACGCGTAAATTCGATTAGTGAAGCAGAATCATCTATAAACGGTTGGTAACTCATTAATTTATTTTCTTCATCCTTTTATAATAATTTCATCATAATAGTCATGCTATTCATTAACAAGGTTAGTGTGCTAAAAACGTATAGTGGGCTTTTATTTAAAAACTATAATTTATACCCGCGTAGTAGCGTCTACCTGAGTAACTTGAACTTAATAAACGCGCTTCGCTATCATCACCTAAACGCGTAACAGTTTCCGATTTAGTTAAGTTAATAACAGAGGCTGTTAAACTTAAGCCATCAGAAATATTAATTGCGGCATTTACATCAACTTGCTCGTAAGGATCTTGGTATACATTTAAACCGCTATTTAAGCCAAGTACTGTTTCGCCGCGTTTATTGTACGACGCGCGAAGAGTAAAGTACTCGCCTTCGTAATAAGCAGAGGTGTTGTACTGGTATTTAGCGCTTCCTATTAAAGGTGATTGGCCAAATTCTTCACCATTTACACTTACATCGGCTTTATTGGTTTTGTTATAGGTGTAATTAGCATAAAAACCAAAACCACCTGCAAATGCATGTTGAATAAATACTTCGGCCCCTTTTGATACCGCATCGGTGCCGTTACCCACTGTGCTGTATGGCGCAACGGTAATTAAACCGCTCTCTACTATATTTTCTTTGCCTGCAAACTCTTGCTGCATATCTATTACCAGCGGCACAACAAAGTTATCAACCTTTTTATGAAACAGCGCTAACCCCAATGCAGAGCCCTCGGCGTAATAATATTCAATAGATAAATCGGCCTGCACTGATTCAAAAGGTTTTAAATTTTTATTACCGCCACTGCCACTAAAACCTGCAAGCTCGTTGAATGCCGCTCTGTCTTCTGCCCATTCATTTGATACAAACGTGATACGCTGCTGCGAGCCTAAATCGCTGTAATCTGGTCGCGCCATCACTTTAGCAATAGCGCCCCTAATCACTAAATCGTCGGTGGCATCCCACGCTATGTTAAAGCTTGGCAGAATTTGTGTATCGGTATTTTTTTGTGTAACCAACTGATAGTCTTCTACAAAACGCGCATCGCCAGTTACCGGCTCGCCTGTTTCATCATTGGTGTGATCAAGTTGATAAGTATATAAATCGGTAGAAGAGGTTAAGGTTTTAGTTTGTACTACGCGCACACCTAAATTACCTCTTACTTCACTAAATTCAAAATCGCCTTGAATGTAAAACGCTGATATTTTTTCTTCAATATCGTATACAAAGTTATCTTCTATGCGGGTATAAGGCGTGTAGTTGTCGGTTACTAAATCTCGATATGTATCCCAATTTATGCTGGGCATTTGGTTTATATTAAACCCGCCAACTATATTGGTTTGATTAATAAACACATCCTCGGCAAGTGGCATACCGCCATTCCATTGGTAGCTATCAAATTGCGTTATACCTTGCTCACTCGCTTCACCTGCAGCAATATCAAAGTTAGGATCTAAAAAAAACGTATTGCCGGTCTCACGGTGTAAGTTGGCATGGCGATATTTAGCCCCGGTTCTAATCGTTTTTAAAAATCCCCAATCAACATAAAAGTCGATGTCGGCTTGATAATAATCCTCTTCGAGTTCGCTGCGCACAAAGCTTGAATTTGACGAACCAGCATCACGCCCACCGCCTAAGCCACTTTGCAAGTTAGCTAATGTGTTGGGATCAATACTCAGCGATACATTATTTTCATTTAAAGACCACGCAGCGCTTTGCGATGCGTTTTGAATAACGGTTTCGTTTTCACCGGCATTTGAGCTTTTATAAGCGGCTTCCCAGCTTTCTTCAGGGCCGCCCTCAGATTGAGTGTTACCAATAACAAAGCGGGCTTTAAAGCTATCGCCTTCGTAGGTTAAATTAAAATCGATAGTATCGGAGGTAGACTCTTCTCGTACATAACTGCCACGCATCCACGGAAATTGCATATCGTTTTCAACACCGCTAGCACTGGCATTGTATTGCATACCCGTTGCAATGGTGCCTGTTTCATCCAAGTTTACTGCGGTTAAAAAATCAGGGTTGAGTGACCACTCAGGAATATCAATGACTGATTCAGTTCTGTCTTGTCCGAGTGTAAAACCAAAGTAGTTAAACCCTAGCTCTAAGCGATTAGTTGGGCGCCATTGTGTACTAAATTGAATACCTTCACGCTCACGTTTTTCATTAAGCACTGAGCCACGTACAACTTGCGGAAACCACACGCCATCATAAGGATTACCGCTGGCATCACTTATCGTATCCCACCCGTTATTGTTATCAACGGCATTTCCATTAATATCAGTAGGTTGACCGCCACCAGTGTAACGCCATACATTTGCATCGGTGCTGCCTGTTAAAGTGCGATTAGTACGCTCTTGATAGGTATAACCCACTAATACGCCAAAGGTGTCGTTGTCATTTTTCCACGAATATAAGCCACTAAATTGCGGCTCGTACTCTTTTGTCACATCGGCGTAAGTAGATTCAACGTTAAATACACCTGAGTTTGCCTCCATGCTTAAAGGCTTGCGGCTATGCATTAATACTGTGCCGCCCACGCCGCCTTCATCTAAACGCGCTTCTGGCGATTTATACACTTCTACGCTCTCTATCATGGCAGAGGGTAGTAAAGTGTAATCGAACGAGCGAGAAGGCTCCCCGGGTGATGAGGCTATAAAATTGCCATTAAGCTGAGTAAATGTGAGCTCAGATGATAAACCACGAATACTCACCGATGCCCCTTCTCCGCCATCGCGTTCAATAACAACGCCAGGTACTCGCTGCAACGAATCCGCTACATTTTTATCAGGAAATTTGCCAATATCTTCGGCTGTAATTGCATCCACCACAGAGCCAGACATACGCTTAACATCTAAGTTCTCAGCCATGCTTGAGCGTATACCCCGTACCTCAATTACTTCCATATTTTTTTTAAGCAGTGTTTTAGCGTTTTGTGAGGCAGCATCATCAGCTAAGCTAAATGGGCTTGAGGTAATAAGTGATGCGCAAAATAAAGATTTGTATACTTTAGATAAAGGGTAATGACGTAGGCAATTAATCATTTTTTACAGCTATTCCATTTACATTGCTTAGGTTAAGCAAATCAGTGATCCATTAGCGTATTGCAGTACGTAATGGCAAATTGCTGCAAAGTTTACATGGCGAAACTTAATGTATTGTTAACGCCTGGCTTAATTTAGTCTCAACTGTGGTTAAAAAATGACTCACACCTTACTATTTAACTTTACTAGGGTTTATGCGCCCGTTTTTAAGCTATTTAATGCTAGCTAAGGTGAAAATAACACCTTGTTATAAAAATATTACTCGCCGCTTTACTTCACCTGAACTCTGGTTAAGAGACTTACTAATAGATTGAATTCCAGTGATAGTTAAATTTATTTTCTCTAGCCTGAGGTTTTCGATTCAACGCAGTTAGCGCTGAAAATAGCCGCCAGAGATAGGTTTATTATCCACAGTTCAAATTACTTAATATGTGCCGGTACGCACTCTTGTTAAAGCAGAAAACCGCTTTCGCGGTTTTATTTTATGCTTGTTGTTTTAACGTATTTACTCAATCAGTTATTAGAGTTTAATTGGCTGGTAAATTGGCCTACTGCATTAACCACTTTTTGGGCTCCATCTTGAATTTCTGCCATAACCTCGCCCGACTCTTTAGAAAGCGCTAAACCTTGCTCTGCTTTTTCTTTGCCTTGCTCAATAACCGCTACCGTACTTTGGGTTTGTGACTGATTACGCTGTACCACTTCCACAATTTCTTCTGTTGCTTTTGATGTTCTTGACGCTAAATGCCTTACTTCATCAGCAACCACGGCAAACCCGCGCCCTTGCTCTCCTGCACGCGCAGCCTCTATTGCAGCATTGAGTGCAAGTAAGTTGGTTTGCTCGGCAATACTACTTATGCTTTGTACTATGCTGGCTATTTGTTGAGATTGTTGATCCAGCGCCGAAATTTCGTTAGCTGCTTGCTCCATGTTTACAGCCAGCTCGTTCATAACAGATACGGTTTCTTGTAATACGCAGCTGCCACGCTCTGCGGTTTTATCTGTTTCTGTAGAGGTGCCATAGGCTATTTCGGCTGCTTGCGAAATAGCAATTTCACGGTTTACTTGCTCAGTAATTACGGTGGCAAATTTCATTACCTTATAAAGCTGATCCGCATCATTTGATATAGGGTTGTAGGTGGCTTCTAACCAAATTACATTGCCATATTTATCTATGCGTTTAAACCTGTCGGCAATAAATTGGCCTTGCCTAAGCTTGCTCCAAAACTGTTGGTATTCAGCCGAATTAGCTTCTTCGGTTTCACAAAACACCCGGTGATGCTGGCCAATTATTTCTGATTCACTGTACCCCATGGCTGACAAAAACTGATCGTTTGCCGTCAACACATGCCCCTGTAAATCAAATTCAATCACAGCCATAGAGCGATAAATCGCTTTTATTGTGTCGCTTTGTTCACGAGAGGTTGTAATGGTTTTAGTAAGTACAGTGCCAAACACCGAAAAATACAACAATTGATTTTGCTCACCCACCACAGGGTGCACAATTAATCTTAGCCACTCTGCATTGCCATCTTGGCGAACAAATTCAATAGCCCCACTCCAGTGGCCTTCTTTTTGGAATGCTTTTTCAAGTTCTTCGTATTCAGGTGATAACCGTGACTGTTCAGCAATAAAATCGCCTAGCTGATTATTTGTTAAATTATCTTCGTTATAACCTAATGCGTTTAAAAAGTTATCGTTAGCATGCGAAATTCGCCCATCATAAAGTACATTAAGTACCAGCATTTCTTTGTAAAGCCCTTCCCACACTTGCTCTAAAGGGTACAACTGGGCTTTTAAAGCGTCTATTTCGTTTTGCTTACCTTTTGAAAAAAACATTAATTTCCCTACCAAAAAACACTAAATCAAGTTACTTCCAGTATAGGAGGTATTAATGATAACGCGATAATTAATAAGTAGTTTAAGCTAATTTATTGCTAAACTTGTAAGCATATGTTCCTTTTTATGTGCTCAGCCTTCACTTTCAACTAGGTTTACATACTTTTGTGCGAGCTGCTCAAGTGACTCCCTATTTAAAGGATCGCTTTTAATGCAATTAATAGGGCACACTATGACACACGTTGGTTTATCGTAATGCCCTACACATTCGGTACACTTATCTGGGTCTATTTGGTAGATTTCTTCTCCCATAAAAATCGCGCAGTTGGGGCACTCATCTGCACATATATCACAGTTAATGCATTTATTATTTATAAGTAGAGCCACTTTTTAGTCTCGCTAATTAATAATTTATTTTATCCCCAAATTATGCACTTTATTAATATAGAACAATTGATCTTAATCAATTACTTTCTTTAAATTTACGCACCAACTTGCTTGTAATAAGCTGGTCATATTATTCGCTTATTATTTATTTAAAATAAAATTCTAGAGCGAGTAATGAAGACTTTTAAAAGCCCCCTGCCATCGAATTTAAATGCTTCTTCTGAACAGACCGATGTAAAAAATATTATTAGCCATATTCGTAAGTTCATTAGTCGCCGATCTAGCAATGCAGATGACATAGACGACTTAGTACAAGAGGCTCTATTAAGAACATTAACTAGAAATAATACATCGGAGATAGAAAACTTTCAGGCGTACATAAATCAAGTCGCAAAGTCTGTTATGTATAGTGATTGGCAAAAAAATAAAAGCCAACCAAATAATGCAGAAGATATTGAGCTTTTTACAGGTGATAATAGCGATCCAGAGGCGCAGTCAATTACAGAGCAAAAGCTCGAGCTTGTTAAAAGTGCGTTGGAAGAGTTGCCACCTTTAAGAAGAAAAGTATTTAAGCTTCGACGTATTAACGGATTAAGTCGCGAAGAAATTAGTCTGCAGTTAAATATGAGCCAAGAATCTGTAAAAAAACATATTACGCGCGCAATGATACAAATAACGCTTCACATAGAAAAAAATCAATAAAAATGTCCCCTTTATTACACTTTTACGCTCTTTATATTTAATCAACGCAGGTTAGGTTTTTTAATGAACGAACAACGCTTAGAACAGGCAGCAGATTGGCTAGACCGGATTAATGATTTAAATGATCATGACCGTGAAGAACTATCGCTTTGGTTAAAATGCGCAGAAAATAAGAATGCATTTGAAAAAATAGCCAATGTATTTGGCGATCCTGCTGTTAAACAAGCTCTATACATTTGCACTAAACAAAATAATTTAGCGACTCCAGAAATTGCGCCTAACACTAAACGCTCTAGACATTTCCCTGTGCTCGCGTTAGCGGCAAGCTTTAGCGCTATTGCCTTTGCAGTGTACTGGCTTGCTATATCTCAACAAGCGTTTACACCAACACCTATTGCAAAAACAGCAGTTGAAACTAACCTACCTCAGCTTTTAGTAGCACGTTTAGGCAAACGTGTATCTAAGTTATTAGATGACGGTTCATATTTACACTTAAATGCAGATAGTGAGTTGACTGCGCACTTACTACCACACTCTAGGCAAATCGAATTAAAAAAAGGACAGGTTTTTTTTGATGTAGCCAAAGATAAAACACGGCCATTTATAATAAATTCCGGACAAGCAAGTATTAAAGTACTAGGTACTTCTTTTGATGTAGAGCGCAATAAGGATGAAGTAGTGGTAACAGTGTACGAAGGCAGGGTAGAAGTCTCGGCCTTAGATAAAGTGATATTAACTCCCTCTCAACAAGCTGTTATAAAAAATGGACATATAGCTGTAGATTATAGCCAGCAGTTGGCACAACTCCCTGCTTGGCGAATGGGTTGGATTGATGCAAAAAAAGAACCTCTAACCACTGTTATAAAGCAATTGCAGCGTTATAGCCCTATGGTAATTAAAGTAGATAACGCACTCAATAATACTTTAATTAGCGGACGATTTAATCTCGAAACCCCGCAACAAAGCCTTATGCTGATAGCATCTACTTACAACTGGAATGTAGAAAAAAAGAACAACGAACTTCATTTAACGCGACCTTAAATGAAGTATGTTGATTAAACTCTTATGCTAAAACATGTGTGTACATTAAATAAACGTATTTTAGTGTACTTTTTTATTGCTGTTAGTTGCTTAACAGCAATGCCAAGTGCCGCAAAAAACATACATACGTTTGTTTATATACCTGCCGGTTCTCTCAGTGACAGCTTAAGAGAAGTAGCAAATGCGTATGCAGTCTCTTTTAGTAGTAACCCTTCACTTATCGACGACAAAACTACATCCACCTTAATTGGCGATCATACACTTGCTCAAGCATTAGATTTTTTACTAAGAGGCAGCGAGTTAACATATAAAATTCAAGACAAGGGTTTTGTTATTTTTCAACAAAAAATAACGACCAATAACGAAACACTTGAAGAAATAACAGTAAAGGGTATCCGCTATTCGTTGGCTCGCTCACGAAACTTAAAACACAATATTAAAACGATTAGCGAAGCAATTTCAGCACAAGATATTACCGATATACCAAATACTAACTTGGCTGAAGCCTTACAGTATATTCCGGGTGTAGCCATTACTCGCGAAGCTGGCGAAGGACGCCAAGTATCAATACGTGGCAGTTATCCTGATTTTAGTTTGGTAACACTTAACGGCATGCCTGTATTAGCGAATAACGATTCACCGATGGATAGCCGAGTGCAAAAACAGCGCGATCGTTCTTTCGATTTTAATATATTACCTGCCGAACTATTTAAACAAATTCATGTAATTAAAGCCTATTCTGCCGACAAAATAGCAGGTGGAATATCTGGTACTATGGCACTGAAAACTATAAACCCCTTAGATAATGAGGGGTTTAAATTTATTATTACCCCTGAGCTTGGCTACAACGACTATACAGGTACTGGCGCAACGCGTTATTCAAGCTTAATTTCTAACACCTGGAATAATTGGGGGGTACTTGCAAGCGTTGCGTACACAAACAGAGAATCGTTAGAGCAAGGCGCTAATACATTTCGCTGGCGAAATATTGCCATAGAAGGCGCTGATCTCTCGGCGTTAACTCAATCACAAGCTCAGTATTTAACTCAAGGCGATTATATAATCCCTCGCGGTAATCGCTACTCGGTATGGCAAGCAACCCAGCAGCGATTTGGGGCAAACCTATCTGTAGAGTACAAAAATGAAACCACCCATTTTGATTTTGATATGCTCTCAGGGTTTTTAAAAGGTGATAGGCATGAATATCATTTATACCCTAGAGGGGATCAGTCAACGCCTATAATTAAAGGGCTAACAACAATTAAAGACATTCAAGCTAATAAAAATAATGAGCTTGTGTATGCACGTTATGAAAATGCAAGAGTCGCTACTGAAAGTAGAGCCCAAAAAATAAAAACGGCATATCAGCAAGGCGTGCTCTCGCTTACACAACAAGTAGATCAAAATTGGAAAATAAACGCCATATTAGGAAACGAGCGCTCAAAGTATGACATTCCTTTCAGCAATAAGATTTATACCCAAGGTGTAAGTGACGTTACAATTGATTATCGTAAAACGCCATTTTATGCAGATATTAAGTACAGCGAAAACTTAAAAAATCCGACAATGTGGCAAATGCATCATGGTGATATAGAGCAATACAATTCAAATAGTGAGTACACCTTCGCAAAATTAGATTTTCAATATGACGTTAATAGTTTGATAACTCTTCAATTTGGGGCTGACTGGACTCTGTTTGAAAATAAAATGAATAACGCACAGCAAAACGATATTTTTTTTAATGAAATACCCGATACACCACAACAATTAATTGACCTTCCTGCATCGTATGTTTCATCGCAAAATGCACATAAAAAACAGCAGTGGTTAAAAATAAACACGAATGAGGCACTCAAGCTTTATGGCATTGACCCATTTAATGTACAAGCCAATAATTTTTTAATCACGACTAAAGCTGAACATATAAAGGAATATAGCAGAGGTGCTTATACTCTATTGAGTACAGAGCAAGAAAAATGGGAGGCTCATATAGGTGTACGTTACCAATCAGAATCTATAACATCTTACACTCAAGCGCCTTACTCTCCGATTTTGTATAGTCTATGGCTTCCAACTTTTAATGGGTCATATTTTATTAACGATAATTGGCGATTTCGTGCAGGACTTTCTAAAAACTATTCAAAACCATTACTAAATTCACTCAATTTTGATGGCTCAAACGATACCCCCAATAGTACAAAATACATATTTAACTCAAATCTAAAACCTTACTTATCTTATAATAGCGATATTTCCTTAGAGGCTGATTTTAGTAGTCACAGTTCGTTTAACATATCACTTTTTTATAAAGATCTAGAGGATTACATAGTCACAACACAAGCGCCTTTATTTGAAGATTCGCCGCCTACAACCTCCGATAGTCAATTACTTTGGCTAAGTAATGCAGAGACGGCCTATCAGTGGGGAGCCGAGGTAAGTTTAAACTACTTAATACATAATTCTGATTGGGGCATTAATATACAAGCTGCTTATAATAAAGGTAAAGTCACCTATTACGACTCAAATAATGGCACTGCTTTATTTAAAAAAAACCTGCCTTTTTTATCTAAAATTACCGCATCAAGTATGATTTTTTACGACCACCCCAAATTCAATTTTAAACTCGGCGCTATTTTTAGAGATAAATATTTAGTGCGTGCTGGCAGCCTTTTACTCGATGAAAACGAAACCGGATTTATGCCGACCACCTATTGGGATGCAAGTGTAAATTATTATTTTTCTAATTATTGGAAACTTAAATTTAGCGCATTTAATCTCAGTAATGAACAAGAGCGACAATACAGTAATTCAACCCTCAGAGCTTACAACTCAACCACAAGTGGACGTACCTTTTACTTAGGGTTGAGTTATCAGTATTAAATGATTTTTCCTGTTTTTAAATCAACGCGGAAATTCTCCCCCTGGGTATGTTGACTAAATTTTGCCATTACTTTTATTAACAGGGCTAAGTATTGCTGTATTTGCGTATCTGTTTTACATGTCGATTGTGCTAAAAAAGTATTTAGTTGTTGATAAGTAATACGCTTTTTAGCTGTTATATCTGCTGTTACATCACCATTTCGTAATAAATAAAAATCTTGAAGCCATTCTTTTGTCGATACAGCTTCAAGCTGAGAGAGCAAATTAGGCGGTGCTTCATTTAAACATTGCATATTTATAAACCAATCGGCTAAATGATGATTGTCATTTAACCATGCCACTAAATTTTTAGGCCAATCGCGTTTTAAAAAACGCTGTTTAATCAGCCCAAATAAATGTTGCTTGGTAAAATCACCATAACTCTTTGAGTTCAAAATAGTGCGGTCAAAATTACTAAGATTATGCAAGTTACGATACTGCCATTCCTTTTCATATAAACTAAATAAGTTATTAAAACCCGGCACATCGTCTAATGTATGAGTACTAATAAGCGCGGTTTGCTTAGCTAAATTTAGCTCTACAACTTTATAGGCCGCTTTGTAAGCCGCTAAACTTGGCACTTGCACATTAACTAACTGGGAGTGCTGATTACTGGTTATCAGCGCCGTATCATTTAAATGCATATGCCCTGCAAAATGGAGCGTTAACCCTGTATCTGCCAGTATTTTTGCTGTACGTGGTGTTGGCACTCTTGGTAGAGAAAAATGACCACGGCTAAACACTTTATGTAATTCGTCATTTGCATTGTCGTAAAACTCCCCCATTGGAAAGTGACTAAATGCAACCAGTGTTTTATTTTGAGTTTTGGCTCTTTTTACAACCGTTTTTATCCACTTTAACAATAGAGGCTTTGCATCAATTAAAGCATTATAGCCGGCACCAGACGACCCTTTAAAAGTGAGCGGTGAGTTTTGCCATTGCGGTGCATACACATTGGCATCAATTGCCATTAACCAAACCCCTTTTATAGGCTCAACTAAATAGCTCGCATCGGGCATGGTGATACAGTGTTTTTTGTTATTGGGGTTACACCATATAAACTCTTGGTTTTTATAAGGTGTTTCATATAGCACATCACCTTTATGTTTACTAAACCCAAAGTCATCGAGTGTGCTTAGTATTTCAGCGTATCCCCAGTTTTTTAAACCATCATCACATACTGCCAGCTTAGCCATACACTTTTCATGTTGATAACTATAAACACCAAACTCTTTACCTTGCGCCATTAAAAAGTCCGCTTTACCTGCCGGTGTTGTATATGGTTTTACGGGATCGTGATTACCCGGTATGGCAAAAAAACGCATTCCATATTTCTTTTCATAATGACCTAAAATACGCGCCAGTGCCCGCACATTAATAGGTTGGCCATCATCAGTAAAATCGCCAGGTAAGGCGACTAGTTTTATTTTTTTTTCGGCTAGTTCATCTAATACATGTAAAAAAACAAAATAATTTTCATTAAAAAGACGTGTTGAATGGAGCTGGGCAAGCATACTACGCACTAGTAATGGTTGCTTTGAGGTAACGTCCTTTGGGAGTTCTATATTATCTACGTCATGTAAATTAGCAAAAATATCATGTAGATGAATATCGGCTAAAAAGGCCACTTTAACCGTCTCCATCTGCGGCGCACTTTTAACCTCAAAGTACTCAATAGCACTTACTTTGCATGTAATACATAACCCAATCCATAGTGCTAACCATAGTACTTTGACTCTAATCATGATGGCTTTATCCCGTTTTTATTTCACTTATTATTTAGAGCGCGGTAATGGATAAAAGGGGACATAAAATTTTATAAACATGCTTTTCTATTATGAAACTTTTATTAAATGCATATTTTTGTGTCCCCTAATTTATAAATGCTCGCTCTTAGATAGCAAACTCAACAATTGAGACGTGCTATGCCATTTTTTATTTTTATTATTTTTGCAGGTTATGTAACCAGTGTTAGCGCTAAGCCATTAAACACCCTGCAAATGATTGGTTCACATAACAGCTATAAAAAAACATTAAACGTAAGCGTTAAACATAAATTAAATGATTTAAGCCCCAAGCTAATGGCCCGTATTGATTACGGTCATTCATCTATTATTAAACAGTTAAATAGCGGTGTTCGCCATTTAGAAATTGACGTTTTAAAAGACCCTAATGGGGGTTTATACATAAAACCTTGGGCTAATACTTTTGCAACAACGCCTTTGTTTAATGAGTTAGAAAAAAAGCAATTAGCAACGCCAGGATTTAAAGTAATGCACATTCCCGACATTGATGTGCAAAGCCATTGTGTGTTGTTTAGTGGCTGTTTAAATACACTCAAAGCATGGTCAGAGGCAAATCCGCAGCACTTTCCAATTGTTGTAATGCTTAATGTAAAAGAAACACGGTCTGATTTAATTTTAGGAACCCAGCCACTTAAATTTACATCGAAAGATTATTATTTACTCGATGAGTTAATTCAAAAATCGTTACCTAACTTATTATTCACGCCAGATGATTTACGCAAAACGCCATTATCTTTAAACCAAACCGTCGTTAAGTTTGGGTGGCCAAGTACACGTGCCTTAGCAGGTAAGTTCATATTCTTATTTGATGGCAATACACAACAATCCGCACTTTATAAACAAAATAGGCCTTCGTTAAAGGGGGCTAGCATGTTTGCTCATTATGATGAAAACCAGTCCGAAGCTGCTTTTATGATTGTGAACAACCCTATACGCGACTTTTATAAAATTCAGCAACTTGTATTAAAAGGCTACATGGTGCGTACCCGCGCAGATGCAAATTTAAGTGCCACTAATTCGCAACGAACAATGCAGTTTAATGCTGCAAAAAATAGCGGCGCACAAGTAATTTCAACCGATTTTATACCCGGCTCGCCACAGCAGGCGCGCTTTAACTATGTGGTGCAATTTGACGAAGGTCATTTAGTGCGCACAAACCCTTTTATTAATAATCAACTTTAAATTAAAAACCAAGGAAACATCATGTTGAACAAACCATCTCGTACGCTTTTAGCAACGGCTATAATGAGTTCATTAGGCGCGTCTAATTATGTGTATGCAGAACAATCTGCGCAAACAGAAGTGGAAGAAATTGTTGTACAGGGTTATCGCAACAGTTTGTTAAAAGCAAAAGATTTAAAACGAAATGCTGTGGGCGCACAAGATTCTATTGTGGCTGAAGATATTGCAGATTTTCCCGATCTAAATCTAGCAGACTCACTACAACGTGTACCTGGCATTGCCATAACTCGAGAAGGCGGCGAAGGCCGACAAATTTCGTTACGAGGCTTGGGTCCAAACTTTACACAAGTACAACTCAACGGTATGGAAGCTTTAGGTACATCGTCTTCAGCAATGGATAGCCGAGGTTCAGTAAGTCGCTCTCGCGCTTTTGATTTTAATATATTTGCGTCTGAGTTATTTCAACGCGTTGATGTAAAAAAATCATTTTCTGCCGAAATGGATGAAGGCGGCATAGGCGGTACTGTTGGGCTTCATACAGCTAAACCATTTGATTTTGATGGTTTTAATACTGCTCTATCAGGTCAACTTGGCGATAACTCACAAACCGATGATGTTAGCCCACGAGTTGCAGCGCTTATCTCAAATACATGGGATGATAAATTTGGTGCATTATTTTCAATTGCATACAGCAAACGTGATGTAAATGAACAAGGTTACAATACGTATCGTTGGCGCAAAAAAAATGCATCTGGCTCAGATATATCTGAACTATCAGATGAATTACAAGATAAAATTAACAACGAAGAAGTGAGCTTTTCACGTGGTAGCCGCTATTCATTATTTGAAAATGAACAGGAACGTTTAGGGACGACCCTTGCTCTGCAATATCGCCCAAATAATAACCTTGAATTTAGTTTTGATGCTTTATATGGTGAACTGAATAATGATCGCAGTGAATTCCACTTACAAAACCGAGGCTCAAGCTCAACAGCTCTTGGCTGTACAGGCCCTGCTTATAACAACGAGCAGGTATGCTCAAAGCTCACCACACTTGAAATAAATGAAAATAACGACGCTATCTACTCAGTATACGAAGATGCCGCAATACACTCAGAAAGCCGCAGCCAATATGCAGACACTAAAATAAGCCAATTTGTATTAAAAAGTGACTGGCAAATTACAGAAGATTTAAATATGACCGCTCTCGTGGGGCGCTCAGAAACCAAATTTAATACCGGGAGTGTTAAAGTTTATCTAGAAACATTTGGTGATGAAACAATTGATTACCGCCAAGATGCTTATTATGGTGAAAACACATACGGGTTTGAGCCTACAGACAGTAGTTTATTTCGTTATCACGAAATTGATATATCTGAAGAAGAAATAACTAATACATTCGACTCTATGAAATTAGATTTTAATTACACACTAAACAATGCTTCAAATATAAAGTTTGGTGTATCTAATAAAAAGTTTGAAAGTGAAAACGGTGAAAGTAAATCTGACAACATTAACCGTAGTGACTGGGAAGATGGCGTACTGGATGACACGGTAGATTCAAGCCTTACATTTACCAATACCGCACACAATAAGCAACAATGGGTAAGTGTTGATGTACTAGGCACTCTAGCGAGTATGAATATCGACCCTAATTTAGATAACCCTGATTTTACCGATAACGTACAAGAAAAAACCTTTGGCGCTTATTTGCAGTACGAAGCTGAATGGGAACTAGGCTCAGGTTACTTAATGGGTAATGCGGGTGTGCGTCATTACGATACTACTACCAATGCTATAGGGTTAATAAATGGAGAAGTAGTTGACGTTGAAAATACCTATTCAGGGTTACTACCCGCTATAAATTTAGTGTGGGATAGTAATAACAGTTTAGTGCTACGTGCAAGTTATGGCGAAAACCTCACCCGCCCTTCACTCGCTGCATTAGTGCCAACAGGTGTAGTACAAAATGATGCCACATCAACCAATGGCCTAAGTATCAGTTCAGGAAACCCAAACCTTAAACCATACGAGTCAGTTAATTTCGACTTTTCAGTTGAATATTACTTTGAAAATATAGGGTATGCAGCCGTAAGTTACTTCCATAAATCTATCGATAACTTCATTATCACCGAAACATATGATATTCCATACAGCCAGACTGGCTACCCTGTTAGTTTACTAGGCGACGTAGACGAAAACGGCAACCCACAAACAGCAAATACTGTTTTTACCGTTATTCAGCCACAAAACTTAGATGAAAGTGATATTAGTGGCTGGGAACTGGCTTTTCAACGAGATCTCGACTTTTTACCTGCTCCACTTAATAACTTAGGTGTTATTGCTAATTATACCTTTGCTGATGGTGAAGCGCTTTACCGTAATGTGGGTAACTCAGGTGTTGATCAATATAAATCGTTCCCAGGGCTTTCAGAACACTCTGGTAACTTTACAGTATATTACGATTCTGACTCATGGGGCGCACGTGTTGCAGCCGCTTATAGAAGTGACTATATTGCAGCGGTACAAGCGGGTAACGGCGATGAAGACGAAAACGGTTTTCATGCCAGCACATACATAGATGCATCCGCTTTTTATCAAGTAAATGAAAAGCTAAAGCTCACTATAGAAGCCAGTAATTTAACTAATGAACGAGAAGAGCAATATTCAGACTCTAAAAATCGTTTATACAACACAACGATTAATGGCCGTACTGTTTATTTAGGAGCAAGTTATCGCTTCTAAATTATAAAAATGAGGCTCTATTTTGTGTAGAGCCTTATTTTATTTTTAATCGATTTATTGTCTTCAGTGCAAGTCAGGTTGCTCAGTATGAAACTATGATATTAACGTTATCTTTAAAAGCATTTAATCATTATTAATTCGCTACTGCATGCTTATGTGGGTTACGTGTATCTTGGTGCTCATCTAAATTACGCATCAATATAGCGTGCTCTAAATTAATACCTTCATCTAACTGAACTTTTACAATATGCCCAGAGCCTTTGGCATCACTAATACTTTCGCCCTTTTTGTTTTGCATGTATTTAAGCTCAAACGTAATGTTTCCTTGTGGTGTCATAAGCTCTAAAGAATGCCCAACGCAGAATTTATTTTTTACCTCTATTTCAACTAAACCATCAGCATAGCGCCCGATTACTTCCCCAACAAATTGCTGCTTAGTTGATACAGAGTGACCGTATTCATAGTTTTGATAATCTTGGTGGGCATGGCGCTTTAAAAAGCCTTCGGTGTAGCCTCTATGCGCTAAGTTCTCAAGTGTTTTAAATAAGTGAGTATCGAATGGTTTACCCGATGCCGCATCATCTATGGCTTTACGGTATACTTGCGCGGTGCGCGCTACGTAATAAAACGATTTTGTCCGCCCTTCTATTTTTAAACTATGTACACCCATTTTTGTTAACTGCTCTACGTATTGTACGGCGCGCAAATCTTTTGAGTTCATAATATAGGTGCCGTGTTCATCCTCAAAGGCTGGCATGTATTCACCTGGGCGACCTTGCTCTTCAAGCATAAATACATCATTGCTTGGTGCGCCTTCGCCAAGAGTAGGAATTACCTATTTCGGATCAAACTTATGCACCATTTCGCCCGTCTCGTTTTCAACCCCAGGTTTTACATCGTAATCCCAACGGCATGCATTGGTACACGTACCTTGATTTGGGTCGCGCTTATTTATATAACCCGAGAGTAAACATCGTCCAGAATAAGCCATGCATAATGCACCATGCACGAATACTTCTAGCTCGGTTTCTGGACACTGTGTGCGTATTTCCTTTATTTCTTCAAGCGATAGCTCGCGAGATAAAATAACACGCTCAATACCTTGTTTTGCCCAAAACCGCACACTAGCGTAATTAACGGCATTTGCTTGCACCGATAGGTGAATAGGCATGGCTGGCCACTTTTCACGAACAAGCATAATTAAACCCGGATCGGACATAATCAGCGCATCGGGCCCCATTGCTATTACTGGCTCAATATCACGTAAATACGATTTAACCTTAGCGTTATGCGGTGCAATATTTGATACCACATAAAACTTTTTATTTAATGCGTGAGCTTCATTAATACCTATTTGTAAGGTCTCTAAGTCAAACTCATTATTGCGCACCCGCAAACTGTAGCGAGGCTGGCCGGCGTAAACGGCATCGGCCCCATAAGCAAAGGCGTAACGCATATTTTTTAAACTGCCTGCAGGGCACAACAGTTCGGGAATAAAAGAAGTTACAGAAGAAACAGCTGGCATATGCGCTCCACACAGCTAACCGAGTATAAGTCGGTTGCATGATTAATTAATTTACAAGCGCGGCATTATAAATGCGACAAACATTGTGCTTTTGATCAAGATCATAAAACTGCAACCAAACTGGTTTTTAATAAAATTAGGTTTTTTCAATTAAAACGCGTATAATTCGCGCCCGTAAATATTCACACTTTTATTTAAAAATTATTGGAGCATAAAGATGGCTTTAGAGCGTACTTTCTCAATCGTAAAACCTGATGCAGTAGCAAAAAACCACATCGGCGCAATCTACAACCGTTTCGAAACTGCGGGTCTTAAAATCGTTGCAGCTAAAATGGTTCACCTTTCAAAAGAGAAAGCTGAAGGTTTCTACGCAGAGCACAGCGAGCGTCCTTTCTTCGGTGCTTTAGTATCTTTCATGACATCTGGTCCAGTAATGGTTACCGTTCTTGAAGGCGAAAACGCTGTTCTTAAAAACCGTGAAATCATGGGTGCTACTAACCCTGCTGAAGCACTAGCTGGTACTTTACGTGCAGACTACGCTGATAGCATCGACGAAAACGCTGTTCACGGTTCTGACGCTGTTGAATCTGCTGCTCGCGAAATCGCATACTTCTTCGCTGACGAAGAGCTTTGCCCACGTACTCGTTAATTCGAGTTTTACAGTTAACGCTGTAATGCAAAGTAAGAAAAGGGCTTTCGAGCCCTTTTTTAGTCATTACGTAAAGTATCCTTAAGTGCATTTTTGATATTTTACTTAATGATTAAAGTGGGTGAATTGTGTACAATTCGCCCTTGTAAATTTTATCTCCACCGTCACCGATTGAGGTTGTTTCATGACCGAGCAAAAAAAGATTAACTTATTAGATTTAAACCGAGATGCAATGCGCGAGCTATTTGTATCATTCGGTGAAAAGCCATTTCGTGGCGACCAGGTGATGAAATGGATTTATCATTTTGGCGTTGATAACTTTGACGACATGAGCAACGTTAATAAAAAGCTTAAAGAAAAGCTTAAAAACGAATGCGAAATTGTTGCGCCAGAAATCTCTGTTCGCCAGCAAGCAAGCGACGGCACAATTAAGTACGCATTAGTGCTTGATGGCGGCCAAGAAGTTGAAGCTGTATGGATCCCAGAAAAAGACCGCGCCACCTTGTGTGTATCTTCGCAAGTGGGTTGTGCCCTTGAGTGTACGTTTTGTTCAACTGCGCAACAAGGCTTTAACCGTAACCTTAAAGTGTCTGAAATTATTGGCCAAGTTTGGCGTGTAGCTAAAGACATAGGCCTTGATGGCAATAGCGAAAAACGCCCAGTTACCAACGTAGTAATGATGGGTATGGGCGAGCCTCTACTTAATATTAAAAACGTAGTGCCGGCGATGGAACTTATGATGGACGACTGGGGCTTTGGCTTATCTAAGCGCCGCGTAACATTAAGTACCTCAGGGGTTGTACCTGCGCTTGATTTATTAAAAGAAAAAATAGATGTAGCACTTGCTATTTCACTTCACGCACCTGATAACGCTCTGCGTGACGTACTTGTACCAATTAATAAAAAGTACCCAATTGAAGAATTTTTAGCCGCGTGTCGTCGTTATATCGATGGCTCTAAAGCAAATAAAGACGTGACCATTGAATACGTTATGCTAAATGGCGTTAACGACAGCACCGACCAAGCACATGAGCTGGTTAAAACGCTTAAAGGTACACCTTCTAAAGTTAACCTTATTCCGTTTAACCCGTTCCCGGGTAACGAATACACACGCTCTAGCAACAGCCGTATTGACCGTTTTTCTAAGGTTTTACAGGCTGCGGGTATTACGTGTATTGTGCGCCGTACTCGTGGTGACGATATTGACGCCGCCTGTGGGCAATTAGCCGGCGATGTTGTTGACCGTACTAAACGTATGGCGAAAAAGAAAATGCGCGACGATAACGCAATTAGCGTAAATATCCAGCAAGCATAAGCCTGTAACCACCCTGCGTATATTTCCTATGCAGGGTGGTTAAGTTGTTTATTTTTAAATAAATGATGCAACACTAAGGGTTTTAGGTAAGATAGGCGCTATGGATAGAAAAACAGAGACAAGGTAATGCGATCTTTACTTGCTTTAACACTTTCAACACTTGCCCTTACAGGGTGCGTAAGTGAAAGTAGTTATAACGGCAGTGACAAACCCGTCGTCGAAAACAAAATCAATAATGCAGGCGCAGCACGCACTCGTATCGCCCTCGCTTTACAATACTTAGAAACTGGCAACAACTCGCAAGCAAAGTATAACCTTGAGCGAGCTATAGAATTTGCCCCAAATCTACCTGAAGTACATTACTCTCTTGCTTATTATTACCAACAAGTAGGCGAAAAAGAGCGTGCCGATAAAGCCTATCAAAAAGCATTAGCAATTAAGCCTGACGATCCGAACACGCTTAATAACTACGGTGTGTTTTTATGTAGTATTGAAGAGTATGACCGCGCGACCGATCAGTTTTTAAAAGCAATTGATATTCCAAGCTATATTCGCGTTGCCGAAAGCTACGAAAACCTTGCATTATGTGCCATAGAATTTAACGACTTTGAAAATGCAGAGAGTTACTTTAAACAAGCACTTAATCACAGCTCGCAACGTACATCGACCCTAATAAGCTTAGCCGCCCTTTTTTATGCTAAAAGCGATTTACATAAAGCCAGCGAAGTATTAAAGCGTCATGACGACACCGGCCGAGTGTCTGCACGTGCTTTATTGCTTGGTTATTTAATTAAGCAGCGCATGGGCAGAATAGAAGAAGCAGAAAAAATTGCCGCCACCATAATGCAAACTTACCCAACAAGTAAGCAAGCCTATGCTATTCGCGATAATCGTACTAAACAAACTGAGTTTGAAATACTGCGCGAAAAATACCGTAAAGCGCAACTCAAGGAGCTTCAAGAGCAGTATGGCGAAGAGCAAATCAGTGTTGAGCAACCAAAAATTAAAATTATCCGTAAAAAGCGCCCAACTACCGATAATTCGACCAGCTTAATTTCTCCAGGGGTTGAGCCTTCAAGCCCAGTATTAAATGAGACGGCAAAAGCACAGGCAACCATTGCCGCAGCAAACAAACAAAAAACCGTAGCTGAGCAAAATGATGACGCTGCCACTTTCACGCCAGCGGCTCAACCAACGCAGGCTGAAGTAGTTACAACAACAAAAGCAGTAGTGCCAGCTGCGGCAGCGGCTCCAACCGTAACAAATACTGCCCAAGTAGCAACTACAACATCTGCGCCTGCAGAATCTAATACAGATACCGCAGCGGTGCTTTTGGCTTTAACAACGGATCACCAAGCGCAACAAACGTCTACACCCACAGCTGAGCCGCCAAAAGCCGTCGCTAAACAAACACCCAAAGATGATGACGAAGTAAAAATAATTTCATTTGGTGCGCCAAAACAAGCTAACTTTAACACCCCACAAAATACACGCCCTGCTGCAAATGGCCCACAGAATACGGGCTTAAATAATTCGGTAGTATTTTATGAGGCTAAAAAAGACAGTGCGGTATTTAGTAATAACCCATACAGCGACAGTAACGACATTACACTAAAAAACTACCAACCAAGTGTAAAACAAGAGCCTCCCATGCTTAATCCAAAAGTACCCCCTTTAAAGGTGCCTTTTCATATTATTGAGTTTGGTGAAAACCTATTTAGCATTTCAGTGCGATACAATGTTAAACTACAAAAACTCCTGCAGTGGAATGGTCTAAAGGAGTCGGATCGTGTTATCAACGGAAGTAAAATTTATTTAAACGATCCTAATATTTATTACGAGATTAAAGCTGGCGATACCCTTTACGACATAGCTACCCAGCGGCATGTATTAATTGATGAATTAATGCGATGGAATAAATTAAGCCCAGATATAGAACTTACACCTGGGCACAGACTATTACTAGTGGATCCAAATTCGTACCTATTATGACAGAAGAAACTACGCAACAAAGCGATGAGCCAAGTGTTGGGCAACTATTAAAAGCGCACAGAGAGCAAGCGAATGTAAGCTTAGAGTCACTTACTGGCCCACTTAAGCTTTCTATTTCTCAGCTGCAACGCTTAGAGAGCGATCAGTACCAAACGTTAGGCCCAATTACCTTTGTAAAAGGCTACATTAAAAACTATTGCCGTGAACTACACGTCGATAGCGCCCCTATATTAGCTATATTGCCAGCACCGCCCGAGCCTACAAAGCCGGCTAACATGCAAAGCTTTTCGCGCCGCACAGAAAAAGAAGCCCATGACAGCCGCCTAATGCTGGTGAGCTACATTATTTTAGCCATTGTTATTGGCTCATCTGCCTTATGGTTTTGGCAAAATGCTACGCCTATCGATGAGCAAACAAGCACAATCAATATTGAAAATTCAATTTTAGATAACCAGCAAAATAACAACGCGCTAAATAACGAAAGCGAGAACACCTCGCAAATGCAAGCAACACAGGCCGTTGAGCGCACACCGGCTGTAATGCCTTTAAGTGCTGAACAAGTCCCCTTAAGTGAAGCCGTTAATGCCACGGCGCCTATTGCCGCTAGCACCCAAACAGCCACTAACGAGCCCGACACGCAAAGTAACACCAGTACAATTAACATGGTGTTTAACGATGAGAGCTGGGTAGAAATACACGATGGCGAAGGTGAGCGCATAGCATTTGGCGTAAAAAAAGCAGGCTATAAAATGGCTGTAAGCGGCACCCCGCCTTTTTCAGTTGTGCTGGGTAAGCACGACGTAGTTAGTGTTTCTCTAAACGGCGAACCAGTTGATATTTCTGGTTATCCTAAAAATCGTTTAGCCAAATTTAAATTACCATTAGCAGAGTAGTCGCTATGTTTTCAGAATCTCCAATTAAACGCAGAAAATCAACCCGCATCAATGTAGGCAACGTGCCTATTGGTGACGGTGCCCCTATTGCCGTGCAGTCGATGACCAATACCGACACCATGGATATAGATGCCACGGTAGCGCAAATCCAAGCAATACAAGATGCCGGCGCCGACATAGTGCGTGTATCTGTACCAACAATGGATGCCGCAGAAGCGTTTAAAAGTATAAAAGAGCAAGTTAGTATACCGCTTGTAGCCGATATTCACTTTGATTACCGCATAGCGTTAAAAGTGGCAAAATACGGCGTAGATTGCCTACGTATAAACCCAGGAAATATAGGCAGTGAAGAGCGTATTAGAGCCGTTGTAGACTCAGCGCGCGAGCATAATATTCCTATTCGTATTGGTGTAAATGGCGGCTCATTAGAGCGCGACCTACAAGAAAAATACGGCGAGCCAACTCCCGAGGCATTACTTGAATCAGCAATGCGCCATGTAGATATATTACGCCGCCTTGATTTTGACCAATTTAAAATATCGGTAAAAGCATCAGACGTATTTTTAGCTGTAGGCGCTTATCGCTTACTTGCTAAAGAAATAGATCAACCCCTGCATTTAGGGATCACCGAAGCCGGCGGTATGCGCTCAGGCTCGGTTAAATCGGCTGTAGGCTTAGGCATGTTACTTGCCGAAGGTATTGGCGATACGCTACGTGTATCACTTGCTGCCGACCCAGTTCAAGAAATCAAAGTAGGTTTTGATATTTTAAAATCGCTGCGTATACGCTCTCGCGGTATTAACTTTATTGCCTGCCCTAGCTGCTCACGTCAAGAGTTTGATGTAGTAAGCACCATGAACCAGCTTGAAGAGCGCCTAGAAGATGTTGTTGAGCCAATGTCTGTTTCGGTAATTGGTTGTGTCGTTAACGGCCCAGGCGAAGCCCTAGTTAGTGATATTGGCCTTGCCGGTGCAAACCGCCGCTCAGGTTTATACATTAATGGCGAGCGTCAAAAAGCGCGTATTGATAACAACAACATTATTGACCAGCTTGAAGGTTACGTGCGCGACTTTATTGCTCAAAAAGAGCAGCAAACACCTATCGACATTAAAATAGTCGAATAAATACCGTATAAAGCGCCAAACCACGCTGTTTGGCGTTTACCTTTATAGCTAGAGGATACCCAAACGACCCCAAGATACAGAATTCAGCGTTTCACAGGCTCTTAATATCAAGGCGTTACTTTGCAAGAATGGCAATCCCTTTTAAAAAGTAACAACGATGAGAGTAAGTGTCTGTGAACCGCCCAACGGGTTGGTTTAAAAGCGATTTATACTGCGTTATTGATTTTAACAATAGAACCACTATTACTTTCAATCAATGCCTTGCCTAAATCGCTTTTAATTCAAACGACGCTCGCATCATGGGGTCATTTGGGTATATAATGACGGGTCAATTTTTAGCATTCTTGTTGTGTAAGCATTTTTTTATTACACATAAACAGTAATTAGGATTTATCAGTGGCAAAACAAATTCAGGCAGTTCGCGGTATGAACGATTGTCTGCCGGGCGACACGCAAGTTTGGCAGAAAGTAGAAAACATTTTACGCGAGACAGTAGCATCGTTCGGTTATCAAGAAATTCGTTTTCCTATTGTAGAATCAACCGACTTATTTAAACGCTCTATTGGTGAAGTAACCGATATAGTAGAAAAAGAAATGTACACCTTTGCCGATCGTAACGGCGACATGCTAACCCTTCGCCCAGAAGGCACCGCAGTGTGTGTACGTGCAGGTAACCAAAATGGCTTGCTTTATAACCAAGAGCAGCGCCTGTGGTACATGGGCCCGATGTTTCGTCATGAGCGCCCTCAAAAAGGCCGCTACCGTCAGTTTCACCAATTTGGTTTAGAAACATTTGGTATTGCCACAGCCGACATAGACGCAGAAGTTATTTTACTTACCGCGCAATTATGGAAAGCATTTGGCATTAACGAACACGTGCGTTTAGAGCTTAACTCGTTAGGCTCTAACGAAGCGCGTGCTGATTACCGCGATGCACTCGTTGCCTACCTTGAACAACATACCGACGTGCTTGATGAAGATTCAAAGCGCCGTATGTACTCAAACCCATTACGTGTACTTGATAGCAAAAACCCAGACGTGCAAGCAATCTTAGTGGATGCGCCTAAATTGTCTGAGCATTTAGATGCTGAATCAAAAGAACATTTTGCAAATTTATGTGAACGTTTAGACGCAGCTGGCGTCATATACACGGTTAATGAAAAGTTAGTACGTGGTTTAGACTACTACAACCGCACAGTATTTGAATGGGTAACAGATAGCCTAGGTGCACAAGGTACAGTGTGTGCTGGCGGACGCTACGATGGCTTAGTTGAGCAACTTGGCGGCAAAGCAACGCCCGCAGTTGGTTTTGCTATGGGTCTAGAGCGCTTAGTACTGTTACTCCAAGCACTTGAGTGCGTAGGTGACATTCGCCGCAATGCTGATGTATATTTAGCGGCAATGGGCGACAAAGCCAGCGTACAAGCCCCTGCCATTGCAGCGCAACTGCGTAGCGACGTACCCGGTTTACGCGTTATGGTGCATGCCGGCGGCGGTAACTTTAAAAAACAACTAAAACGAGCTGATAAAAGCGATGCACTAGTGGCTGTTATTATTGGCGAAGATGAATTAGAAAAAGGCGTTGTGACCATAAAGTATTTACGTGAGCGTAAAGAGCAAGTCACACTAGAATTAGAACAAGCTAAAGCGCTATTAGCTGAGCTTATCAATAGCTAAGCTAACTTAAGAGGTAATAATGGACATTTATTCAACAGAAGAACAACAAGCAGAAGCCATTAAGCGCTTTTTTCGCGAAAACGGTATTTCACTTGCGCTAGGTGTAATTGTAGGTTTAGGCGGCTTATACGGTTGGAAAGCATACAACCAAAACCAAATTACAACTGCTGAGCAAGCGTCTGACGAATATACAACACTTGTACAAAGTGACGATGTACTTGGCGCAGCCGATACATTCATTAAAAACAACCAAGACACAAGCTATGCAACTTTAGCCGCTTTTGTTGCGGCAAAAGACGCTGTTGATGCAAAAAAATTAGACCTTGCTAGCGAAAAACTTAGCTGGATTGTTACAAACGCCCAAAGCGAAGAGCTTAAAGCCATTGCCATTACGCGTTTAGCACGTATTCAACTTGCGCAAAGTAAATTTGACGAAGCCCTAAGTACATTAAACTCACCCCTACCAGAGGCATATAACGCCAATGTAGCTGAGCTAAAAGGCGATATTTACATTGCACAAGGTAATAAAGACCAAGCTCGCACTGCGTATCAAGCAGCTGCCGATGCAGGCGGTTTAACAACAAACCCTTTATTACAAATTAAATTAGACGACCTAGCAGTAACTAGCCCAGCGGCATAAGGTTTTAGGTATGAAAAAAATAACAACAGCAACTCTCGCACTGTGCATGGCAACGCTAATGGGTTGTTCATCAAGTGATGACGAAGACGAGTTAGTACTTCCTGAAATTGTTAATCAATTTGAAACAGACGTAGTGTGGCAAGAGTCGGTTGGCAGTGGTGTAGAACATTATTTTTCTCGCTTATCGCCTGCTGTATACAAAGACACTATTTATGTAGCTAGCCGCGAAGGCCAAATTGAAGCGCTTTCGCTTACTAATGGCGACACGTTATGGGAAACCGACGTACGTGAAGATTTATCGTTTTGGCCATGGTCAGATAACGGCACAGCAAAATTATCAGGCGGTATATTACAAGCTTATGGTAAAATTTACGTAGGCTCTGAGCACGGATTTATTATTGCCCTTGACCGCGAAACGGGTGAAGAAGTATGGCGTAAAAATGTGCCAGGCGAAGCGTTATCAAAACCAGCTGCGGGCGATGGTCTAATTTTTGTTAATTTAGGCTCGGGTAAACTATTAGCGCTGCACCCAGATACAGGCGAAGAACGCTGGAACTTTGAACAAGAAGTACCACCGCTTACATTGCGTGGCCAAAGCTCGCCAACAGTTGCAAACGGTGGTGTGTTAGTAGGCTTAGAAACAGGTAAATTAAGTGTACTCATTTCAGAGAGCGGTTATTCAGCATGGAGTGCAGAAATTGCCGTTGCTAAAGGCGCATCAGAATTTGAGCGTTTGGTTGATGTAGACACACAACCAATTATTAGCGGCCCTTACGCTTATGCTATTGCATACAACGGTAACCTAGCAGCAGTAGATATTCGTTCAGGCAATGTTGTATGGAAACGTGAATACAGCAGCTACCGCGAAATAGCGATGGATGCACAAACTATTTACCTAGTAGATAGCGAAGGCGTAATTTACGCATTAGATAAAAATTCAGGTATTGAACGTTGGAGCCAACCCGCTCTACGAGGTTGGTACCTAACAGGCCCTGCAGTTGCAGGTAGCCACTTAGCTTTAGGTGACCAAGAAGGTAACCTACATTGGCTAAACAAAGACACTGGCGAGTTAGTATCTCGTGAAGAATTTGACAGCTCAGGCTTTTTTGTTGAGCCGGTTGTAGCCGACGACAAGCTAATTTTATACACCCGTGATGGTGAAGTTAGTGTGGTAAACACCCCTAACTAACTAGCTAACACTTAAAGGTTTTTTGTAAGGCTTCGCACTGCGAAGCCTTTTGTTGTTTTTTAAAGAGGTAGTTTATGCTTCCCGTGATCGCTCTAGTTGGGCGACCCAATGTGGGCAAATCCACATTATTTAACCGTTTAACACGTACTCGTGATGCACTCGTAGCCGATTTTCCAGGTTTAACACGAGATAGAAAATATGGCCAAGCTAATTACGATGGCTATGAATTTATCGTGGTAGACACGGGTGGTATTGATGGCTCTGAAGAAGGCATCGAAACCGAAATGGCCGACCAGTCGTTACTTGCCATTGAAGAAGCCGATATTGTGTTGTTTTTGGTTGATGCCCGCGTAGGCATGACCGTTGCTGACCAAGCCATTGCTAATCACTTGCGCAAGCAAGAGAAAAAAAGCTTTGTGGTTGCCAACAAAACAGATGGCATTGACGCCGACTCAAACTGTGCAGAATTTTATCAATTATCATTAGGTAATATTCACCATATTGCAGCAGCACATGGGCGTGGTATTACTCAGCTTTTAGAGCACACTTTACAGCCTGTAATTGCAGAGCTTGCAGCACTAGATGAAGACGTTGCTGATGACGATGAAGAGTTAATCGACCTTTATCAAGAAGCTGAAGGCGACGATACAGACCATCAAGCGTTTGCCGATAAACCAGTAAAACTGGCTATTATTGGTCGCCCTAACGTAGGTAAGTCTACACTTACAAACCGTATACTCGGTGAAGAACGTGTAATTGTATACGATATGCCGGGCACCACTCGCGACTCTATTTATATTCCGATGACTCGTAACGACAAAGAATATATTTTAATAGATACCGCAGGTGTTCGTAAGCGTAAAAAAGTAAGCGACGTGGTTGAAAAGTTTTCAGTAATTAAAACGCTTCAAGCCATTGAAGATGCAAACGTTGTATTACTGGTTGTTGATGCTCGCGATGGTATTTCTGATCAAGACTTAAGCTTATTAGGTTTTGCGCTTAACTCAGGTCGTTCATTGGTTATTGCCGTGAACAAATGGGATGGGCTTGATGATTACGTCAAAGATCGTATTAAAACAGAGCTTGATCGCCGTTTAGGCTTTATTGACTTTGCACGCTTACACTTTATATCTGCACTTCACGGTACAGGTGTTGGTCATTTATTTGAATCGGTTGATGAAGCGTACGAGTCAGCAACTAAACGTATTAGCACCGCAATGCTACGCCGTATTATGGACATGGCACAGGCCGATCATCAGCCGCCACTTGTTCGTGGTCGTCGTGTTAAGCTTAAATATGCGCATGCCGGTGGTTATAACCCGCCACGTATTGTAATTCACGGTAACCAAGTTCACGATTTACCAGATAGCTACAAACGCTACCTGATGAACTACTACCGTAAAGCACTTAAAATTATGGGCACCCCAATCAAAATTGAATTTAGAGAAGGTGATAACCCATTTGCAGGGCGTACTAACAAAGTAACGCTTTCGCAAAAACGTAAAATACGTGCCTTTGCCAAAGAAAACCGTAATAAATAAATTCGTTAGAGTTAATTTACTACAGAAAAACGGCGTACTTTTTAGTACGCCGTTTTTTATGCTTTATACCAATTAGTTTAATTGAGTGATTTATTTTGAGGCTTGGTATTAAAGATTAAGTAATGCCAATTGCACCAGCCGTTCAACGGTGGTGTCTTGGCTATTTTTAGGCGCTTTGGGGTAATACTTAGATTTTGGCGGCTTAATAGATATAAACCCATGATTGGTGGCCATTTCATGCGCTAACAGCTTTCGCTCTTTGGGTGTTAAATGGTTTTCGTGTATTTTTGCAAGTTCGCCGCTATCAAGCCATATGCCAGCGCAACCTGGGCACTCGTCTATCTCAACCACTTTGAGCGGTGAAAAAAACCGGCGCATCATCACTATATCTAGGGTCTGTTGATCTTTCAAGGTTAAATTTGCAGCAGCCTGTTTGGTATTTAGGCAAGGCAGAGCCTATGTAGTGTGGTTATTCCCCATAAATAGGCGATAACGTAGCATTAATGCCAAACAGGCGCTACCCAAAGGGTTCTTCCTAGGGACTATTTACTCTTTGTTGCTTGGCTTTTACTTAGTCCACTAGGTTACAAACCTCGCGCCGTGATTAAATAGCCCCTAGTTTGAACAAATTTCAATCCGCAAAGTTCAACAGACCCTAAGCACTTTGGGCAATTTACTCGCGATGATACATCGCCCTCACCTTCAATGTAATTACTCAAATACTTAAGTAATACCTGACCATGCTTTAACTCTGGCGAGCTAAACTTAAAAATTTGGCTGTTATCAAAAAATACGCCGCCTTGCGCTGACGTAAAAACAGTAATCCCGCCAATTAATAACGGCTCAAGAGAGGTATTTGTGCGTGGGCATAACATTCTAAAATCCTTTTATTTTAATACTTAACTTACACTACTTTACTCAAGTGCTTTATGAATAAGCCCAACAAGCGGCGCAGGTAATGTAATATTACCTGCAAGTACAAACTCATGCGCGTCGTCTGACATTTTTTGCCATGTACGGCGAATAATCCCTATCCATTTTTGCTCATCGTAATCAGGCTTACTATTAGCAAACCCGAGCATGTAATGCTCAATAAATACCAGGCTTGCTACATCTTCTACTAATTGGCTGTCTGGGTTACGTTTAATATTTTTTTTAGCAACTGCATCGTACACTCTGTTTTGCTCAGCATCGCTGTACCCAGCTTGCTGCATAAGCGCAACAACGCTACTGGCATGAAATATATAAAGCGCACTGCGCCACTGATGATAGCCTTGCTTGTTCATTGCAAAGTCGCTACGCGGCGACTTCCAACGTTGTATATGCTGCCCACGCACTGCAATTTGCATGAGTTCATCGGCATCAGGCTTAAAGCGAGTTAGCATATCGCTCATACGCTGTGAGTATAAATACTCTTTAGGAACACTCTCCCCATTAAATTGCTCACTGTTTGGGTCTTGGTTGTTTGCTTCATCAATTAAGGCGATTACTTTATTAAACATGACGGTCATTTTTTATAATAAGTTTTAATCATTCTAAACGCTGATAAAACAATAAACTAGTGCGCCACTCAGTTACGCAGTGAAATTTGTTCAATCAAAAAGTAAAGCCTAGAGGTACAAGTTATAAAAGTAAGCGCATTGATTAAGTTAACTTGGTACTATATTGAGCACAAATTAAAATAAAAAAGCGCGACTAACTCGCCAATAACGGATCACTATGTTTAAAAAACGTATTTTAGCTATTTGCTTAGCAGCCGCCTCGCTACCAAGCCTTGCCGACAGTAACAGCGATTTAAAAACCATTATTGATAACCACTGGCAAAATGCCAAAGCTGAAAAAATATTTTTTCGGACCGATCCAGACGGTTGGAAACCAAACGGCACATTACCAAATTGGAGCGAGCAAGCCATTGCAAAGCGCCAAGCTTATAACAACAGCGTACTAAAAAGCTTAGCCAACATTGATCCAAAAACGCTCAACAAGGATCAGCTAATGAACTACCGCTTATTTAAATATGAGCGAGAAACCGAGCAGCAAAGCTACCTTTATCAAGATAAGTATTTTCCGGTAAACTTTTTGAGTGGCTGGCATACCTACTTTGCAGAAGCACCCGCTAATATGGCTTTTTTAACAGCTGATGATTACAACGCATTTTTAATCAGCCTTGCCGACTACCCGCGCTTTAATCAGCAAAATATTGATTTAATGAAAGAAGGGATAAAAACAGGATTTACCCATTACTGTAAAACCTTTGAAAATTACAGCCAAAGCATTAGCGCGCACATAGTTAAAAACCCCGAAAACAGCGCCCTTTACGAGCCCTTTACGCGTATACCTAATACCTTTAGTAAAGCGCAAAAATCAAACTTAAAACAAAAAGCCCAAGCCATAATTAAAGATAAAGTAATTCCTGCGTATCAGCATTTTTACGACTTTTTTGAAAATGACTATATGCCACACTGTAGAGCGCAGCCGGGCATAGCAGGCGTTAAAGGCGGGCTTGATTACTACAAGTACACGGTTAATTACTACACCACAACAAACGCCACACCTAAACAAATACATGAGTTAGGCCTTAAAGAAGTCGCGCGTATTAAGGCGCAAATGCAAAATATTATTGATGAAGTAGGCTTTGATGGCACCTATAGTGAGTTTTTAGAATTTTTAGCAACCGATGAGCAATTTTACGCAAAAGACGCGCAAGACTTGCTAGAAAAAACCGCGTTCATTACGCAAAAAATGTATGGCAAATTGCCCACTTACTTTGGCCACTTACCGCGTAACACCTTTACTATTAAGGGCTCAGCAAGTCGTGGTGCATTTTATATGCCACCGCCAGATAACCGCTCACCAGGCACTTACTTTTTAGCCTCAACACCTAAACTGCAGCCTTTATATAATTTAGAAGCACTTAGTCTGCACGAAGCCATACCCGGGCACCATTTACAAAACGCCATTGCTATGGAGCTAAATGTACCCGAATTTAGACGCACACTTAGCCACTCTGCATTTGGCGAAGGTTGGGCACTATACACAGAGCGCTTAGGTAAAGAAGCTGGTTTTTATCAAAGCCCATACAGCGATTTTGGCCGTTTAGGCTACGAAATGTGGCGTGCAGTGAGGCTTGTTGTTGATACCGGCATTCATGCCTTTGGTTGGAGCCGCCAAAAAGCAATTGATTACTTAGCCAGTCACACCGCTTTACCACAAAGTGCGGTGGAAGATCAGATAGATCGTTACATTTCATGGCCAGGCCAAGCGCTCTCGTACAAAATGGGCGAAATAAAAATACGAGAGCTTCGCGCAAAAGCCGAAAAAGAACTCGGCGCTCAATTTGATATACGCAGCTTTCACGACACTGTTATTGGCCAAGGCTCATTGCCTATGGCAGTGCTTGAAGACGTTATAAACGATTGGATAGCAGAACAAAAACCAGTAAGTTAAAACAATACTTTTAAACACGACTTTTAAACACTAAAGGGCGGTAAGTTTATCGCCCTTTTCAAAACCGCATTAAATACCTCAAAACTAATCCCTACCCGCTTTTGCTTCGTAAACTTAATGATTACAAAAACCAGAGCATAAGTATGAGCAAACGCATTTTATATTGGCTACAAAACGATTTACGCCTAACCGATAACCCAGTTTTTAGTGACCTTGCTACTAGGCAGTGCGCGCTTGATGTTGTATTTGTTATAAACCCGCACTGGTTTAAAAATAATAATTACCAACAAAAACCTTACGGCATACACAAACAGCAATTTTTAATGCAAAGCTTGTACGAGCTACAACAAACACTTATTGAGCGCGGGCAAACCCTGCATGTGCTTGAGGGCGAACCCGTATCGCTTTTAAAAGCGCGTATTAATGAGCAAAATATTGATGAAGTTGTATACAGCGAACAATTTGGCGTGTACGAGCAACGCCAAATAAGCTTACTCAAAGCACATTGCCTCAATACACAATTTACAGGAACGCAGCAAGACACGCTCTTTAAGCAAAATGACCTCCCCTTTGATTTAAGCGAATTACCCAAACACTTTACCCCGTTTCGTAAAAAGGTAGAGGCCGCTAATAGCCCTATTACACCAACAACTTTGCCAAACGGCTTGCTGCCTAAGCCAATAACTTTATGCGCAAAAAAACCTATAGAACGTATAACAAATAAAGGCGCAATGCATGGCGGGTTTAACAGTGCGCAAGCTCATTTAAAGCAATACTTTGCAGGCGCAATGCCAAGTACTTATAAAACGACTCGCAACGAACTTGATGGCTTTAACAACACCACCAAATTTAGTACTTGGCTTGCCTTTGGCTGTATAAGTGCAAAACAAGTTTACAAAGCAGTAGAAAATTACGAGCAATGCAATACGGCAAACGAGTCTACTTATTGGATTAAATTTGAACTGCTATGGCGAGAGTATTTTAAATGGCACGCACTTAAAGCAGGTAACACCCTGTTTAGCTTTAAAGGGCAAAAACAAACTAAACCGCTTACTACTTTTACACCTACACGCTTTGCTGCTTGGTGTAACGGCACAACGCCTTACCCGCTTGTAAATGCCATTATGAAAGAGCTAAACACTACGGGTTACATTTCAAACCGAGCAAGGCAAATTGCAGCAAGCTGTTTAGTAAACGAGCTTGCCCTTGATTGGCGATACGGCGCAGCCTATTTTGAGCAACAATTGATTGATTACGATGTAGCAGCAAACTGGGGCAACTGGCAATACATAGCCGGTGTGGGGGTTGACCCGCGTGGCGGCCGCCACTTTAATATACAAAAGCAAACGGCGCAGTTTGACCCAAATGGTATTTATACCAATAAATGGCACGGGCACAGTAATAAAACGCAGCAGCTCGATCACTTAAACGAAGTAGATTGGCCTATTTAAGCCAATCTCCCTCCACCAGGTTATATTTTAAAACAGCTGCGCAATGCCTATATTAATGGCAAAGCCAGCTAAGGTTAAAAACAAAAATAAACAGCCTGCTAATAACAGTGGTTTTATACCCGCTTGGCGAATAGCGCCAACATGTGTACGCAGCCCAAGTGCGACCATGGCAATGGTGAGTAGTATATTGTCAAACCATATAATGGCGCTTGTAGTACCTTGCGGAATAACCGATAACGAATGCACACCACTTGCCACTATAAATAACACTGCAAACCAAGGGATTGTAATTCCTGATTTTTGCTCGCCGCCCTGTGCGTTTATGTTTGCATGCTTTTTACTTTGCCAAAACGATAAGCCCACTAAAAATGGCGCAAGCATCATTACACGGAGCATTTTTTCTATCACGGCGGTGTCGGCTGCATTGGCACTTACCGCAGTCCCTGCTGCTACCACTTGCGCAACTTCATGAATGGTTGAACCAACAAAAATACCGTACGCATGCTCACTCACACCCATATATTCAAACATAATTGGGTAGGCAAACATACTTAACGTGCCAAACACCACAACCGTTGCCACCGCTACAGATACTTTATGCGCTTGTGCTTTTATAACTGGTTCAGTTGCCATTACCGCTGCGGCGCCACAAATAGAGCTACCCGCACCTATTAGTATGGTTGTTTGTTCATCAAGCTTAAAAACGCGCTTACCTAGCTGTACTGCTAATATAAACGTACCAAGCAGCATTACCACATCGGTTAATAGGCCATGCCAGCCTACATCCGCTACTTGCGCAAAAGTAATTCTAAACCCAAATAAAATAACGCCCGCTTTGAGTAATATACTTTTAGCGTAATCAACGCCTACATCTGTACGCGTAGCTATACGCGAAAACACACTGTTACCCACAATAATGCCAAGCACAATACCAATTGTTAAGGAGCTAAATTGCGCACTTTGCATTATAGGTAACTTACTTAATGCAACAGATGCCCCCGCTAACACAACCACCAGCAGCATACCTAACCACCAGCGCGTATCGCCGTATTGCTTAGTATTAATACCCAAAGGCTGAAAACTATTTTTAATAGCGCTAAGCATAATATTCCCTCACTTAAACCATATTGATGTGTTGACTTAATTGTAAGAAAGCTCAAAATATAACTCCAATATATTAAAATCATGATTTGATAACTTAAAGTTATACAATTTAGAGTTATGCAATTTAAGGTTATACAATGAACTTACATGCACTTAGGGTGTTTTATACAGTGGCTAAATTGGGTAGCTTTTCAGGCGCAGCCGAAGCGCTTTGTATAAGCCAGCCCGCTGTTTCTAAAGCGCTAAAAGAGCTAGAGCATCAGTTAAATATTCAACTTATTGAACGTGCATCTAAGGGTAAAAAGCTCACCTTAAGCGAGGGCGGCCAAGCTTTGTATGATCACGCCCGCAGTATTTTTGCTATCGAAAAAGCCGCCATTGAAGATATTAAATCGCGCACAGGGCTTAAGCGCGGTACATTAGTTATAGGCACCAGCACCACCATTGCCAGTTATTGGCTACCGCCTTATTTAGCCAAATTTTGTGCGCAGTACCCGCATATAAAAGTAGAAGTACAAGTGGCTAATACCGCGCAAATTGAGCATGCCTTACTTGAATGCACTATCGATTTAGCACTGGTTGAAGGCACACCTACCGAGCCGCACATTATTAGTAAGCACTGGCAAAATGATTTAATGAGTGTGGTTATACCGAGCAACTTTAAGCCCACTAAAGACTTAAAAGCGTGGTTAAACGAGCAGTTTTGGCTATTACGCGAGCCAGGCTCTGGCACGTTAGAAATGTCGGTAAAGTTATTAGCACAACATGGCGTACAGGCTGAGCAAAGTATGCAATTAGGCAGCAACGAAGCCATTGCAAGGGCTGTTGCTCAAGGTATGGGGGTCGCTTTATTGCCAAACGTAGTCACTGAAGATTTAGTGCAGTTAGGCAAATTAACGCGCCTGAGCCAAAAAAATAACGAGCAACTCTCTCGCCCTCTTTATCAACTGCATTATAAAGACAGACCCTCTTCACACGCTGCGCAAGCCTTCGAAAAAAGTTTATTTAGTGCTCAATTTTTAAATGAGTGAATTTAACGCGCGTCGTAAATTTACATAAACGTTAAAGCGAGCGTTGATAACTCGTGATGTGTGAGACAGTTTGTCCTCTATCGCTTATGTTTGTTAGGGTTTTGTGAGCTCATAAGCACGAGCTATAACTAAAGGAAAAAAATCTCCGCCTAAAATTACTGCCCATTGCCCACAACCAAAACGTTCAATACGATTTGCATCTGTCAATACATTACGTAAATTATCAGGGGAAGCATTATCTATATTTGAAATGATATTTTTTACTTCTTTTGGGTCATAATCAATTTTTAACCACGGAGGGGAACATAGACTATTCATAAATTCAGAAATAACTTCAGGATAATTAGGGTAGCCACTAGAACTATCAATATCAGGTAATGCCTGCTTAGCTAACCTAAAGTTTTCTTCAAGCTTTTCTACATCACTTTTTAAAAACATACTTCCTCCTTAAAAAAACAAAGGGGTAAAATCCTGACCTCTCATATTGAAATACTAAGAGATCATTCATAACAGCCCACAAGCTAACTTATAAGTCTATTAGGCTGAATCAGTAAACTCTCATATCCCCAAGCTCTACTCACAAACCCTGCGTTAAATCTTGTGCCAATGTACCCGTTGGTTTTTCAATTACGCGTACTAACTCTTTACCATCGTCTTTTACTATAAACGTTGGCGTGTATTGCAAGTCGTGCGCCTGTGCTATTCCAGCGTCGTCTTGCTTGTTGTAACCCACGGCCACATATTTAACGCTTGCAAGTTTTACCTTAGACGCATCAAGTAACTTAATAAGCTTTGGTACTTCGCGTTGGCTGTCGTGACACCAAGTGCCAAATAATACAACTAATGCCTTGCCTTCTAGCTTTTGCATTAAGGCTATATCTTGCTCGGTTGGCGTAAATGCGTTGTACTGCTTATTAAACTTATCGTAATCGTTTAATAGTACATCAGTTGTAATATCGCCCGAAAATGGCGCAGTAGCGGCATTACTTACAAGCGGCATGCTTAACGCGCACAATAAAATTAATTGTTTAAACATAAGGTTAAAGTAACTTTTAAAGTGAGTAATTAAGCTCACTATACTGAATATTACTGAATGTTTACACATTGTTTGCACCTTCTATTTTTATAGTTTGCCCACTTTAATAAAATAATAAGCGTGCATACATGAATATAAAACCTTTTATATTTTATTCAGTTATCGCCTCTACTACATTTTTATATGGCTGTGGCGGTACTGAGCAAACAACCGATAGCAGCACAGAGCAAACTGACTCATCATCAACAACCACCTCCACGGGCTTAGTTATTAACGAAATTGTCGCAAGCCCAAGCGATACCACCTACGATTGGATTGAGCTATACGCCACTGAAGATATTGCCGACTTATCGGTATTTTCGCTTGTTGATGATAACGCCGATAGAGTGCCTCAAGCTTTACCCGCAGTAGCGCTTTCGCAAGGTGAGTTTATTGTTATTCAAGCCATTGATGAAACCGACACGCCGCCCGATAGCGGTTATTACGTTACCTTTAAACTAGGGAGTGACGATGCGGTTACATTATATGAGGACGGCACTGCTATCTCCGTACTTGATTGGGAAGAAGGCGAAGCCGCTGAAGGCTTTAGTTACGGCTTATACACCGATGGCACCGGCACCGCGCAAACACTAACGCCAACAGAGGGCGCAGCTAACCAAACAGCCGATACCTCTTCACTTGTTACAACTTTAATTGCTGAAGATGCACCACTTCGTATAAACGAAGTAGTAGCAAAAGACAGCAGCGGCGGCGAGGACTGGATAGAGCTTTATGTAACAAGCAGTAGCGATGTTTATTTAGCCGACTACACACTAAGTGATGACAATAACGAGCAATTTGCACTACCTGATATTACGTTATCGCCTGGTGAGTTTTACCGCATTTACGCAAGCACCGATGATTTAGGCGACCTGCCAAGCGTTGCGTTTAAATTAGGCTCAAGCGATACCGTAAGCCTTTACAGTAACAATGTAATTATAGAGCAGTTATCGTGGAATAAAGGCCAAGCGCTAAATGGTTACAGCTATGGCCGCTACCCAGATGGCAGCGATGCAACTGCAGTACTCACTCCAACAGAGCTTAGCTCAAACAGCCAAGCAACCCACGGGCCACTCGTTATTAACGAAATAGTGGCAAGCGCCGCAGACGACGGCAACGACTGGTTTGAGCTATACAACAACAGCGAAAATACAATTAACTTAGCCAACTACCAAGTTATTGATGAAAGCGACGACATAGACCCCGTAACCCTGCCCGACATAGATTTATACGCAGGTGAATACATTACTATTTATGCCACCGATGAAGACCCAGGCACTTACTACGTCCCTTTTAAACTAGGCAAAGAAGACGGGCTAAGCTTAATACTCAACGATGAAGTAATTGACTACATTGACTGGGATGAAAGTGATGTAGCCACAGGCTTTAGTTACGGCCTAAGTAGCAGTACAGGCTTTACTCATGCGTTTTTAACACCTACTCCAAGTAGTGAAAATACAGTTGCAACCGCCTTTACACCCACAGCGGTTAATACGCTTTCTATTACAATTAGCGACGAAAACTGGCAAGACATTCTAGATAACCCACTTGATGAGCAGTACCACGAAACCGCTATTACCTTTAACGGGGTAACACTCGATAGCGTGGCTATTCGCACTAAAGGCGGCTCAAGTTTAAGCAGCGTTGCCAACTCTAGCAGCGACCGTTACAGCTTTAAGGTTGATATTAACGAATATGTGTCGGGGCAAAAGTTTTTTGGGCTAAAAAAATTCACACTACAAAACTCGTTTAACGACCCGTCGTACATGCGTGAAGTAATCGCCTACGAGCTAATGGATGAAATGGGCGTGCCAACGCCTGAGCATGCTTACGTTAACTTTTATGTAAACGGCGAACTATTTGGTTTGTATTTAATGGTAGAAGCCGTAGATGGCGAATTTGTTGAAAAACACTTTACCAACAGTAATGGCGATTTATACAAGCCAGATGGCACAGGCAGCGATTTATTATGGCTAGGTGACGACATACAAAGCTATACCGATATAAACCTGCAAACCAACGAAGAAACCACAGATAACGGCGCCTTTATTAACTTTGTAGAATCGCTCGATAAAGGCGAAACCAGCGCCATAGAAGTAGACACACTTTTACGTTATATGTCGGTTAGTACTTCACTGTCTAATTTAGATAGCTACCACGGCCCGCTTGCACATAACTATTATATTTACGATGACGATGGCGTATTTAGCATTTTGCCGTGGGATTTTAACGAGTCATTCGGCACATTTAACATGGATTGTAATAGCGTAGATGTAAGAGAGCTCTACATTGATGAGCCTGTAAGCGGCGCATTAAGCGAGCGCCCATTAATTGCTAATGTATTTGCCGAGCAAAGCCACCTCGATACGTACCACAGTTACTTAACACAGCTTATTAATGGCTCACTTTCAAGCGACACATTTAACGCACGCGTAAATGAAATAGCCGATTTAATTCGTGAGCACGTACAAAACGACCCAACTAGCTTTTATGGCTCAACCTACTTTGAGCAAAACCTAACCTCTACCACGGGGCAGTTTTACGGCTTAACCTCGTTTATGGAGTACCGCGTAGCAAATATGGCCGCGCAGCTTGATGGCACATTGCCCTCAGCGGGTGATGGCAGCGGATTTTGCTCTAGATAAACAACCCATCCTTGATGCGGTGTCAGCACGCTGGCACTGCACTCTATTACTTTGCAATTTAATAATCTGAGAAAATTATGACAATTCAAGCACGTTTTAAGGATGAACTTTTTGAAAAGGATACTTCAATCTCACCAGTAGCAATTACTGCTATAAACACTAAAAATAAGCAGGCTCAGCCTGAAAAGCCAGATGCGCATGGCTCATTAACAAGCTTAATTAACGAGTTACTTATTCCGTTTGAAGGTTACGGATTAAACGATCTTAATAACGCTAATTTAATGAACCGTGTAGACAGCAAGTTTATGCTGCCACTATCGTTTTTACCTGAGCTACTTACTCATATACAAGGCCAGTACCGTGTACTTGATATACAAGGAAAGCGATTGTTTTCTTATTATAATCAGTACCTTGATACACCCGAGCTTGATTTATATAAAGCCCACCATAACGGTAAGCTTAACCGCTACAAAGTACGCCAAAGGCGCTACGTTGATACAGCCACCGAATACCTAGAAGTAAAACTAAAAAACAACCAAAGCCGCACAGTAAAAACACGTATAAAGCTCGCGCAAACTAACAACCAGCAAGCTAACAGCACGGCGTTTATTAAAGAGCAAATGAAAAACAGCTTTGCACATTTAAATGTAACCCAGCAAAGCGGCTATAACCGCATAGCCCTAGCTAACGAAGAAAAAGCCGAGCGTTTAACGCTTGATTTTAACCTGTGGTACAACACCCCAAAAGGCGATAACAAAATAACCTTACCGGGCTTTTTTATTGCCGAGCTTAAACAAAGTAAAAAAACAAAACGCTCGCCATTTTATAAACTTATGAGCAAACACCACATATTCCCTGCCTCGTTTAGTAAATACTGCATTGGCTGTGCTTTGCTCTACCCCGAGCGATTAAAAGTAAACCGCTTTAAACCTGTTTTAGCCCGCTTAAAACACCTTAACCGCACTAACCCGCTTTTACCTTTAGAGAATAATTAAAATGACCAAATTAGATCTTATTTTTCTTTCCCGCTTTTTAGTAAATATCCTTTCACTGGCTGTACTTTGCTATGGCTGTTATTTTCGCGTAAGTAAAAATGCAGTGGTAGCAGGCTCGTTTATTTTATTTGGCGTAGGCGTTTTTATTATAACCTTTTTGCTGCACGGCGTTGATATGTCAATGGAATTTGCATTTGGCCTATTTGCCGTATTTACCATGCTAAGGTATCGCACTGAGTCTATTTCGATTAAAGAGATGACCTACTTATTCCTTGTTACTGCCATTGCTTTACTGACCTCTGTAGGGCAAATGAGCTTAATTGAGCTAAGTATTCTTAATGGCATTATTTGCTTAATTGCCTTTTTGATTGACTCAAGCGTATTTGTAAAACGCTACGAAGTACAAAGCGTTTGCTACGAGCGCATAGAAAACATAACCCCGCAAAACCAAGCCACACTAATTGATGATTTAAAACAGCGCACGGGCCTAAACGTCGTTGCCGTAGACATAGAACACATCGACTTTTTAAGAGACGTCGCGCAACTAAAAGTAAGTTACCTAGCCGAAAAACAAATAAAGGCAGCCTAACATGACCTCTAAACAAACGATGACTTATGCGGCACTTTCAGCGCTTTGCCTTGTTAGTAACGCAAGCTTTGCCAAAATTAACGACAATATAGACCTAAGCGGCTATATCATGCTCGACTACAACAAGTTTGATACCTCTTTGTTAGAGGGGCAATACGACAGCAGCAGCTCAGAAAGTACCTCTGAAATACGCCGCGCACGCCTAAGTTTTAAATCAGGTATAAGTAAAGATTGGAAAAGTAAATTTCAGCTTGGCTTTGCCGATGGCGAAACCGAAATAAAAGACGCCTACCTAGAATACTCTGGCTGGAAATATGCCGATTTAACCATAGGCCAACAAAAAGAAGGTTTTGGCCTAGAAAAACTAACTAGCTCGCGTAAATTGCTAATGCTCGAACGCAGCATGATAAGCGAAGCGTTTTCACCAGGACGCAGCTTAGGTATTAGCCTTTCCGGGGACATAGCCTCAGTAAATTGGCAGCTAGGTTATTACGAGCCCGATGAAGACGAAGCAACGTCTGCTATTACAGGGCGCGTAACTTGGGTGCCATGGCAGCAAAACACCAACCTTTTATATCTAGGCGTCGCCTTTAGTAAGAGGCAGTACGACGGTAACGAATTTAGAGTGAATGAACCTCTTGAGGTTTATACCGCCGACTCATTAATAGAAGGCGATAAAATTAATGCCGATAGCCTTTCGCAACAAGGCGTAGAGCTACTATGGCTAAAAGACAGATTTACCATGATGGCCGAGTGGCAACAAGCACAAGTAACCAGTATTGAAAATACAACTAACGATTACGAAGGCGGCTATTTACAATTTGGTTATCAGCTATCAGGCGGATACCGCAAGTATAAAAACGCAAAACTAGGCGCAAGCTCAGAGCCAGGCTGGGAACTTACAGGCCGCTACAGCCTACTTAAGCTCAAGCAAGAAAACCAAGACGCAAAAACCTACGCCCTCGGCGTTAACTACACCGTAAACAAAAACATAAAGTTTATGGCCGACTACATTAAAGCCGACTACTTTGATGCAGGCGGTACTATCACATCGGGCAATGCAATCTCATTAAGGCTGCAGTATTCGTTTTAATACATTTGGTGTTTAGTAGGTTAGCCCAAACCTGTATTAAACGTTACGTTTAATACAGGGGCTTATTTTAATAGAGCTGTTATAAACTCCTAAAGGTTACTTATCAGGTTGGTACTTATTCCACTAATTACAGTGAGGGATTTAAGTTTACCTGTTCACTAATTAATATCGTTCAATAAAAATGAACACCAGCATTTAGTGAACAAAAGATGGACAAGGGCTAATACAGGCAGCTATCGAAAAACTAAACTTGCAAACGAGTTTAGGCACAAAGTATGAAACTTTTAAAAAAGAGTGTACTGAGGGCGAACTCGCTTTGCCTAATGTTAAAAGCAATGCATAGTAAAAACGCTGCCCATGCCGAATCACTCTTAATTGCTTTGTTAGCTGCGTTTCAAAATTGGCAATACTTCAGGTATTTCAGTATCTAGCATTTCCAAAACGCTTTTAAAACCATGTATAGGTGACCACCCTAATTTGTCACAGGCAGATGATGAGTCATATACGCGATCTAAGCTTTGAGGTAGTTGCCAATTTCTTTGTTTAAATGCTAGCGCGATGTCAGGACATTGACGCTCGATGACAGATGCTGCATCAGTATATAGAGCTTCACAATCAGAAAGTTGAAAAGGTGTAGCGCCTGAGATTATAAAACGATTAAAACCACTTAAGCGTTTTTCCACAGAACATAAATGAGCGTTTGCTACATCACGAGCATCTATGCCACGAGTAAGGCGAAATACTGCCATTAAATCCGCAGGTTCAGGAAAACATCTCGACATTTGCAGCACAGTAACTGGAAGCTGAAACAACTTTGAAATTTCTTCTAGCTTAGCTTCAGCCGCAATTTTACTTTTATGATAAATCGACTTGGGTTGAGGTGTGATGTCTTCATTTATCCAACCTGCAATACCTTTAGGTGTTGAAGCATAGCCGTACAATGCAGTAGTGCTGGTAAAAATAAAGTGCTTAATACCTGCTTTTAATCCAGCCAGAGCGAGTTTCTCGGTCGCGTCTACGTTGATAGACTGAAACTCTGAATCAGGTACTAAACCAACATGTGGAGCGTGAAGAGCCGCTGTATGAATGATGACATCAACATTTTTAAGAGCCCGATCAATCAGATCACTATCAAGAATATCACCAATGTAATCGGCTGTTGAGCAAGGCGTTTTATCAATGCCGACCACGTCATGGGTGCGCATTAATTTAATATAGATTGCACGCCCGACTCTACCGGCAGAGCCTGTTACTAAAATTCTCACTATGACACCTTACTAATGATTGACTTCAAAGCAGCTAACTTTTAAATAAGGGGCGCAGACATGTGGGGCATAATGGCGAAGCCGCCCCACGTGTATGCGTCCCAGCGAACGCAGTGAGTGTATTTATTGAGTTGTTATATGCGTGCCTTTTACAACACATGGACGTTGTTGATAGTTGCTGCATAAAATCCGTTACCTTGCGGGATAAACTCAAACTCCACTGTTAGATCCGTAATCTCACTATTAGACGGAAGATAAAAACCAAAAATTAGGTGTCCAGATTCGGTTTCCAAATATTCGGGAAAACATCTGGAAAGGTCTTCATTATGGAATGTTACTGGCGATGTGTTGTCGTAATATTCCTGTACAGCAAACTTCAATTTGGCTTCTGTCCAAGTTTCTCCGTAGCTGTTTGGGCAATCCAATAGTTTCTGGGCTTCGCTGAACTTTTGTAGAGAGAGCAGCCTTAACCAATTCTGACAGTAAGACTTCACATACACTTCTTTGTTTTGTTCAGCGATAGTTAGAATGAATTCCTCAAAAGCATATAACGCTTTGCTAAGCGGCAATAAAATAGCTGGCTAAAATTAGCGAGGAACGAGCAAAAGCCAGCTGTTTTTCGTCCATTTAAGCAACTTGTTAGCAATTTTTACATCGTTCTCTGAAACTCTCGTGCATCCTCGCCAAAAGAGAGCATTTTCAATGCTACGGCTTCTTTATCTTTATATATTGCTTGCAACCGTGCTTCAGTAAACGCTTTAAAAATAATAGTTTCTTTATCAAGTAGCTCTATTTCAAAAGCTGGATCATCTAAATATTGATAAAAAAGTTTGCCATTTTCTTGAAAAATTTTGCGCTTACCATACGTACCTATAATTTGATTGAAATCACTCTGACTTGGCTGGTACTGGCTGGATTTTGCTTTAACCAATGGATAGACCCATTGATGCAAACTAAGGTTGCTACTATTATTTTTGATTAAGGAATTAAGCACCTCAGCATAAGCTACATTAAGTGCATTGTCGCTGTTGGTTTCTATATTTGGTTTTACACCTTTTCTTTCCCAATTATCTTTTGTTCGAGGGTCAACAGGTCGTGTAGATGGTAAAGTGAGAATATAATCGTTATTGACTATTTCTGCACTTCTACCATGAGCGGCACCAGCAGTTACCTCTCCAACAATGGTTGCTCTAGTCAAACTTTGCATAGCATAGCTAAAGCCTTCTGCAGCGGATGCAGAATTTCTGCTGGTGAGAATATAAAGCGGAGTATCTTTAAACCTAGGACCCGGAACATATGGAGACGTCCAATCTTGCGTTTGAGTTAACACACCGTTTTCACGTTGTTCAAAGGTTGATAAGTGGACGGTATCTAAGTCAAAAAAGTAACTTGCTAAGGAAGTTACCATAAATGGGCTACCACCAAAATTGTTCCTTAAATCAATAATGATACCATCTGCATACTGTAAAAATTTCATCCCATTTTCAAGCGTCTCTCCACCTAAATGACTGTCAGAGAACATTCTTATGTCGAGGTAACCAATGTTTCCATCAAGCATTTCAACTTTTTTAAAACCATAGTTATCTGTCGGAGTTTCCATGGCTCGACTATCCGAAAACGCTTTAGTTTGTGCTGATGAACGGTATGTTTTCAGTTCATTTACCCATTGTGGGTCATAAACGACAGAGAGGTGTTTATCATTAGCAATTTTGTTTAATTCTAAAGTCATAAAATCAGCTATATCTTCAGCTGATTCTAGGCGACTGCAATCAGAGAGAAATAGCTTGGAGCGCATTAACTTAGATAGCTTTGTTGCCGTATTTTGAATTACGTAGTTATCTTCAAGCTGCTTAGCAATAATTTCTGACACATCACGACAATCTGCCGCAGCAACTGAATTACATAAAACTAATGAGCCAATGGCGAGGGATTTTAGTATTTTATTATTCATATTCTTCCTGAAATTTTATTATTATTTTTTAATAACGTCCGAACACACCAAAAGGGGTTAAAAAAATTTCCACATGCTAAATTAAATTGCTAACGCTCGATTAACGGGTTAAAAATAGTGGGCTAAAATTGAGCGAAGCGAAGAGCCCGCTGTTTTTAATCCCTGTTTAATTGCTTGTTATAAGCCACTTACCACTTTAAGGTAGGATTTAGTACCAATACCGAGCTGAGCCCAAACTTTACGTTTATGATTGCCGATATAATCGTATTGCTCACCCATTTCCCAAAGAGTAACTATTTGGTCAGGGAAAATATACTCTGACTCATTAAATGAATGACTCTCCGATTCATTAGCAGAAATTACTTTAAACAAAGTACTTCCATCAATATCAAACACGTCAATATCACCGAACATAAGTTGGTAATTTTCGTTTTGAGAAACCCCGATAAAGTTAACTAAGTCGTTTTCAAACTCAATTTGAAGACAGCTATCAAAATAAAAATCACTCGCCTCATCTGACAGACTGAAAAAGCCCGCAAGTAATTCTCTTACTTGCTCTCTATTCATTCCAAGTTTGACAGGTCCAATTCCATTGTGAGGCTTAATTAAAAACTCCATATCTTCCCATGGCTTATAACAATTTAATAGTGCGCTCATCGCGCATATTTCTGCCGACTTAGCGCTCATTTATCTACTTTATATAGTTTTAACAAATTACCTAAGGTATTACTATCACTAAGTTTTCTAAAGTTTTTAGGTAAACTTAAATAATCCAATTTGCGCGCAGCGCTCATTTCCATGAATATATGCGCAAAGCGCAGTTTAACCAATCAATTAACGGCGATATTTAGCCAATCTCAATGAGCGGTTATCGCTCATAAACGCCTTACTACATTTTTAACATAGGATAGCTTAGCTTGTGAGGGCACTCTTCTAATACGGGCTACAACAATAAACCGCAACCTATACCGTATTAAATCAAGAAAAATAAAGTATGGAATATTAATTTAGGATCTTTATTTAGTGTTTCAATTAGTTTAATCCCAACAACCAAATTCCAAACCTTATGAGAAAGCCCAAATAAGGAACAACAACACCATCGCTACAAGTCTTGCCACGTAAGGCTCTTTATTCCAGATGTGTGACAAACCATTCCAAAACCGAATGAGAAAGAACATATAGCGATCTTTTTTGATCAAAATACAGCGATTATACGATTAAGTGCAATTTGTCATAAAACTGCAATCAAAATAGGTGATAATTTAAACTCGAACTGTATTTTTTATAATCTAGAAGTTGAAGTAAATGAGCACACCAATGACGCAACTCACATTTGCGTTACAATCGTTTGAAGATCCTCTCTCTGCGGCTATGGGCCACACAATGGAATACGAGCAGTTAACCTTGCAAGCCAGTGCTATGCATGAAATAACGCTGCAATGCGTATTGCCTGACGACGCCCACGAAAACGATATTATTTCGCTGAGCGCAACGTATCCCAGTGCCCGTGATGCACAATACTTTACTGAAAAAGTACTCACTAACGCCGATTTAGAGCGTGGTTATGTATATTTAACATTAAGTAAAATTACCCAAAGCCACTGCTTAGTAATGCAATTGATGCTGCATGGCTTAAATGCCACTTTAAAAAATAGTTTACAGTTTGATATGCAAGTAAATGCGTTTGAGGCTGGTTATAAAAATCAGCAAGCCCTTAAAAGCCAAACTAAGCCACACGGCGTTAAAAAATACTTTCGGAATATGAGCTCAAGTTTATTTTCGTTTTTTTAATGTGTTGGTATACAAATTTATAAAAACTTAATCAGCAAAACTCACTTTACCCATAGTGACCCCTGCAATACCCTGCGCAGTATTATTTAGGTGCTGCTGCTCACCTGCTAGGCATTCGTTGGCTAAAATGGCAAATAGTACGGCCTCTTTGGCATCGGGGTTTATGCCTAAATCATCAGTATTTTTAAACGCTTTAATAGTCGGGCACAGCGCATTAAGGTGCGCCATTAATAATGGGTTATGAATACCGCCACCACTTGCGTACACCACACACTCTTTAGCACTTTGCCCACATTCATTTAACGCGTTTGCAATTACCCTCGCGCTAAACATATTTAAAGTTGCCATAACATCTTCATGGCTTAAGTGCTGTGTATTTGTTTGCAGCTGAGCTCCATGCAAATACGCTAAATTAAATACTTCAGGCCCTGTTGTTTTAGGCAGCGCAAGCTCAAAAAAAGTGTTGCTACACAATGCATTTAATAAGAGTGAATTAACCTTGCCAGCTTTAGCTATTTTAGCGCCATCATCAAAGTGCATGCCTTTAAAATGCTGCTGTACGTACGCATCCATAATAGTGTTACCTGGGCCTATGTCGCTACTAAATACGCTATTTGCATCACCACTTTTAGGTAAAAACGTTAAATTAGCAATACCACCCATGTTTAATAAAATGCGGTTCTCATTGGGGTTTGCAAAAAATAAGTAATCGCCATATAACGCAAGCGGTGCACCTTCCCCTCCTGCGGCTATGTGTTTTTGCCTAAAGTCGCCAATCGTTGTAATACCGGTAGTAACGGCTATTTGGTCGCTGTCGCCAATTTGTAATGTGCCATTAGTAAAGCTCTTATGATTATGCTGCGACTGTGGGCTGTGGTAAATTGTTTGCCCATGACTGGCAATTACATCAATACTTGCTGGATTTACCTGCCAAGTATGTAAGCACTGAGTAACCATCTCGCCATGGAGTTTACCCACCCACGGGTGCAGTAAGGTTACTAGTTCTAAGTCACACTCTCGTTTGGCAAATACCTGCTTTATTTTGCTTTTATACTCGTTGTTATAGTCAACGGTGGTAAAGTTAAGCACTTCAATTTGCGTATTTATACCTGCGCCCGTTACCTTACACAGTGCTACATCGAGCCCATCTAACGAGGTACCACTCATTAAACCTATAATTAAACGGCTTGGTTTTTGGGCACTATTATAAAGGGCTGCTATGTGTGGGTGCATAAAGGTATCTTAAACAGGTATCATATTTTGCTTATATTAGAGTACTTTAAAACAAAGTTATAGCCGTAAACGGTTAATCTTTGTGATTGTGCAATCTCTAATTGCTTGCTAAGTTGACCCGTATGCAACAGACACTTAATTAAAACAATGATCACCCTAAGAGACTTTAAACCAAAGGACGCGCCACACATTATTAATACCTTAAACGATGAACAGGTTACGCGCTTTTTATCCTCTAAAATTCCATTTCCGTATACTCAAGCCAACGCCGACTGGTGGATAAACCAAGGCTCTAAAAGTGGAATAGTTAAGGCCATTGTTGTAGATGAGCAATTTGCGGGGTGTATTGGTATCACCCCCGGAGAATTTGAATATAGCCGCAGTGGCGAAATAGGCTATTGGCTTAATAGCCACTTTTGGGGGCAAGGAGTAATGAGCCGGGCTATTTCGCAAATTTGCGATGACGCATTTAAAAGCTCAAACCTAAACCGTATTTTTGGCGCTGTATTTGCTGGCAATACAGGCTCTGTAAAGGCACTCACTAAATGCGGTTTTAAGGCCGAGGCTGTTCTCAAACAGGCCATTTATAAAAATGGTGTATTTTACGATAGCCATATTTTTAGCAAGCTAAAATAAACCGTTTAGAATAAATACTCTGCAAAGCTTGAATTACCAGCCTCGCGCCCAAAGCTCGTGTATTAAGGTACAAATTTTTATTTTCGTATAACTTAGCGCGCATTATTGTTTAGGCTCAACCTGGTTTTAAACGCGTAAACATTCGCTAAGTAAATTCACTCTTAAGAGGAGATTTTTATGTCTGCAACTAGTCGTCAACTTACTTTAGCATCACGCCCGCACGGTGCCCCTACCGATGAAAACTTTGAACTTAAAACAGTAGATTTACCAGCGCTTAAAGATGGCGAGGTGCTGCTGCGCACTATTTACCTATCACTTGACCCATACATGCGTGGCCGCATGAGCGATGCAAAGTCGTATGCCGATCCGGTTAATGTGGGCGATGTAATGGTAGGCGCTACCGTATGCCAAGTAGAAGAGTCTAAAAACGATAAATACAGCGAAGGCGAATGGGTACTTGCTTACACCGGTTGGCAAGATTACGCCATTACTAACGGCGAAGGTCTTATGCAATTAGGTAAAGAGCCAGAAAACCCATCGTACGCACTCGGTATTATGGGTATGCCAGGCTTTACAGCCTACATGGGCTTACTTGATATTGGTGCACCTAAAGAAGGCGAAACCGTTGTTGTAGCTGCAGCAACAGGGCCGGTTGGCGCAACCGTTGGCCAAATAGCTAAAATTAAAGGCTGTAAAGTGGTAGGCGTTGCTGGTGGCAGCGAAAAATGTACACATGCCGTTGAAAATCTGGGCTTTGATGCCTGTATTGATCACAAAGCTGATGACTTTGCAGAGCAGCTAGAAAAAGCCTGTGATAACGGCATAGATGTTTATTACGAAAATGTGGGCGGTAAAGTGTTTGATGCCGTATTACCTCTACTTAATACCGCAGCTCGTGTGCCACTGTGTGGTTTAGTGTCGCAATATAATTCTACCAGCCTTCCAGATGGTCCTGATCGTATGGGTATGCTAATGGGGCAATTGCTTACTAAACGTATTAAAATGCAAGGCTTTATAATTTTTGACGATTACGGCGACCGTTACGACGAATTTGCACAAGACATGCAAAAATGGCTACAAGATGGCAAAGTACAATACCGCGAACACATGGTAGAAGGTATTGAAAACACCATTAGCGCATTTAACGATATGCTAAATGGTAAAAACTTTGGTAAAACCGTTGTTAAAATTAACGAGCCACTTTAAATTTTACAAAGCGTTACTGCACATGCAGTAACGCCAACAAGGACTGACATGATTAAACTACACCATTTAAATAAATCGCGCTCAAAACGTATTATTTGGCTTTTAGAAGAGCTGGATGTTGATTACGAAATTGTTGCCTACCAGCGCAACACAGAGACCTTTTTAGCGCCTGACGAACTTAAAAAAGTACACCAATTAGGTAAGTCTCCAGTGATTGAAGACGATGGCTTAATTGTTACAGAATCTGGCGCGATCACCGACTATTTAATTACTAAATACGGTAACGGTAAATTTGCACCAAAAGCTGGCACTGCCGAATATGTTGAGTATCAACAATGGCTTCACTTTGCGGAAAGCTCTGCTATTTTACCGCTGTTGCTTAAAATGTTTGTTTTAAAAGATGGCGCTAAAACAGAGTTTTTAGAAAATTACGCCGATGCAGAAACCGTGAAAGTAATTAGCTACTTTAACGACCGACTCCAAGGTAAGCGTTATTTAGTCGGCGACACGTTAACCGGTGCCGATATTATGATGTCGTTTATTGTAGAAATAGTTAAAAACTCAGGCCAGCTTGCCCACTTTAAACACCTTGTAAAATACGATGAACAATTACAAAGCCACGAGAAGTTTCATACAGCTAATGAGCTAGAAGCTAAATACGATTAATTAAAGTACAAAACACAGATAAACCAAAGGGGCTTTTAAGCCCCTTTTTTAGTGCATATGTTTTTATTAAATACCCGCTATTTCGCGCTCTGTAATACACTCGTTTGAGGCCATTTCAAACTCGCGGCACGTAAGTGGGCGGTTTTCGTAAATAGTACACATTAGGGTATTGCGGTCGAGTGCTTGGCACCAGCCGTCGTCTGCGCGTTTCATTACTTCGCTGCCCCATTTGTCGTAATCAATGTACTGAAAAGGCACGCCCGTGTCGGTCACTATGCGCACTTCTAATTGGCAGCAACATGCCTGACAATTAGCGCAGGTTACGGGCTCAGGTGTAGAGGAAATAGTTTTACTTGGAATAACAGTATTAGGCATAGTGACTTACTTTTTTGAATAAGCCACTAGGATACAGTAACTAATTTAACGCGCTAGTAGTTTTGCTTTTATATCGCTGTAACGCATCTGCTCACAAAGCGCAAAACCACTCAGTTGGCGCACTTTATTACGTGCAAATAATGGCACACTCATGCCTGCTAAAAAGCGGCACTGGGTTTCAATACCTACACTGTGAATACCTTTTGTTGCCATGTGCGCTAAAAACTCATCCACTTTTTGATAAACCACGTCATCGGCAATATGAGCAGGCTCTATTGAATACTCAAGCTTTACAGCATTACCACGGCATACACTACAATGCCCGCATTGCGCTGGCGCATTTTGGTCGTCAAAATAGCGCGCCAAGTTATAGCTTAAGCAACTTTGTAGCTCAAAAAAGCGTACCAATGCAGCTATACGTTTAATCTCAGCTTGTTCTTTTTCGATAAAATAACTGTGTAATTGTTTTGCAAGTTCAGGGTTATTTATAACCTCACTATGCACTTTGTAAACTTGGGTAATACGTTTGGTTTCAAGGGTTATTAGGTTTTTTTCGGCTAAGTAGTCAAGCGCTGCCACTACGCGTTTACGGTCAACTTGGGCGGCTTGGGTAAGGGTGTCGAAATTAAGCGTGCCCCATATTTTTTTAAAATCGGTGTGGCTAAATATTTGCGTTAAAAAGGCTTGGCGCTGCTCGTCAAACTGGCTAAGTAGCTCGTTTTTATCAACCAAAAACTTGTATTTAAAATCGGCGTAATAGGCGTACTGCGGCGTTATTGCACCTTGCATTTCTAGTTGTACCAGCAAGGTTTTAAGCGCTAATTGGCGAATGTTACTTTCGCTTGAAAGACTGTACTCTTGCATTTCCCATTGCTGCGGCTGGGCTTTAATATCGTTAATTACGTATTCAATGCCGCTCAGCTCAGGGGTGTCGCCATACACAAAGTTTTCTACTGTGTTTAGGCCATCTAAATTAGCCAAGGTGTAGCAGTTTGATGGGTTGCCATCGCGCCCTGCGCGGCCAATTTCTTGGCTGTAGTTTTCAATCGATTTTGGTAAATCGTAATGAATAACAAAGCGTATATCTGATTTATCAACGCCCATACCAAAGGCTATTGTTGCCACAACAACGTTAATTTTACCCGCCATAAAATCATCTTGAATTTGCCAGCGTAGTGTATCTTCAAGCCCTGCATGATACGCAACCGCCTGAATACCTTGCGCACTTAGCGTATTAGCCACTTGCTCAGCACTTTGCTGAAGCGTTACATACACAATACCTGGGCCATTTTGCGCACGCACTATGTTTGTAAGCTCAGTGTTTTTATCAGCCGTTTTTACACTTAGCACACTTAAATCGAGGTTAGCGCGGTAAAAGCCTGTTTGTACAATACATTCTGGGGCAATATTAAAACGCTCGCTCATGTCGCGTTTTACTTTTTTTGTGGCTGTGGCGGTGAGTAATAGTACCAGTGGAATATTTAGCTCTTCGCGGTATCGCGGTAGTTTAAGGTAGTCGGGTCTAAAGTTATGGCCCCATTCAGATATACAGTGCGCTTCGTCTACCACCAGCATAGACAGCGCAACTTGGCTTATAAACTCTCTAAAACGCTCGTTTTTAAAACGCTCAACCGACACCATTAATACTTTAATTTTACCATTTCGTACATCGTTCATTACGGTGCTGCTTTGCATTTGGTCTTGGCTAGAATCAAGGCTTGCTGCGTAAATACCTTTGCTATTTAAAAAGCTAATTTGATCTTTCATCAATGCAAGTAAAGGCGACACCACCAAGGTTAAGTTTGGTAAATGCATAGCTGTTAGCTGATAACACAACGACTTACCCGACCCCGTAGGAAATATAGCCAATGACGACTGCCCATTTAAAAGCTGCTCAATGGTTTGCTGTTGCCCTGCTCTAAATTGGCTAAAACCAAAATGCTGCTCAAGTGATTTAATTAATGGCGTGGTCATAAATATCCTTTTTGGCTAGGGAATAGGCTTTAACAGCAAAAGTGCAACGTAAATGAAATATTTGCATATACCCCAAAGCATCTCAATATAAGAGTGTCGGTTGGCATTAAAAGCAATTTAGATAAAGCATAGATTGTAAGTATTAGCGGCTTTATCGCAACAATCAAAAAAGTATTGAAACTTACTTAAAATCAATAGATTAAAAGATTTAAAAGCATTTAATATCAGCGTTATACCCTATTAAAAGCAAGCTGTCTTTTATGTAAAGTAGCGCCTTTATATTAGGGCCCTGTAAAGCGCTAAATTTTTCATACTGAGGCGATTTAGACCTTAGTATACAACAAATAAGCTTATCAATTGCTGACATATGTTTTATTTAGGCGCAAAATACGCAGCAGATGCTCAATGGTGTTAACAGCCAAGCTAATTTTGTATACCCAAGTGATTTTTTATAAGCGTTATAAGCAGATTATTTGGGTATATTATTTTTTAAGGGCATTGCTATGAATATAACTAAACCTAAAATCGTCGTTATTGGCGGTGGCGCAGGCGGACTAGAGCTGGCAACACAATTAGGGCATAAATTAGGGAAGAAAAAACAAGCCGAAATTCTTTTAATCGATAAAAACCGCACCCACATATGGAAGCCGTTACTACACGAAGTAGCGACAGGCTCTATTGACCCTGATTTAGATGGCGTTGTGTATTCAGCCCACGCTGCAAAACATCATTATAATTTTCAGCTTGGTACATTTTGCGATATAGACCAAAGCAATAAAACCATTACCCTTGCACCGCATCTAGATGAGCTAGGCCACACTATTTTGCCACAGCGCAGCGTACGCTACGACCACCTTGTTATTGCCATTGGTAGCGTAAGCAACGACTTTAATACCCCAGGCATAAAAGATCATTGCTACTTTTTAGACTCAAACCAGCAAGCTGAGCGTTTTCAGCATTCTCTACTCGACAGCTTTACTCGCCTTCACCAAGACGACAACCAACAACAATCATTAAATATTGCCATTGTGGGCGGCGGCGCAACCGGTGTTGAGCTCTCGGCAGAGCTTTACCATGTATCTGAATTATTAAAGCTTTACGGCCTTACAAATATGTCGTCTAAGCGTTTACATATTCATTTAATAGAAGCGGGGCCCCGTATTTTGCCCGCCCTACCCGAGCGCATAGCCGATAGCGCAAAGCGCGAGTTATTAAAACTCGGCGTAAACGTACGGGAGCAAACACTGGTAAAAGAAGCCACCGAACAAGGGTTTATAACAAAAGACGAAGAACACATAGACGCCGATATAATGGTATGGGCTGCAGGTGTAAAAGCGCCAGATTTTATTAAAGATTTAGGTATTTTTGAGCTTACTCGTAGCAACCAAATTCAAGTAAACGAGTTTTTACAAAGCACAGTAGATGAAAGCATTTTTGTTATTGGTGATTGCTGCGCCTTTACCCAAGAAGACGGAAAGCTCGTCCCCCCACGTGCGCAATCGGCGCATCAAATGGCGCTATGTGTAGAAAAAAACCTCATTGCCACGTTAAAACAACAGCCATTGTGCGGCTTTAAATATAGCGACCATGGCTCTCTCGTTAACTTATCGCGCTACAGTACGGTAGGTAATTTAATGGGTAACCTAACCAGCAATACCTTTTTTATAGAAGGTAAAATTGCTCGCTTTATGTATATATCACTGTATCGCATGCACCAGCGCGCCATACACGGCAGCGCAAAAACCTTTGCGTTATGGATAAGCGAAAAAGTACTGCGCGTAGTACGCCCTAAAATGAAACTGCATTAATACATAAACAGCAGCTAAATAGTCAAAAAGCTTTAATAGGTAATGTAAATTATCTTTTAAAGCTTTTTTGCATTATGCGTATCTAAAATAGTACCATGCAGTTAGATGTAATTGTAATTCAAGGGATTGACGCTAATGAAAAAAGTACTTTTTGGGATTGTAATAATCACTGCTTTAGCTGTTTATTTTTTTCAAACTCAACCGCACTCTGTAGCTGTAGAGCAAGCAGAACAAGTTAAACCAACCACCTCTCAGACCAGCGTAGTTAATAAAAAGCAGCCAAATGAGGACTCACCGCTACAGGTAGTTAATAAACTAAAAAAACAGATTAGCCTGTGTAGAGATCAGTCACAACAACAAAGCAATAAAGTACAAACATTGAATCAATCGCTTGTTTCATTTTTTGTAAGTGAACTTAAAAAAGGGACATCGGTATCCACGCTTTTAAAGTATACAGATTTATCAAAAATCAATCAGCGTACATACATTGCCCTTTTAAAAGATGCCATTATTGCAGAGCAAAAGCAGCAACTTAACATTACTAGCTCTTTAAACGAGTTAGCTAATTGGCAAGGTATTGAGGCAATTAAGGGCTTCACCAATGATAAAGTAAAAGAAATGATACAACAGCTTGGAGATAATAAGCATAACCCTCCAGGACTTACTCTGAGTGTACCCCTTGATGAAAATGTACAAAAAGAAACGCTTTACGCTTTATTAAGCAACACCGATACATTTACCACTTACTCTAAAACGTTTATTAAACTTGAAGGCAGTGAGGTAATTTCTCCGGCGACATTGTTTGTGCTTAATGCAAATAAATTTACGCCAAAAGAGTTTGAGCAGGCAATTTCATCTAACCAATTTACAGTGAATGAAGTGGCTACCGCTATAAAAAACGATATTCCAAATGAGTATATTATTGCGCTTTTACAGCAAGTTCCCGTGCTAGATGCCATGCCGTTATACGAAAAAAACACTGTTTTATATAACTTAGCCGATATTGCGGTCAGTAAATTTAATTTACCTCTTGTAAAAGCACTGCAAACAAAAGGCGTTACGCCAACCAACGAGCCAGGCCTATTTACAGGTTTAGACGTGGCTATTGTAAACCTGCCTAAAAGCGGTAACTTAACCCTAGCCCCATTAGATACTAAGCACACCCAGCTTTTAGATTATCTTAAAAAGCGTGGTTACAAAGCACATAGCGGCAATGCGAATGAAGACCTAAATAGCAAAGGGGTATTTTTTGTAAATGACTTTATTTACCAGCAAGGGGCCTATATTAATAAGCAGGACAACCCAGCGCAATACGCTTACTTTAGCCCTATTGGTAAAATTAACAATAACGCGTTACCCCAAATAACTGAGCCTGATAATTCTGATGTTGCCCTTTTTTTAGTAGATTTAAAGCAGCAAAAAGCGCAGCTAAACAATAAAAGGCAAAACTGTGAGCTGTTACAACAACAGTTAAAAGATACAGAGCAGCTGCACACAGTAATGCAAGCTTATGACAAAGTTCAACAGGTTAAAAATAAGCACGGTTCTAACTTTGTACGTGTTTTGCACGATATAGACCCTGTTTTAGTCAATTATTGGTGGAGTAGTCTGAGTAACCAGCTTTCAAACGATAGAAGCCAAAGCACATTTAACGAATATTTATCTAAGAAAGAATATCAAAAAGCTTATGAATACAGCCTCAGTACGGTATTAACTCAAGCCGAAACCGATACGCTTTTTTCTTTATTACTCTTAAACCCTGATGATTTAATCACTACTTGGCAAAACCGCATAAACCCTAAGCCACCGCGTGAGTTAACACGATTAAGCCGCTTTTCGCTAAATCATTGGCAAGCACTCGCACAGGCGGGTTTTGATTTTTCGATTACCGATATACATGGGCGCGACGTTTATACACAAGCTGCATCGTCTTCTTCTGAGGCAGTACAGTTTTTAATTGATAATAAAATACCGGCTGATCCAAGTAAGCTTGGCGTAGATATACTCGACTTAGCACTAGAGCAAAGTTACAGCAAAGGGGAGTTAAGCCCAATGATTCCTTTAGCTTTGCAGCTTGTGGAAAAATTTGAGCCAAACCACTTAGCCCGCGTAGCACGATTAAAAATGTTTTACCCTGAGGTTTATCAGCAGTTAATTCAGCTAAACCCAGCGCTTAAGCCTGCCCAGGGCACAGAGCTAAATCATTATATATTTGATAATCACTAAATAACCCGCTAAGCACGCTAACGCCACTTAGCGTGCTATTTGAAAAATTAATGTCTTTAATATTTAACATTGCCTGTGTAGAGTATTTAAAACAATTAAAGGATTAGGGCTATGACGGGTAAAACGCTAATTTTTAATTTTGATGGTACTGGTGGCGAGCCTCGCGATGCTGAGCAATTTAGCTCAGACCATTTTAAAGAAGACAGTAGTATTTCTAATATTCTAAAGCTGCATTTATTATTAGGCGGCAAACTCGATGACTCCCCCACCACCCCATTTACAAACCAGCTTAGTTTTTATTATCAAGGTATTGGCACTAAAGGTAGCCGCTTAAAACGTATTTTAAACCAAACTTTAGCGCCACGTGGTGACGATGTTGCCAGTATTTTAAATCAAGCCATGAGTGATTTTAAAGCGCATTACCAACTCGGCGATACCCTTTTACTTACCGGCTTTAGCCGAGGCGGCGCACTCGCTCGGCGTTTTGCAAAAATCCTAGAGCCTTTAATTAACGATAATGTTTACGTATGTGTATTTGATACCGTGGCCTCAATAGGTTTATCAAAAGTCAGTAAAGCAACGCGCGGTGCCGAGCATGTAATATTTGAAAACCACACCATTGCTAATAATATTTCGCAGGCACTGCACTGTGTAGCACTTGATGAAAAACGCCGTGCGTTTGAACCCACCCTAATGAACCATCAAAATAATATTACCGAGCTTTGGTTTGCAGGGGCGCATTCAGATATTGGCGGCGGTTATTACCGCGATGGCCTAGCTGATATTTGCCTACGCTATGCGCTTGAATGGTTAATTGAGCAACCACTTAATATTAGCTTATTAACCAGCCACGATATTGACTACGAAACCTTATTGCCTGGCAGTAAATTAGTTGACCAAGACGATGTAACCGTAACGCCCGATCCTCTGGCTTTAAGCCATCAGCAAAATTACTTTTGGTTTAATCCCTTTTTTAAATTGGTGGATAGGGAGTGCTATGTACTTATTGATAACGAAGCCAGCAACTTAGAACCACATATACATCAAAGCGTAGCTACACGAATTAATAAACTAACTAGCTATCGCCCAGAATCGCTTAAAAACCTGCATTACAAAATTAGGTATAACGATAACAGCACATTAAGCTTTACTGGTTTAAGCCAACACATTGCCCTTGAAAACCAAAACATGAGCGTATTACAAGTTTCGCAAAGCCAAGATGTGATAGTGTTTGCCAGCGAGGCACATAACAATACAGGGCTTATGTTAGTTGAAGGCGCAACTTATAAGTTTGAACCTTACCCTAATCAATTTTGGTATGACGACGGCATTAAATGCACTGCAAGCGGCTGGCACCGCGATAATGTGCAATTAGGGGTTAAAGAAATCCCCATGGCATTGCTTGAACCATTTAGACGACTTCCTCGATCGCAGTGGTTCTCTTTGGTTGGCGCAATTAACAATAACGACGAATATTTATTTGAAATAGCCAATGGCGCTACAGTAACCATTACTAAATCAGGTGAATTTAGCCCCTTCGCCAATGACTTAAGCCGATTTTACGGCGCCAATGCAGGAAAAATAAAAGTAAAAGTAACCCGCATAAGTTAAATGGGCTGTAGGTGCGCAGCTTGATGGCGTTTAAAAACAATGCTTTAACCGAGGTATAAAGTGATTGTTTCACCACCGAGAAGCGAAGGAGAACACCTAGAGAAGTAACTAGCATCTTGCGCGAGCAAGCTTCGCGCCTACAGCTTTCACTTCTCATTTACTCCTCATTCCCTTCTCTTTGTGCATTTTTGTATTAAAGATCAATAAACCACAAAGAGGTTTAGAGGCGCTTCGCTTTTAGAGAAGTAACGAGCATCTTGCGCGAGCAAGCTTCGCGCCTACAGCTTTCACTTCTCATTTACTCCTCATTCTCTTCTCTTTGTGCATTTTTGTATTAAAGATCAATAAATCACTAAGAGGTTTAGAGGCGCTTCACTTTTAGAGAAGCAACTAGCATTTTGCGCGAGTAAGCTTCGCGCCTACCGACAAAATTAACACCGAGGTAAATTACCTTGTAGACGCGCAGCTTGCTGGCGTTTTAAAAGCAACGCTTTTACCCTAGTGTTAACCCCCTTAATTTGAGGCGGCTAAGTCCGCTTCAGCGTCGGCAAGCATAGCAAACTCTTCATCTGCACTTTTAGCGACTAAATGCTTAGCGCTATAGCCAAAGTAATAAGCTGCACCAATCACAAATAACACTACTGTGTATAAAAATGCACGAGGGTCAAACGCATACACACCCGTTAATGCAATAAGCGATAACACTAACGCAATACCCGATGTAACCACGCCACCTGGCGTTTTATACGGGCGAGCTAAATTAGGTTGCTTAATACGCAACATAATATGGCTCAGCGCCATTAACGCATATGATACCGTTGCACCTACCACCGCCATGGCTAGCATTAAATCGCCCTCGCCACTCAGTGAGGCAATAAATCCAAAAATAGCGGGTACAATTAACGCACGCGCGGGTACTTTGCGCTCTGTAGTAATTGATAACGAACGCGGCAAATAGCCCGCACGCGAAAGCGCAAACACTAAACGACTATAACCATAAATAATCGAAAAGAACGACGCGACCAGCCCCGCTAAACCTAAAATATTTACTACAGTGGCTAAGCTTGTATTGCCTGTGGCGTTAAGCGCATCAACTAAAGGAACTGCACTGGCGCCCATTGCGTTTGCACCACCGGTAGCAGGAACTAATACCACAACAAGTAAAGCGGTAAACAGTAAAAATAACATAGCGCCAATAATGCCTTTAGGTACATCTTTAGCCGGGTTTTTAGCTTCTTCGGCTGCAAGCGGCACGCCTTCTACTGCTAAAAATAACCACATAGCAAAAGGCAATGCAGCCCACACACCATACCAACCAAGTGGTAAAAATTCATTTGCACCTGCGGCATTAGTTACCGCAACATCAAATAAATTAGCCGCGTCAAAATTAGCAATTAACGCCACGGCGGTGGCAATAATAGCCAATACTGCTAAACCACTTATCACCATCATTACTTTTAGCGCTTCACCCACACCCGCTAAGTGAATACCCACAAACGTTAAATAAAACAGTGCATATACCCACGGGCCATTAAAACCCGTTAACGCCTCAACCGCCGAGCCAATAAATATAACAATGGCGGCGGGGGCTAATGCATATTCAATTAATACCGCAAGGCCAGTTAAATAACCCCCAGCTGGACCCATTGCTTGTCGTGCAAAACTGTAACCGCCACCCGCCGCAGGAATTGCTGCCGACATTTCAGCAAGCGATAACACCAGCGTTAAATACATTATTGCCATTAACACGGCAGCAATGGCAAATCCGCCCCAGCCGGCTTCGGCTATGCCAAAGTTCCAGCCTGCAAAGTCGCCCGAAATTACATACGACACCCCTAGCCCTGCAAGCAATAACCAGCCCGCAGTGCCACTTTTTAACTGCCTTTGTGCAAGATACTCTTTATTGTTATTAGACATATTGACCTCTTTTTATGGTTTTATTCCGCGATTAAAAAATTTGTGGTTTGAACCTGATGCTCTATTACATCGTCTTGTGTTCTGTCTTTTAAGTTAACCCCAGTAAGCCCGCACTTTTTGGCCTCTTGCAGTAAATATACGGCTCTTCGGGCAGCCTCAAAGTAGCTAAGCCCTGCAGGGCGAATGTTAGAAATACAATTACGGCAGGCATCGTTAAGCCCTGTTTTAGGCTCCCACGTTAAATAAAGGCCAAGGCTGTCGGGGGAGCTAAGCCCTGGGCGCTCACCAATTAATACCATTACCACTTGTGCGTTTAACAGCTCGCCAATATCATCACCAATCGCTACGCGGCCTTGCTCTACTAGGGTAATTGGCGCAATTTTGTAAGGTGAGGGCTCAGTAGGAAGCTGCTTTAAAAGCTCGCTTATAAATGGCGCTGCGTTTTTTTGTACCGCCAACGACGAAAGCCCATCAACTACTACAATGGCTAAATCGTATTGCGCCTGTGTACTGCTTTGCCTACTTTGCATAGTATTTAAAAGCGTTGTACGCCCTGCTTGGTTTAGCTTTCGGCCTAAATCGGGGCGCTGTAAATAGGTAACACGATCAACAGCCTCACTTTGTACACTTAGCGGTTTTTCAACCTCGCTAAGCGCATCAATAGCACTGAGTGTTTTTGTCATTTCGCTAATATCTAACGGAAAGTTAACCGCATCGCGCGCCTGAGCATGCGATAGCTGAAACGCTAGCATTTCAGATGTAGGTAAACTAATGCCTGCGCGGCCAAGGCCTATACGGGCATCGGTAAAACGACGTAAATCGCTCCATGGGTTTTCAACCACTTTGCCATTATCGTGATCGTTGCTGCTTTGCGTGTTTATGCTTTTAACCGCTTTCATTACATCCCTCCTTGTACAGCTTTTAATGGCTTAGCAAAGGCAGTTGGTAAGGTGTTCGATAAAATAGTCTCGGCGGTATTTTCCATAATTTTCATTTTGCTAAGCCACGCTTCAAACTCGGGCGCTGGGCGCGAGCCTAAAACTCGGCGCACATATAAGGCATCATGAAATGAGGTAGTTTGGTAATTAAGCATAATATCGTCCGAGCCTGGAATCCCCATTACAAACGAGCAACCCGCCACACCTAATAAGGTAAGTAAGTTATCCATATCGTTTTGGTCGGCCTCGGCGTGGTTGGTGTAACACACATCGCACCCCATAGGTATGCCTAAAAGCTTGGCACAAAAATGATCTTCAAGCCCTGCGCGGGTAATTTCTTTACCATCAAATAAATACTCGGGGCCAATAAAGCCTACAACAGTATTAACTAATAAAGGGTTAAACTTACGTGCTACAGCATAAGCACGCGCCTCACAGGTTTGCTGGTCAAGCCCATGGTGTGCATTAGCCGAAAGCGAGCTGCCTTGCCCGGTTTCAAAATACATTACATTATTGCCAACCGTGCCACGCTTTAAGCTCAGCGCAGCATCTTGCGCCTCAGCTAGTGTATTTAAATTAAAACCAAAGCTTGAATTTGTAGCCTCTGTACCGCCTATTGACTGAAACACCAAATCAACCGGCGCGCCTGCTTCTATGCACTCTATGGTGTTAGTGACATGGGTAAGCACGCAGCTTTGTGTTGGAATTTCGTATTTTTGAATTACATCATCCATCAGCGTCATTAACTTAATGGCTTGCGCTACGTTGTCGGTGGCGGGATTGATGCCAATTACCGCATCGCCATTGCCGTATAAAAGGCCATCGAGCATGCAGGCAGCTATACCATTTATGTCATCGGTTGGGTGGTTAGGTTGCAAGCGGGTTGATAAATGCCCAGGCAAACCTATGGTGTTTCTAAACGCGCTTTTTACGTGGCACTTTTTAGCAACAAGTATGAGATCTTGATTACGCATTATTTTACTTACCGCAGCGGCCATTTCAGGGGTAATGGCTTGCCTAACACTTGCAAGTACCGCAGGCGTTGCAAAATCACTTAATAACCAGTTTCTAAAATCTCCCACGGTTAAGTGCGATATAAGCTTAAAAGCGTTTGCATCGTGCTCGTCAATAATAAGGCGTGTAATTTCGTCTTGCTCGTAGGGAATAAGTACATCGTTTAAAAATGTTTTTAGCGGTACTTCGGCCAATGTCATCTGCGCTACAGCGCGCTCTTGTGCCGATTGTGCAATATCTCCCGCTAACCTATCACCCGAACGCTGTGGCGTAGCTTTAGCCATTAACTGCGCTAAGCTCTTGAATTGATAAGTATGTGTTCCTAAAGTATAACTGTACGTATGCCCCATGATTTACTCCGCATAACTAATATTACAAACCTTGGTATAGGTCTTGCCTTATATAAGCTATAAATCAATTTTGAATAGTCACAAGAAGGCTTAATTTGTACCAAGTGGCTATCGAATTTTGGCAAATCACGTTTTATTATTTTATTTCAGTAAGTTAATGCCTTTATTTGGCATTCACTTAAACTAAAAATATGTTTACTTTAAAAGAGCATCACCTATATGGCGCAGCAAGGTAGCAACAACGCACCACAAAAGAGCAAGGTATACACGCACGATATTGACGAGCAAGCCCACAACCTCACTCAATGGCAGCAAAAGTACGACCAAGTAAGCGATGGCCGCTTTTATGGCTGTATAGAAGGCGTAAATTACAACGATATTCATGCATTTAAAGAGTACACCGAGCGTGCGCTGCGCCAGCAATGCAATATAGCCCCTAACTCTATTTGGCTTGGCATACCGAGTCAGTCGCAGCAAAGTAAAATTAATGGCCTTGATGTAGCGAGCAATCAATTTATGTGCCGTACCAGCAGCAGCGACTTTGAGCTAATTACCCCTGATCAATTTGATATTTACGGTTTGGTTATTGATTGGCATTCCATTGAGTACATGGCGCAGTTACAAGGCGTAACTATTAAAAATCTATCATCTGCACAATCTGCTCGTTTAACGGTAAGTGATTCATCACTGCAAACAGCAAGGCAAATTATTAATAGTATGGTTGCCTGTAAGGGCTTTGGGCTTAAACCAGAGTCACAGCAAGATATGCTTAGTATGCTAGCACTGCATTTACTGCAAGCCGATAACCCGCAGCAAAACATAGCCCCAAGCTACAAACACCGTAAAGCGGTGGTCGATAAAGTAAAAGAGTACGTGGCAGCCAACCCACAAAAAACAATAACCATAACCGAACTTTGCGAGCTTACTTTTGTTAGTAGGCGCACGTTGCAGTACAGTTTCGAAAGCATTTTAGGTATTAACCCGCTTAGGTTTTTGCGTTTAACTCGACTTAACAATGTAAGGCGCGAGCTTAAAGTGGTTGGACAAACTAAGCCTATATCAATCATAGCGGCCAATTGGGGGTTTTGGCACGCAGGGCAATTTACTAAAGATTACACGCAGTTATTTGGTGAAAACCCCTCTCAAACTATCGCCAATAATATAAAAGAAAGTGGCCTTTGAGTATTAAATGCTGCGCATCGCGCGCGAGCAAGCTTCGCGCCTACAATTTTCACTTCTCATTTTCTCCTCATTCCCTTCTCTTTGTGCATTTTTGTATTAAAGATCAATTAATCACAAAGAGGCTCAGAGGCGCTTCGCTTTTAGAGAAGTAACTAACATCTTGCGAGAGCAAGTTTCGCGCCTACCACTTTCACTTCTCATTTACTTCTCTATCCCTTCTCTTTGTGCATTTTTGTATTAAAGATCAATAAATCACAAAGAGGTTCAGAGGCGCTTCGCTTTTAGAGAAGCAACTTACATCTTGCGCGAGCAAGTTTCGCGCCTAAAACTTTCACTTCACGTTGCGGGTTTATCCTTTTAAATTTAAAAAATAAGTTTCGTTAACCCTACTTTAACCCTCTATAGTTTAAGCTAGCTGCATTAATGTAGATTATTCAATTGTACACGCAACTAAGCGCCACTTTTTAAGTTAGGAATAACCACAATGAAACTTACAAAAGATACAACAAGTACGTTAAGCAAAACCACCATAAGCCTGCATTGGATTGTAGCTATTTTAATTATCGGGTTATTAGGCTCAGGCCTATATATGGAAAACTTTAAAGCGTTTTTTCTAATGAGTTGGCACAAGTCATTTGGCGTAATGCTGCTTGCTTTTGCGTTATTAAGAGTAACATGGCGCATTGTAAATGGCTGGCCAAAGCACGATGTTAAACACCCAAATTATGAGCAAGTGTTAGCTAAAATTGTGCATTACGTTCTTATAATAAGCATGTTACTTATGCCTATTTCGGGGCTGATTATGTCGGGCTTTGGTGGGCATGGCGTAGAGGTGTTCGGGCTAGAGCTTATACCGCACAACCCCAACCCAGAAAACCCACAAAAAAGCCTCGCTTTTAACCAAGGCTTAGCAGAAATAGGAAAAACCGTTCACGGTATTACAGCAAATGCGCTTCTTATCGCGTTAGGTTTACATATTGTGGGCGCTTTAAAGCACCATATTATTGATAAAGACAACACCCTTACGCGTATGCTTGGCAAAAAGTAGGCAGTTAAAAGTCTTATTTGATCGGTGCTATTTAAGCCGCGATTAAATAAGACTCTCGTCCTACGTGTTTGTTATTGCGCTTAAACGAGCCTTTCCCTTTTTTAGCTTTAACCACTTGAGGTTTAAACACTTTAGAGGTTACTAGCGCCGCCAGCGCATTATGATTAATAACACCTCGGCCGGTGTCTACCGCACTATTATTTGCGGCTTTGGTTTTCGATTTTTTAGCCATTTTATTTCCTAACTATTTATAACAATAAGAACCTTAAGAAGTGGCGATTGTATGCCTAATTTTCAACCTTGCAAGTGTTTTAACGCTCTTTTTTCATAATAAATAAACATAAAAAAAGCGCAGTAAATAACTGCGCTGAGTAACCTGAACGCTGGATAATAAAATATGCTGGTATATCTCTTAACCAGAATTCAGGTTAAATAGGTTTAGCTCAAATAATTAAAATTCAAAGCTTACTTTTGCATAATAAGTACGCCCGTCAAAGCCGTAAGGCAATGCACGTACAGGGTATTTAAACGCGCCGTTGGTAATAAAATTAAGCACTTCGTCATCACCTAGCTCATCTGGGGTTTCATCAAAAATATTATCAGCCCCTACCGATACGTTAAATATTTCGTTAATTTGGTAGCTAACGTTTAAATCCACTAGTACTGCTGATTCAACTGTACTTGTTGGTTTAAACGACCCCGTAGGTGAAAGCTCACCCGGTAGTGAAATATGGTCATTACCAAAGTATTTAACGTCTGTTTCGCCAAAGTAATTAAAGCGAAGCGTTGTTTCATACGCATCACGCTCATAGTCAAACGTTAAAGTTGCGCGCTCACCTGGCTGGCCGTCGGTAAAAAAGCTACGTTGTAAATCATCAAACGCCACCGACTCAGGAATACCTTCTTCTGCGTTCACGTTATCAATTTTAGTGTCGTTTAAGTTACCCGCAAAGGTTACTCCAAAATTACCGCCCTCTACATCAGTACGGTAAGATGCAATAATATCAACACCTTGTGTAGTTGAATCTACTGAGTTTGAAAAGTAGTTAGCTTGCACAGCGCCGGTTGCTTGAAGCGCGGCTACGGCTTCATCGCTAAAGGCAACATCCTCTGCAGAAAGTAAACTACCAAGCGTAATACGGTCTTTAATTTCTACGCGGTAAAAATCAACCGTTAACGAAAGCTCACTTGTTACATCGTAAACAAAACCAGCACTGTAGTTAGTTGAGGTTTCAAGCTCTAGGCTATCTACACCTAACGCACTTGGAAAAGCAGTCCCCGTATTTGCAGTGAACGACTGCGTAAGTGTGCCATCTGAGCCTAGGTTAGTTGTAAATGCGGTATAACCACTTTGCTGAAGCGATGGCGCTCTAAAACCAGTAGAAACCGCACCACGTACTGCAAAGTCATCGTTAAATTCATAACGTGTTGCTAATTTACCAATTAAGTCATCGCCCGCATCTGAAAAGTCTTCATAGCGCAGCGCACCACTTACGTTCCATGCATCCGTTACCATGGTTTCTATATCTACATAAAACGCGTAGCTGTGGCGATCGCTCTTGTTTGTTGCCTCTGGGCGCAAACCGTTATAAGCCTGAAAACCACACTCAGCAAATTGATCAGGATCGTTTACTGAAGGGTACGAAGCATCGGTATTTGCTAAACCACATGCGTAAGAGGCTTCATCGCCAGGTACTATTTCGTAGTTTTCTTTACGGTATTCAGCACCAATAGTTACATATAAAGGCTCATTGCGGCCAATATCAACAATGCCGTTAAAATCAGCATTAACTGTTGTTTGATCAAATCTAAAACCACCAGAGTAACCGCCGCTTGGGCCTGCATTTGCTGCTATATCGGCATCGCTTGCATCTGGGTTATTAAATACGTACTCCGCCGCATAAGAGGCATTTATAGTATTACGTGAGGTAAAGTCGTATTGGTTTTCACCATACACTGCCGATACATCGTATCCCCAATCTGGGTTTATATCGCCTCTAAAACCAACCGCTACTGAAATATCTTCAGCTTCGTTATAAATGCGGGGTAAAAAGCCATCACTGTATACTTGCGTTACATTTTTAGACGCTTCGTTAAAGTTACGGTAAAAACCATTACCCAGCGCGGTACGCTCAGAATAGCCACCAAATGAGTACAATTCGCTGTCGCCCATTGGCAAAGCCATGTTGTAAAACAACGAGGTAAATTCACTTTCTGAGTTACCTTGGCCCCAACGTACATCTTCACTCAGCGTGCCTGGCTCAACATTTAACGACCCACCGGTATCGCGCTCTGCACGGTTAGTGCCATCGGCATCACGATACTCAAGCGATAAATTAATAAAGCCGCCTTCGTTACCTAAGTCAAAACCACGGTTTAAACCTGCAGAAAGCGTATCGCCGTCGCCTTCACTGGTGCCGCCGTACTGTACGTAACCCGTTGTTACGCCAGTTGAATTATTAAGCGATAAATTAATTACGCCAGCTATCGCGTCAGAGCCATATTTAGCTGCTGCGCCATCGCGTAGTACTTCTACACCTTTAAGCGCAGTTAGCGGAATGGCGTTCATGTCGGTGCCGGCTGCGCCTGCACCTACAGTGCCGTTAAGGCCAAAAATAGATTGATTATGGCGGCGCTTACCGTTAACCAACACTAACGTTTGATCTGGCTGTAAGCCGCGCAGCGTTGCTGGTCTAAATAAATCAGAGCCATCAGATACTTGCGTACGAGAAAAGTTAAACGACGGGGCAGTAGCTTGCAGACTCTGCCCTAGTTCTGTAAAGCCGCCTTTGTTTAAATCATCAGCATCTATTAAATCAATAGGTGACGAAGACTCAGTAGAGGTGCGGTTAGAAACGCGCGACCCTAATACAGAAATTTGTTCGATATTTTGTGCAGCCTCAACAGGTGCTTCTTGAGCGCTTACAATGCTTGGTGCGCTTACGGCAAACGCAACAGCGGCAGCTAATGTATTTAAACGGTATGTTGACATGGTGACGACCCTGTTTAGTGTGTTCTTTAATATTTGTTATTGCGATGTAACGCATCGCACTGGGGAACATCCTAGCAACATATGCAAATAAAAAGAAATGAAAAAAACTAAATAATAGGTCTAACTATGCAAAAAAATGTAAATACTAAAAAATAACACTTAAACTTGTTTAAAACACATACAATTAAGGATTTTAATTTCAACCCCAAACTAAATTAACACTTTATTTACAATGGGTTTATCACGCTTTCTTGTACTTTTACGGGTAACCAACAACAAATGGTAGTACCTGTTCCTAAAGTACTGCTAACTTCTATTTTTCCGCCGTGATCTTGCAAAATAAAGTTAACAACGGTCATTCCTATTCCTAATGAGTGGGCGGTTTTATGTGTAGTAAAAAAAGGCTTAAATAAGTGCGCTTGGGTATTTTCATCCATTCCACAACCGTTATCTTTCACTTTTATACATACCCCCTCATTTTGCTGCGTTACGCTTAGTTCAATAATGGTGCCTTTTTCTAATTCATGTTCGCACGCTTGTTGAGCATTTAATAACAGCTCAACAAAAATTTGATGAATAGACGACAGCTCCCCCAAAATTAGGGGCACTTGCTCAAAATTGGTTTTTATTTCGCAGTATTTAAGCTGCCCTTGCAACACGCCTAAAGCAGAGCCTGCAACCTCGCTTGCATCTAAATATTGCTTGTTATGGGTACTTGTAAATTGGCTAAGGTTTAATAAATTATGCACGGTTTGCTTTATGCGCTTTAAACCATCTAGGCTTTCGCTCAACTGCGAGTAAATTTCGTGTCCATTCCATGCCAGTTCGTATTGTTTTTTTAGATCAACCAACACGTTTTTAAATTGCCCTGCATTTAATTGGCCGGTTAAAAACTGCTCGTTATAGTGAAGAGATTTTGATAAAAGAGGGCTAACATATTGCAAGCTTTCTATATTACTAATTACATACGAAAGCGGGTTATTTATTTCATGCGCAATACTGCAAGACAAAACACCCACACTTGCCATTTTGTCGGCCTGAACAAACATTTGCTGATACAAAGACAGCTCAGCAACGTTTTTGGTTAGTTCGCCATTTAACACAACTAACAATTGGCTTTTATCGGCAAGCAGTTGCTCTGCTGCTATGCGCTTTTGCTGCTCATCTAAAAAGGCTTGTTTGTAGTCGTCGGTTAAAGTGCTCATCCTATTAGCTCCATAAATACGCATCCATGTATAACGTTTAGTTTGCCATACGTAATTATGCAAACTAGGGGCAATTTTTAGGCTATGCTTATTATTTTAAAAGGTAGCACTATGACCAAACCAGCAGACGCTGCACATTCAATCACTGCCGTAGATGTACTTTGTGTTGATGACGACGAAATTGTTCTGCGCTCACTAACCTCCCTATTAAAAAATAATAACTTTAGTTTTATGACCTGCAAAAGCCCAGTGCAAGCGCTTGAGCTTTTAAACAGCCACGAATTTAGCTTAATTATTAGCGACATGAAAATGCCCACCATGAATGGCGCGCAATTTTTAGAGCAAGCCCGTAACAAAGCCCCCGAAACACAACGTATTTTATTAACCGGCTACGCTGAAATAGAAACCACCCTAGCCGCTGTAAACCTAGCGCAAATTAACGGCTACATTCAAAAACCATGGCAAAACGATATGCTTTTGCGCAGCATTAACGACAGCATCGAAAAATTTCAGCTAAAAAAACAAAACAAGCAACTCGAGCAGCAAGTAAAACAGCAAAACAAAGAACTTCTCGAATTAAATAACTCATTAGAGCAACGATTAGAAAAGCGTACAAAACAAATTAAGCAAGTACTTAAACAGCTAGAAGATGCCAACGAGCGCGAAAAACACGAACACAAAGCCACCGTAGAGCTACTTTATAATTTTATAAACGCCAATCCGTACTTAGATGGCAACAAAGCGCAAAAAATTGCCGACACCTGCACCCAAATAGCACTGTACTTAAACCTCTCGCAAAAAAGTATAGATTTAGCCCCCATGGCGGGTTACTTAGCGCAAATAGGTTTGCTTGCTATGGACCCAGAGCTCTATAAAAAGCCAGTGAGCCGGCTAAGCGAGCAACAGCGCAAAGCCTTTTATACACACCCAAGCACAGCACAATTAATGCTGATGCCTGCAATACATTTACATGATGTATCTGATGCAATTTATCATCAATATGAGCGCTTTAACGGCAACGGTTTACCAAAAGGATTAGCAGCAAACGACATTCCTATTGGCGCTATGGTGCTTAGCGTTGCTCGCGATTATTGGAACGCATTTGAACAAAGCCAAAGCCCCACAGACAAAGAGCGCCATAGCGATGCGCTCGAAAGCGTTAAAATGTACAGTGGCACTTTTTACCACCCTAAAATTGTGCGCGCACTCGAGGCAAGCCATAGCAAATTAAATGAGCAACTTAATAATGCGGGCTCTATTATTATATGCAGCGCTCAAGAGCTAAAAGCTAATATGGTTTTAGGCCATACGTTACACAGCCACAGCGGTATTATGTTGTTACCTAAAGGCCATGTGTTTGGTAAAAAATCCATCGAAAAACTACAGCAACTAGAAGCCAAAAAACCGACCCCATTTAGAATAATGGTAAAAAGCGCTAAATGAGTGATCTAAACTGTGGCTTTTTTCGTTACAATTACCGTAAATAAGCTAAACTAATTCAAACAGGTACCTGTTAATCTGGGTATAAATTTTAAACTGTTTAATACCAATCCGCTTAATTAAGTAATTTATTTTGAGGGTGGAAAAACGTGTAGATAGCTAGGCAAAAAATTCGCTATTTAGTTGTTCTAAATGAGAGTTTTTTAACGCTGGTAGCGACACGTTTAGCCCCGCAAAATGATCAAGTATTATTGCGAATTGGTATCACATTGCTTTAAGGAGCACAGCGTGTCGCGATTTTCTGCAGTCACTGACAATCCCCACGACGGACGTTTTAATCAAAAAACGGGCATTTTACTTACCAACTTAGGCAGTCCAGACGCGCCCACACCAGCGGCACTGCGTACCTACTTACGTGAATTTTTATCCGATCCGCGCATTGTAGAAATTCCACGTTTAGTGTGGATGATAATACTGCACGGTATAATTTTGCGTATTCGCCCTAAGCGCTCAGCAAAACTATACGAAAGCATTTGGACCGAAAACGGTTCGCCGCTAACACATATTACCCGCCTGCAACGCGACAAACTAAACGCGCTACTCCAAGAGCAAGGTTACACCAATACCGAAGTTGTTATGGCCATGCGTTACGGTAACCCTTCAATAGAGGCGGGCCTGGAAGAGCTGCGCGATAAAGGCCTAACGCGCATAATTGTACTACCGCTTTACCCGCAATATTCAAGCCCTACCACCGGCTCAACATTTGATGCCGTATCAAGAGTATTGCAAAAATGGCGCTGGGTGCCAGAGCTACACTTTGTAAATGGTTATCACAAAAACACCGCTTACATTGATTCATTAGCTAGCAGCATAAGTGAAGATTTAGAAAAAAACGGCATGCCACAAAAATTAGTTTTTTCATACCACGGTATGCCAAAGCTATTTTTAGATAGAGGCGACCCTTACCACTGCCTATGTTTGCAAACCACGCGTTTAGTGGTTGAAAAACTAGGCCTTGATAAAGATAAAGTAATTAGCACTTTTCAAAGCCGCTTTGGTAAAGCCGAATGGTTAAAGCCATACACCGACGCCACGCTTGCATCGTTACCTGATGAAAACATTACCGACGTTGCAATTTTAAGCCCTGCTTTTAGCGCCGACTGCTTAGAAACACTCGAAGAGCTTGAAGAAGAAAACCGCGAAATATTTGAAAATGCGGGCGGCGAAAAGTACCGTTATATTGCAGCCTTAAACGACAGAGACGATCACATTAACGCTTTATATGATGTGCTAAAACCAATGCTTTAAACACATCTTTATTGCCTTAACGTAAAAAAGCGGTGTTAAATTTAACACCGCTTTTTTGATTGTAAGGTAAGCAATTATTAAATGTCATAGCCACTATTTTGCGCGAGCAAGCTTCGCGCCTACCAATAAAATTAACACCGAGGTAAATTACCTTGTGGACGCGCAGCTTGCTGGCGTTTTAAAAGCAACGCTTTTACCTGTTTTAACCTATTCGTTAACGCTTTTCTTTAACTTTTACGGGTGATCATCAACGTACAAACGCCGGCAATTATTCCCCAAAACGCAGAGCCCACCGAGAGCATGGTTAAATCAGATGCGGTTACCAAAAACGTAACTATTGCAGCCTCTGTGTATTGGGCTGAGCTTAAAGCTTGCTGCAAGCTATTAGCAATGGTGCCAAATAACGCAATACCCGCTAAGGCTAAAATTAATGCCTGCGGTAAACTTGCCACTAAACCAACAAGCGTTGCCGCGCAAAGTGCCATAACAATATAAAATACGCCTGCTGCAATACTTGCCCAATAGCGTTTATCGGGGCTTTTATCGGCCTCATCGCTCATACAAATAGCAGCGGTAATAGCGGCTAAATTAATAGAGTACGTACCAAACGGGGCTGTTAAAATATTAATAAAACCAGTTACGTTAAGCGTAGCCGAGATAGGCGCTTTATAATTATGAGCTTTTAGTACAGCAATACCCGGTAAGTTTTGTGAGGTCATGGTTACTATATAAAGTGGTAAGCCAATACTTATACACGCTTGCAAGTTAAACACCGGCGCTATGTATGCAAATTCACTTATTTTCCAATGAATAGCGCCAGTATCAATATGCCCCATTTGCCACGCCAGTAGCACGCCTGCAACTAAAACACTAAGCATGGCAAAACGCGAAAAAAAACGTTTTCCTAAAAAATACATAAGCACCATTAGGCCTATAACCAGTGGTAGCTCATTCATAAAATTAAATACATCTATACCAAAGGTGACCAATACGCCTGCCAGCATGGCACAGGCAAGTTCGCTCGGTATACGGTTCATTATTTTTTCAAACCAACCGGTAACACCCGACACAAAAACCAATGTAGCGGCAAACATAAATGCACCAATAGCTTCGCCTAAATGGTAGCCCTGCGCGCTGGAAATAAGTAAAGCCGCCCCAGTGGTAGACCATGCAATTAAAACGGGCACTTTATAATAATACGACAACCCAATAGTGGTTATACCCATTACCAGCCCTAGCATTAAAAGCCAGCTTGCGACTAAATCGGGCGTGCCGCCAAGGGTTATAACAACTTGATAAATAAGCGCAATGGAACTTGAAAAACCAATAATAACAGCCACCAACCCTGCGGTTGCTCGATTAAGCAGCTGATCGGAAAACATCATAAAATCCCTCTTAATTTTAGATTTTTAAGCCCACAACATACGTTGCCTATTTACGCTTTGCAATTAGCGTTTACGCTATTAAGCGTGAAAAATATTCATTATTTTAAAATTTTTTTTACCTATAAAGATCACACCTTTCATTGCCAAATTAAAAACAAAAACAATTATTCGCTTACACTTGCACCCCGCTAAAACTCTATAAAAACCCATCCTTTTTAGCTCAATAAATCAAACCCATTATAGGTAAATTGTTTATTTACAATTATTTACAATGTAAATAATTAGCACTTTTATACTACCACCACTAACTTGATCTAATTATCTAGATGATATAAAACGTAACAATTAGTTAACCAAAAACCCCGTAAGAGAAACAAATGAAACGCGCTATTTTAATAATTGTTGCCCTTGGTCTATCTGCCTTTGCTATTTATAAGCTGCTATTTAATACCGAAAAACCTCAGCAGGTAACGGCGCCTGTTGCAGTGGATATAGTGCCCGTTGACTCTCAATTTGCAGCAAATAAAAAGCACCGCAGCCCATAGATATGAGTAAAGATCCCGTTAACGTAAAACCTAAAACCATTGAGGCACCAGCGAAAAGAAACCAGTTTGAGGCTATAAACAAGGTATCTGAAAAAGCTAAATCGGTACTTACCAACGCCAACGTACTACCAAGCGATTTAAACAACGAAGCCTACATAGAGTTCGACCTAAATACGTTACAAGCCCTTGAAGCTGGCGACTCGTTTGATATTTCAATCCCGCAAACCGCCGAAACCTACAGCGCCGAAATCACCTCGTTATCAGAGGCGAGTAATGGCGATAAAAGCATATTTGGCCAAGTTATTGGTGCCAATGGGCAACTACACACCACGGTTATGACCGTAGGAAACGATGCAATTTATGGGCAATTTACTGCACCTAGCGGCAATTATGTTTTTGAAAGTAAAGGTAAATATGGCTGGATTGCAGCAAAACGCGACTTGTACCAAAACCACATAGAGCATCACGTAGATGCACCCACACCAAAAACAGATAAAACCATAGATATGTTTGCCCCAAAAAAAACTGAACAACCCAACACGCAGTAACCAAACTAAATCAATCAGCAGTAAAACTTCCAACCACTACATAAGTAAGGAAATATAAAAATGAAAAAACTAATCACGACGGCAGCCATTGCCAGCGCGCTATTTGCAACCAGTGCAGCACAGGCAGTAGCGATTGATATTGGTATTTTATATACCGACCAATCGGCCGCAGCTACGAGTAATATAAACACTAAAATAAACCAGCTGATCGCCTTTAGTAACCAGGTTTATAGCCAAAATGGGGTAGACATTACACTGCGTTTAGCGGGCACAGAAAACCTAGGCGATTACGCAATTACACCGTCTGAAGATTGGTTAGATGCTGTAACTAACAGCAGCTACATAGATGGTTTACGCACTAGCTGGAAAGCCGACATGGTTGCCGTACTTGGTACCGGCCAAAGTGCGGGTAATGGTTTAATCTCGTGTGGTTTAGCTTGGGTTGGCCAAGGCACTAACGGTAATTTATACAGCTCAATGAGCGACCGTATGTACTCTATTACTGCTATTGACTGTGGTGCCACTACGTTTGTACACGAACTTGGTCATAACCAAGGCCTAGCGCACTCACGTAAACAAGGCGATACATCGGGCGGTGTGTATGTTGATGGAATGGGCCACGGCGTACAAAACGAATTTGCCAGCATTATGGCCTACCCGCACGTTTACGGTAGCGCAACGCAGTACGATTACTTCTCTAACCCTAATTGGAGCGTAAATGGCTTACCCTTTGGTGCAACTAACCAAGCGTATGCTATTCGTACGGTTACCGACACAAAAACAAGCATTGCTAACTTTAAGTAAGTGATTTAAAGCAGGCTGTATTTAGCCCACTTATAATTATTTCCCTTTAGAGCGCATTTGCGCTCTTTTTTATTTGGCTTAAGGTTTGTTGATCTTTCAAGGTTAAGTCACTAAAAGCCTAAAAGTGCGCAGCTAATTAATGCACTACTATTTTTTGTTTTATAGCAGGCATTAACGTTTTACCGTCACCATCTACTTTACTTAAAAGCTTAAGCCCCATTACTTTGGCAAGTACCGGGTAAATATCAAGATTATTTACCTTTTCAAGGCTTAGCCCTTGTTTAAAAGCAGGCCCTACTGCAATTAACGTAGCCGCCATATCATCGGTATAGGCATAGCCATGAGTACCTAAGTACATTGCTTTGCCTTCGTTAGTAAATACCGCTGGCGCATTAGTTTGCACAACAATATCGCCCACACGAGTGCCTTTATTATAATGATACCCAGCTAATTGCTCGTCGTTTAATACCGTATAACGCCCATTGGCTGCTTGTTGCAAACGTTGTTTGTAAGTTGCAATTTGCTCGCTTGTTACAGCAGGCTTTGCATAAATAAGTAAACGCGGGCCGGTATTTTTAACTATAAAATTATCGTTTTTAGGCAATGTAGAAACATCAATACTTTGCTCTGGGTTTACATGCGCCATACCGTGATCGGATACAATAACAAGGTTAATCTCTTGCTCTAGCTTGCTTAAACGGGTTTGTAATTGCCCCATTAGTTCATCTAATTGTTTTACCGCATCGCGAGTTTGCGGTGCGTCTGGTCCAAACTCGTGGCCCATGCTATCAACAAGTGAAAAATAACTTGCCACAAAACGTGGGCGCTGCGCTTTAGGTAAGCTTAGCCACTGTACTATTTGATCAATACGGCCTTGGTACTCACTGTATTTAGAATAATGAAAGTAATAGTCGGGCGTCATACCGTTAAAGCGCGCATCCGACTCTGGCCAAAAATAAGTAGCCGACTTTAGCCCCTGCATTTTTGCTAAATTCCAAAGTGGAATGCCATTTACCCACGTGCTATCGCGCATGCCTTTCCCCATGCTGTAGCACTCGTTTTTACGGGCTTTATCACAAAAGTTATTATCTACAATGCCATGATTTACCGGCAGCAACCCTGTAATAATAGAAATATGATTAGGAAACGTTTTTGTTGGGTAAACAGGCATTAGCTTTTGCGCGCGGACACCTTTAGCAGCCATTGCTTTTAAATTAGGCGCGCCGTGTTTTTCTATATAATCCCAACGCATGCCATCTATTGATATAAGTACAACGGTTTGCTCTTTTGCCGCATATGTCGCTTGGCTGGTTAACACTAAAAAAGCCAACTTCATGGCCTTTAAAAATACATACTTCATTACAAATACTCGCCTACATTAAAATGCGTTAAATACTGAAAAATATAGCTTTATAATACAATTGCCAGGCCTTAAATGATACAAGCACCTGTACCTAACTCGTCTAGATGTATATATTAACAAGTAAGTATTTAAAACGAATGACAACGCGCATTTACTTTGCCAGTCGTCACCACTAAGCAAGGACTCCGATGACTATCGACTTTAGTAAAAAAATAACCCCAGCGCGCATGTATCGCACGACTGCAAATTTACAAATGGCGATGGAAAGCGATCGCGGTCGTATAATTAACAGTGCAGCTATTCGTAGGTTGCAGCAAAAAACCCAGGTTTTTCCGCTAGAGCGAAACGCTGCGGTGCGCTCGCGCTTAACTCACTCACTAGAAGTACAGCAAGTTGGCCGTTTTATAGTACAGCGTATTTTTGCAAATTTAAGCTTTGAGCAACAAACCGAATTTGGCTTAAAAGGGCTAGAGCGCCCACTAGAAAGCCTAGTAGAAATGGCCTGCCTAATGCACGATATAGGCAACCCACCCTTTGGACATTTTGGCGAAGCTGCCATAAATCACTGGTTTAATAACAATTTAGCAAGTGTGACACCAGCGCGCTGCCAAGAACAAAATACCGGCATAGGGGTTATTTTTAAGCATCTAGCGCACGATATTTGTAATTTTGAAGGCAACGCCCAAGGCATACGCATAATTCATTCGCTACTGGGGTTAAACTTAACTTATTGCCAAAGCGCGGGCATTTTAAAGTACACCCGCCCCGCGGGATTAAACCCAAAAGACATACCACAAAATAAAAACTACTTAATGAAAAAAGTAGGTTACTACTACAGCGAAAAAACCTTTGTAGAGGCACTGCAAAACGAGCTGGTTATAGAGCCATACTGCCGCCATCCGGCAAGTTACATAATGGAAGCCGCCGACGATATTTCGTATTGCTTAGCCGACATAGAAGACGCCGTAGAAAAAGACATAATAACCACCGAGCTACTTTGTCAGCAGCTAAAAAGTGAATATAAAAAAGCCCTTATAAATCTAACCATTGACGACACCGAACACCTAAATTTTGTAGATAAAGCAGTAGATTACGCACTAGAGCGCGCCAACGCGCAGCCTTACAACTTTAATAGCGAATTTTTTATTTACCTACGCGTGGCCTTGCTTCACCCACTTGTAAACCACGCCGCTAAGCGTTTTATAGAGCACATTGAGCCTATTTACCACGGCGACTTTAACCAAGCATTATTAGAAGATAACAGCCACTTACATGCCGTTACTAAAACCCTTAAACAGGTGGCGCTTAAGCATGTGTTTTCTCATAAAGAAGTAGAAAAACTCGAACTACAAGGCTATCGCATAATTAACGGCCTGCTCGATTGTTATAAACCACTGCTACAACTTAACAGCGACGATTTTAAACGCGCATTAAATGGCGACTCACGATTATTAATCGAATCGCGTTTGGTTAAAAAGCTCTCTAAAAAGCACTTAAATAGTTATCAGCACGCCATAGATGCCATGCAAGAAGAGCCCGATCACTTTGCCGCTTACGAGTTTTACTATCGCTGTAGGCTAATTCAAGATTACATAAGTGGCATGACCGACCAATTTGCCTACGACGAGTACCGCAGCCTAATGGTGATTGATTAACGAGGGCGTGCTGTTGGGTGGTTTTTACTTATTTCACTAGGTTACAAACCTCACGCCGCGATTTAATCGCCCTTAGATTGAACAAATTTTCAATCCACAAAGGTCAACACGCCCTTAGTGCCTAGATATATTTTAATTTTGCGCTTAAAATCAGACTATTGATACTTAAGCGCCGTGTTTTATGATTATTAGACTCTCTCAACTTATTTTTTGCTTTGCTTTATTTTACAGTAGCCAAAGTGCTGCCTATAACGAAGCCATGTGTATTTTAATAAAGCAAGAAATGCAGCAGTACAGTAATAATAAAGCCAGTGCCAAATACCGCAGCGCCGCACGCGATTTTAAAAGAAACTGTAATAAACCCAAGCAAGTACAAACAAAACCAAAACCTGTAGAGCCGCCAGTAGTTGAACAAGAGCCACAACCACTTGCCCTTACCCCCGAGCAAGAACAACAACTGCTTGAGCAAATAACTGCGGCCGAAAAAGCTATAAAACAAAGCGCAAGCAAAGCCACTACAAGCACTCAGCCTACAAACCAAATAAACCAGCAAAACCCAGAAAATAACGAGCCAGAGACTGCGCCAATTAATACAGTAAAGGATGCGCCAAGCACGCCTAAGGCCGAACTTGCGCCTAATAACAGCGAGTTAACACCTACAACTAGCCAAGCGCAGCCGGTGGCCACTGAAACCGCCCCAAAAGCAGCGCCTATAATAGAGCCTAAAAAAGAGCAGGCAACGGTTAATACAACGCCCAAACCCGCACCTGTACTTATACCTGCGCCAGTTGCTGAGCCACCAAGTTCATTATTGTTACCAAGTTTGCTACTGCTTATTGTGGTATTAATTGGCGCCATGGTGGTTATACGTTTACGCCGCGCTAAACAAAATAAGCCCGAGCCGCCGGTTGCTCCACCGGCTACAGCCCCAAAAAATAACAACAAAAGCGCAGAGCAAGCAGCACCACCCAAAACGGCTCCAGCCCCAAGTGATGAGCTTTCAAAACCAGTTGTGCCGACGGTTTCGGCCCCGAGCGTGCCAGAGCCTGCAAGCTCTAATGCACCAAAAAACGAGGCAATTAACGAGCCACTGCCTGCCGATACGCAAGCCACAGAGGCTGAGCCAGAACAAGCTAAACCAGAAGAAGATGCACCAGCACCTGAACCTAAAAAAGTAGCGCCAGAGCCAAACACCGCAGAGTTTGAAGCTGCCGCAAAAAATACATTAGCGCGTATTCAAAATGCAAAAGGCTTTGCAGAGCCCGAAGTAAGAGAGTTTAACCCAGATGCTCCTTCGGTTAAGCGCACGCGTAAGCACAAAGCCGCCGCAGTAGAACAGCCAAAAGCAGAGCCCATTGAAGAAGTAAAACCACAAGAGTCTACTCTTGTAAACGAACCGGCTGCGCCTAGTAACCCTATCAATGAGCCTAATACCAGCGCACAGCTGCATACAGCCGATAAAAACAGTGAGCTTGATCAAACCACGTTAAATAGCGAACACGACTTTAAAGAGCCCGAAATTCGTACCTACAATCCAGATGCCCCTTTAAAACCAAGTAAAGAGCCTGCACAATCTACAGTTTCAGCAAAACCAAATAACGAACTCACGTTAGATGCGCCAATATCAACAGCTCAAGAACCACAGCCAGCTCAAGAAAAGCCAGCGCAACCAGAGCCTGATAGTACGCCCAAGCAAAGTAATTCTAGCAACCCATTTGCAAACCTTTCGCTAGATGAAAGCTGGGACCCAAATTCAGATAAAAAGCCCGTGATTGAGGAAAAAAAGAAAGCGCCTAAATCACAAGCCTTAATAGAGGCAGAAGAGCGCGCTAAAAACATGCAAACAAAAGAATAGCCGAGCAAATAAGCTTGATATTATTGCTCTATACAAATAATTTTTAACGCAGCAAGTACGCTATTTAAAGATAAAACTGCCATTACTCAATTACCAGCACAAAAAAGCGGCCACAAGGCCGCTTTGTCGTTTAAAAATATAGAGTTGTATTAATGCGCTTACTTAAGCGAGCTATTTTAAGTATGGATTTAAGAGTGGGAAAACGTTTTATTGCTACAAAAAATGCCTTGTTTAGTTGTTAAAACTAACTAGTTGTACATTGCTGTACTTTTAGCATCTTTGTATTTGTAACACAGCTAGCACCAAGTTTGGCGGCTCAAAATAATTAACTATTATTACGCTTAGTATTATTCGGGGGGCATGTTTTTAATATTTAAATCGTATTGTAAAATACCATCGTTATTAACCGCTACACCGGCTAATTGCACAGAGTGATTAGCAAACTCTTCAGACGCCGATAAATGCGCTAACACGCCGGCTATGTCTTCGTGTTTAGGTTGGCCGTCGGTTGCCACAATGCCTGCATTACAATCGTTTTGCTTACACTCAAAGCTGTATAAAAATAGCGACTTTTCAGCAAAGCTGCTTTGCACTTTATCTAAAAACGCTTGCTCTGACTGTGCTAAATCAAGCGTACTTTGAATTTGAGCAGCGCCTTCTAGTTCAGAATATTCACCTACCTCTTGGGGAGTAATCACTATTTGCTCGGTAAGTGCAGTGCCTTCTTTATTAGTTACATCGTGGCTACTTTGCATTGCTTGTATATCTACCACCAGAGGTTGAGCAGGCTGCACAGCCGTGGTGTTAGTTATTGAGTTGGGTAGATTATTTTGAGCCAAGGCGGTCAAATCGTTTTTAAACACGTACAAAGTTGCAGCAGTGATAGCGCATGCAATGAGTAATTTGTTCATAATACTTCCCTCCTTCAACCAATTTACGCAATACAATTAAGTGAAATGCTTTTTAAGTGTAGCCAATGTTAATATTATGTTTTGTTTGGGTGTGTACTGTCAATCTTTAATACTAGACAGTGCAAATTAAAAGAACAATTTTATCAATGTTAATATTTAATGAACCACTGGTAAGCTCAGCGCGCCACATTATAATGCTAGCAATAGCTACACGCTCATTTTGCAACCAGGCAGTGCGTTATTTATTTGTAACAAGCTGTAAAAAGCAGCTCTTTTTATGACCACACCCCAAGCAAAAAGTTTGCGTTTATTGTTACTAAAACTTAAATAAAATTACCCAAAGTAAATAACCGCATAATTAAAACCGCACACAGCAGCTTTAATTTGCTAAAAGATGCAAAGATTACATAAAGAAAGGCACCAACATGTAGGCGCGAAACTTGCTCGCACAAAATGACAGGAGCGTACCTCGCGTTTGGTATGAAGTTTTTCGCGGCATATAAAGCCGCTGCTACTAGTTAATTGCACCACAAAGGGCACAGAGGCGCTACGCGCCTACACGGAGAAAACACAGGAATAAGTAAGTCACTTCTCCTGCTCTTCTCGGTGGTGACATAATCACTTTTGAACAGAACCAATGCGCGCCTACAAAGTTAAATTTTACGCTGACGTGGATGTGGTGCGTAGGCGCGATTTTATATCGCGCTTGTAGATACAAGACGTTGAGCTTGCTCACGTTAGAAGCGCAGCTTCTCATTACTTAAAAAATTAACACCGTAAAAGCCCTGCTTTTAAACGAAAGCAATGTGCGTCTACAAGGTTACACCAAGCTTTGCTGTTAGCACTCGATGTAGGCGCGAAGCTTGCTCGCGCTCTGTATTTTTAGTTCCCTATGTCGCGTTGGCGATGGCGTTGGCAACCAAGGGGCGCAAACGCATCAGAGCGCGCAAGGTAACTTTTACCATAATTAAACTCACCTCGGCCAGTTTGTGGATTTAACTTAAAAAAACCACAAATTATGGGGCTCTCTTCTAAACCGTCAATAAATACATAAGCTTCAGAAGTCATCGTTAATCACCTGAGTTTTATTGCTTTTACGCTGTCTTGCATTATAACCGCCCACATCTGCGGCTAGCTCGTTAATTTCATCCAGCAATGAGCCTTGCAATTGAAGAACAACAAGGGCTTCAAACAATATATCGCTTTTTACTACCTCTCCTTGTTCAAGCTTTTGTACCGTGGAGCGAGATACACCAATCATCTTAGCGAACGTGCTCTGGGTATAAAGTAAAGTACGATGCTGACGAATTAAATCACCCAAGCGGCGCGCCAACTTTAATGCTTGTTCAGATCTCATAAATGACTACCTAATCGGTCATTAATAAACTAATGATTAGTTTAGCGGTATTTAATATAATTGCAATATTATTTAAATAGAGACGTAATGAGCTTCGAGGAGCGAACTTAAAGCGCCTAGTCCCTTTTGCGTTACCTCTTCAGCGCAGCGCTTCATAACCTCTTTGTGAATAAATCACTTAAAACCATATATGCACAAAGAGAAGTGAATGAGGGTAAATGAGAAGACAGTAAGCTATGGGTAACGAGCCGCGAGCTACGGGCTATAAATTCAGACTAACCCCTAGCGCCTTTAACCTATTCCTACCGTAGGCGTTAAGCTTGCTGACGCTAAAAAAGCTAGGCTTTTAAATTGCTTTACTTTCATGCAGTGAACGCTGAACTACTTGATAACAAATCGCACGTTGCTGCTCTTGGTTTAAATTTACTTGTCGCATCGAAAGAATCGTTTTCACTATTTGTTTATGCGAAACAATTGGAAAGAGTGGGCGCTGTTTTAATTCGACAAACCAACCAGGAAAGCACAAAACAGGGAAAACTTGAGTGTTAAAACCCGTTGCCTCTTGTAGCCATTTGTTCACCCAATTAGCCTGCTTTTGGGCTTGTTCTAGCGGCTTACTTTCAAACCAAGAGGGAAATGCTAAATGATTATTCTCAAATTTAACTTTGTAATTTGTATCGTCCTTTATTCGCTTGTGCCTGCCCTTGGTTTCAATAGCAAAAATACCATTTGGCCCTACTACTAAATGATCAATGTTAAAACCATCAGCTTGTATATCATGAAATACTTGGTATCCGTGAGACTGTAACTCTATAAGTTCAGAGGCAACAGCAAGTTCGGCATCACGCCCAAGCTTTAACTTTATTAAGTGATTTGATTTAGCCCAAAGCTTTCTTGCTACATAAGCTAAACCTAGCAAGATCATAATAATTAAAAAGTAATTAAACTTGCCGCTAGCAAGCATTTCAGCAATCCCTTTAATTGCAAAAGGCATTATAACGATGAGTGCAGCCAAAAATATTAGGCCAATAACATCAACAATCTTGTCATTCACTTGCTCTTGAAGAGTTTGTGCAGCAACACGTTTAAGCTTTTTACGATCTACAGGTAGTTTTGCATTTTTTGATGAAGCCATATTTTGAGAAACAAAACGCCTAATAAGGAATAAACACTACCTACAATAACTAAAAGGCTTAAACCTTGGTTTAATAAATCATCCATGATGGGTTCCTATAATCACAATGTTTACGTTATACCTTAAAAACAGGTACATGTCGCATTATTCAAACTCCGTACAATCTATTCAACAAATTTCACCTAAACACCTGTAGACGTAGAGCTTGCTCACGTTAGAAGCGTAGCTTCTCATTACTTAATAAATTAACACCGTAAAAGCCCTGCTTTTAAAACGCCAACAAGTTGCGCGTCTACAGGTTATATCAAAGTGTTCTGTTAAAACTCGGCGTAAGCGCGAAGCTTGCTCGCGCTAAAAGCAGAGCTTTTGAAATAATACAAACAGTTCATAAATATCGCGTTGGCGATGGCAACCAAAGAGAAGTAACCGCCGACTTCTCTTTGGAATCTCTCGGCGCCCCGAGGATCACACTATCTCCTCAATTTAAATTAATGATATGAACGTAAACGCGATGAAACACGTCCGTGTATAAGCATCACTTAACGCGCATCCATGCGCTGCTATTACTCATCACTAATTCAATTTCGGGTGTGATCACGGGGGAGTGGCCTAAGCATCAGCCTTCAATTCAATAATGAGTTAATGCTTGTTTACAATGCACTTTTAAGTAAACTAACTGCACGCAAACAGGGAGTGGTTTTAATGCAGCAAATTGGTATTTACGAGCAGTTAATTACGCAAGTAATTGAGCAAAATTTAAATCGTGACCAATTTTATGTGGGCGAACGTCAACTAGAATCGGCAGAGGCCGCAACATGGCTTTCGCGCTTTTTGGGCAAGCTTGTTGAACATGCCATAAATTCTATTCCCAACTCGGGCGAGCGTTTGCAAGAGCAAATTAGCCTAGCTAATAGCCTTGTTCTTTGGCTTAAAGATCATATTCGTGATGACGAGCTAATTAACGAAAACCTTATCGACAGCCAAGGCAGAATACTCACCGCGTTGTTTAATACCCAAAACCCCATTGCTGCAAATCTTAAAGATTATTCAAGCGATATTTTTCCGCTAACAGGTCTTACCCAAAGCGAATTATTTAGCGGTGCAAATGCAGGTATATCGCTCGAAACCGAGCTAAAGCGCGAGATCAAATCGTCCGACACTATTTACTGGCTTGTTTCATTTATAAAATGGACGGGGCTGCGCATTTTTAAAAATGAGCTTGAAGCGTTTACTAAAAGCGGCAATAAACTCAAAGTAATTACTACTTCGTACATGGGTGCAACGGATGCAAGGGCGGTTGAATTTTTAGCAAACCTACCAAATACCGAGGTAAAGCTTAGCTACAACAATCAGCAAGAGCGTTTACACGCGAAGTCATATTTGTTTATGCGTAATACAGGTTTTCATACCGGTTATATTGGTTCGTCTAACTTATCGCATTCGGCTCTTACCAGCGGCCTAGAGTGGAACTTAAAAATTACAGCGCAAGAAATCCCACACATAATAGCCAAAACCAAAAGCACGTTTGAAACCTACTGGCAATCGCCAGATTTCGAGCTATTTACAGGCAAAGCTGAATGTAAAGAAAAGCTAATAAACTCTCTTAATGAGCAACGCGGTGTTGGGCAATCAAGCAGCCAGTTTTATTTTGATATAACACCAAAAACACACCAGCTAGCTATTTTAGAAAAACTAAGCGCTGAACGTAGCGTGCATAATCGTTTTAAAAACTTAGTGGTCGCCGCAACAGGCACGGGGAAAACCATAATATCGGCGTTCGACTTTAAAACCGTTTACGATAAAAACCCAAACGCACACTTTTTGTTTGTAGCCCACCGCGAAGAAATACTTAAACAAGCGCAAAGCGCTTACCGCGGCGTGCTTAAAAATAACGACTTTGGTGAGCTGTGGGTAGGTAACTACAAACCACAGCGCTACAACCAATTATTTGCATCAATCCAAACGCTGAACAGCCAAATTGAATCGCTCAATTTAACTCACGATTACTACGACTACATAGTGATAGACGAAGTACACCACGTAAGCGCAGCGAGTTATCGCGCTATATTAAATCACTTTGCGCCCACAATATTACTTGGCTTAACCGCTACACCAGAGCGACAAGATGACGCAAATATACTCGATGACTTTTGCGGTGTAATAGCCGCCGAAATCCGCTTGCCAGAGGCAATAAATCAACGCCATTTATGTCCATTTCAATACTTTGGATTAGATGACGATACCGACCTAAGCCAAATAACATGGCGCCGCGGCCGTTACGATATAACCGAGCTAAGTAACCTTTATACAGGCGAGAACAGCCGCGCTAACAAAATTATATCCAGCCTTGCTGATATAGTGACAAATGTTCATAACATTAAAGCGTTGGCATTTTGTGTAGGCCAAAAACACGCAGAATTTATGGCTAAAAAGTTTAACTTAGCAGGCATAAACGCCGATGTACTCACCAGCAAAAACACCAATGAGCGCGCGGCTAAACAGCAAGCACTACGCCAAGGCGAAATACAAATACTTTGCGTGGTTGATATTTTTAATGAAGGTGTCGATATTCCAGAGGTCGATACCTTACTATTTTTACGCCCGACTGAAAGCCTAACGCTGTTTTTACAGCAACTCGGCCGTGGTTTACGCCTGCCCGACAACAGCCAAAAACAGTGCTGCACCGTGCTAGACTTTGTAGGCAATGCTCGCCCAGAATACGACTTTGCCAGTAAGTTTCGCGCACTCATTGGTAAAAGCAACCAACCAATAAAAACCGAGGTTGAAAACAACTTCCCACATTTACCACTGGGTTGCCGCATAGAGCTACAAAAGCGCACACAACAAACAATACTAAAAAATATTCAGCAAGCCATAAACACTAAACGCCGTTTACAACAACTTATAAATAGCTATTCGCAACACACCAATGATGCGCTTACGCTCAGTAATTTTTTACGCATAAACCCACAAGTCACGCTTGAAGATATATACAAACCAAAAGATAAAAAACTCGGTGGCTGGCACTGGTTAAAAGGCGATGAAATCCCTGCCGAGCAAGCCGATATTTACACCGCGTATTACCGCGCTATTAACACCCAATTACTCGGCTGCGACTCGCTCAGCTACTTATGCTTTTTACGTGATTTATGTAATAACGACTTTAGCTTTACGCCAACAGCACAAAACCAACAGTACGCGCTTATGGCGCATTACAATTTTTGGGATAACACAGGCACAAGTTTAGGTTTTAAAACGCTTGAACAAAGCTTACAGGCACTTAAACACAACGAGTTACAGCAGGAACTTGCACAAGTGATTACGCTGTTAATAAACCGCATTCACCAGCAGGAAAGTGATTTAACGTGCCTACCTAATCACGCAATCAAATTACACAGCCGCTACACACGTCAACAAATACTCGCAGCATTTGGGGCGCACTCGTTTGATAAAAAATCCACCGCCCGCGAAGGTGTTTTAGAATTTAAAAATCAAAACCTCGAGCTACTATTTGTAACACTCAACAAGTGCGAAAAAACCTACTTGAATCGCCCCGAGTTCATCGGAGACCAGTTTGTTTAAGTCAGGCCACTTTACCTGACTCGTTTAAATTATCATAGT
>NZ_JALNTH010000110.1:0-669 GCF_023161935.1 Pseudoalteromonas sp. 2CM28B
AAGTCCTGCTTTTCGCTTATCTTCAATAATTCCAACGAGCGTTTGTAATTGATTTTCTCTTACTGAAAGTAACTGAGCCACCTTTTTTGCTGCTTGCCAATTAACTATTGCAGTTAAAGCGTTAGCCTTTTTAGAATCGAGTAGAGATAACAATTGTTGCTGGTTTGCATAAACACCAATTTCACCAATGCTTTTATTTGCTGATTGCTTATCCCAAAAATCAATCGTTTGACTGATACCAATAGAATAATTATCAAAATCACCCTCTTTTTCATAGCTTGCTTCAAGCTCTGGGTTATATACGGCTTTAGTTAAGCTCTTGGCTCTATGATTACTTGCATTAAGTAACTCTTTAGCCGCAACAACTTCGGGATCTTTATTTATTTGACTATCTAGCCATGAAATACTTTTCTGTTTGGCATAAGTGGCAACTGAAAAACTCACAGCCATACATAAAGACAGGACTAAACCTGCATTTTTTAAATATATATACATAAAAATTCTTAATTTTAAAATTAATAAACACGAAACCTTTATCCATTATTAAAGGATAAATAGGTCATTAAAAATTAATCTAATTAAGAAATGGGCGGACGAAGTATCGCTTCAAGAAAGGTACTTGTTTGATCAATTTGATAAGGCGTTTTATTGATAATGTTTAGTTTGCCC
>NZ_JALNTH010000014.1:0-156899 GCF_023161935.1 Pseudoalteromonas sp. 2CM28B
GTCCACAGTTCTCAAAACGTTAATTTTTACGTTATCAAGAATTCAAAAACCCAGCTTATGCTGGGTTTTTTGTTTTTAGATAATGAGTTTCGAGTAACGGGCTACGAGAACCGAGCTGCGAAAGAGATTAAGTTCCGTGCGTTAAATTATATGTTTACTATAATTTATGATGAATGCGGGATTAAGACTAAGGAGTGGTTGTGAGGTATGAAAGTTTAGATGTATGGAAAAAGTCTTTCTCATTAAGTTTGTTTGTATACCAAACCTTTGCTGCTTTGAGGGATTTCGGCTTAAAAGATCAAATGTGTCGAAGCGCAGTTTCAGTGCCTAGCAATATTGCAGAGGGTTATGAGCGTTACTCTGATAAAGAAAGAGCTTATTTTCTTTCTGTGGCTAAAGGGTCTGTCGGTGAATTAAAAACTCAGCTAATGATTGCTTTTGAGTTAGGTCACATTAATTATGAACAAACAGAATACGCTTTAAATGAGTGTGAGAGTATTGGGAAAATGCTTGGTAAATTGATTTCTATGATTAAAAATGCATGATAACCCCGAACCCCGAACCCCGAACCCCGAACCCCGAACCCCGAACCCCGAACCCCGAACCCCGAACCTTTTCCCTTTACGACTAATGTCGATATTAGCTTGATCAAAATTGGCCAAGCGTGCGTATTTATTGAACGAAAGCTTAAAAATGACCGACTAACGCAAAAAAAGTTAAATAATTATCGCAATTAGTTTAAATCCATCAGTTAATTGGTGAATTTTTTTGCTACAATTGGCGGGCAAATAAAGTGAATGAGTTTAATGTCGCCAAATTCAGTTGTTACTGTACTTAGTTGGTGAGATTGTACTTGTTTACAAATTGTTTTTACGGAAGCGATACTATAGTCATTTGGTTTCATACTCGAGCTAACTTAATCAACTATTTGAGCAAGTCAGGATTATTCGAGCAGGAGGCTGTGAATAACCTTGTTTTAAACAAGGGTTTTAATTATGATCGTTTCTCTTTTAAAATTCGAAAAATTAACCTGCTGTAACTGATGTTCTCAATATAGCAAGTGTTGAGAATCATAGTGGAGATAAGTGGATGAGCAATGCGCCTGTAGACAATGGCCGACGTCGCTTTTTAACCATAGCTACCTCTGTTGTTGGTGGTGTTGGTGCGGCTGGGGCTGCTGTTCCTTTTATTGCGTCTTGGAATCCAAGTGAGCGAGCTAAATCTGCGGGTGCGCCTGTAGAAGTAGATATCAGCAAACTTGAGCCAGGACAATTAATACGTGTCGAGTGGCGTGGTAAACCTGTATGGGTTGTATCACGGACCCCAAAAATGCTTGAGCAGATGAAAGAACATGAAGGTCAACTTCGTGATCCGCAATCGCAAGAGCCACAACAATTAGAATCATCAACCAATGATTTCCGTTCATTACGCCCAGAGATTTTTGTCGCTGTAGGTATTTGTACGCATTTAGGTTGTTCACCTAGCTTTTTACAAGGTGGCTTTGGTGAGAAAGTGGAAGGGACTGATGACGGTTTTTACTGTCCATGTCACGGTTCTAAGTTTGATATGGCTGGCCGTGTATTCCAATCGGTACCTGCACCATTAAATTTAGAAATTCCACCATATACTTTTCTTGATGAGACCACTATTTTAGTGGGCGAAGAACAAGGGGTGGCCTAATGTTTGGTAAAATTGTTGAGTGGATAGACGACCGTATCCCAATGACACGTGTTTGGAACATGCACATTGCACAGTATCCAGCACCAAAAAACTTTAACTTCTGGTACTTCTTCGGCTCTCTAGCTATGTTAGTACTAGTAAATCAAATACTTACAGGTATTTGGTTAACGATGAACTATGTACCATCTGCTGAAGGTGCATTTGCATCAGTAGAATACATCATGCGTGATGTAGAGTACGGTTGGTTACTACGTTATTTGCATTCAACGGGTGCATCTGCGTTTTTCATCGTTGTTTACATGCATATGTTCCGTGGCATGATCTACGGTTCTTACCAAAAACCACGTGAGTTATTGTGGTTGTTCGGTATGTTCATTTTCTTAGCCCTAATGGCTGAAGCATTCATGGGTTACTTATTACCATGGGGCCAAATGTCGTTCTGGGGTGCACAGGTAATCATTTCATTATTCGGGGCTATCCCGGTTATTGGTGATGACTTAACACTGTGGATCCGTGGTGACTATGTAATTTCAGGTGCAACGCTTAACCGCTTCTTTGCATTACATGTAATTGCATTGCCATTAGTTATTGTTATCTTAGTATTTTTACACATTGTTGCACTACACGAAGTGGGTTCAAACAACCCAGACGGTATTGATAACAAACGTAAAAAAGGAACTGTGGCTGAAAAAGATAAGCCTAAATTTAAGTTCCATGAATACTACACTGATAAAAAAGACATTATTGATGCGATTCCGTTCCACCCTTATTACACAGTAAAAGATATTGTGGGCGTGGTTGGTTTCTTAATCTTGTTCTGTTGGGTTGTGTTCTTTATGCCTGCTATGGGTGGTTTCTTCTTAGAAGCGCCAAACTTTGAAGCAGCTAACCCACTTAAAACACCAGAGCATATTTTCCCTGTTTGGTACTTTACGCCATTCTATGCAATCTTACGTGCAATCCCTGACAAACTAATGGGTGTTGCTGCAATGGGTGCATCAATTGTTGTGTTAGCATTATTACCTTGGATTGACCGTGGTTCGGTTCGTTCAGTTCGTTACCGTTGTGGTTTCCACAAATGGAACATTGCAGGTTTTGTTGTTACTTTCGTTCTTTTAGGTTGGGTTGGTGCTACACCACAAACTGATTTTAAAACGCTTGTTTCGCAAATCTGTACTGTGACTTACTTTATGTTCTTCGTACTGTTATTCGTTTACAGTAAGAATGAAAAAACTAAGCCATTGCCTGAGAGGTTAACGAAATGATGAAAAAGCTACTAATAGGTTTATTTGCTTTATCAGTAAACGTGTTACCTGCAATGGCTGCAGGCCCGTCAGTTCCTCTAATGGAAGCGGGTAACGATATATCTGATCAACCTTCTTTGCAACGTGGCGCAAAGTTGTTCATGAACTACTGTCTTGGTTGTCACCAAATGCAGTATCAACGTTATGAACGTACTTTCCGCGATATTGGTATTCCAACAGAGATTGGTCAAGAGCAACTTATTTTTGATGGTTCAAAAGTAGGTAGTCATATCAATAATGCTATGGCTAAAGAAGATGCTGCAAAATGGTTTGGTGCGGCTCCGCCGGATCTAACAAATGTTGCGCGTGTGCGTGGCAGTGATTGGATTTACACCTATTTAAAATCGTTTTACAAAGATGAATCTCGTCCGTTTGGCGTAAATAATACGTTATTCCCATCGGTGGGTATGCCACATGTTCTTCAAGAGTTGCAAGGTGTTCCTACTGCAATTACTGAAGAAGTAACAGTAGATGGTGTAACAACCACTCATATTACTGGTACAAAAACAGATGGTACGGGCGAATTAAGTGTAGATGAATATGACCAAGCAGTTCGTGATTTAACGAATTTCCTAGAGTATGTAGGTGAACCTACACGTCTCGAGTCGGAAGCGCTAGGTATTAAGGTACTTGGATTCTTAGTGATTCTATTTATCTTGGCATTTATGCTTAAGAAAGAATACTGGAGAGATGTTCATTAAGTTTGAACATATTTAAAGGTAATTTTGCAATAGGGGCTTAAGCCCCTATTGCTGTTTTAGTTATTTAATGGAGGTAGGCATGGCCGTAGCTGCCAATAAGCGCCCTGTAATGACCCTTTTTTCTGGTGCTAACTGTATGTATAGCCATCAAGTACGCATTGTACTTGCTGAAAAAGGTGTAAGTGTAGATATTCATATGGCTGAAAAGGATAACCTGCCAGAAGCACTTCACGAAATTAACCCTTATGGCACAGTGCCAACACTGATTGACCGTGAGCTTGGTTTATATCAGGCAAACATCATCATGGAATACCTTGATGAACGTTTTCCTCATCCTCCACTAATGCCTGTATATCCGGTCATGCGTGGTCGTAGTCGATTAATGATGCACCGTATTGATACTGATTGGTACAGCCTAGCTGAAAAAATCATTAACAACACTTCTGATGCCGCGCAAGCGCGTAAAGAGCTTACCGAAGCATTACTTGCAATAGCACCCATCTTTAGTGAAGCGCCTTACTTTATGAGTGAAGAGTTTAGCTTAGTTGATTGCTACTTAGCTCCACTGTTATGGCGTTTACCAGAGTTTGGTATTGAGCTTAATGGTGCAGGCTCTAAAGAACTTAAAGAGTATATGATCCGTTTATTTGAACGTGAATCGTTCCAAGCTTCTTTAACTGAAGCAGAGCGTGAGATCCGTTTATAATGACTTCTAATCGTCCTTATTTACTACGCGCTTTTTTTGATTGGATTGTTGATAACGAATGCACGCCACACTTAGTGGTTAATGCTGACTTTCCTGCAGTGCAAGTGCCAACACAGTTTGTTCAAGATGGCCAAATTGTATTGAACATAAGCCCTTCGGCGGTTACGCAGTTTTCGTTAGATAATACTCAGCTTAGCTTTAGCGCGCGCTTTGGCGGCCAGCCAATGCAAGTGTACGTGCCTTTAGGGGCTGTACTTGCAATATATGCACGTGAAAATGGCGAAGGCACAGTCTTTACTGCAGATGAGTTTTTAGAGGACGAAGACGATTTTGCTCCAGAGCTTGAAAGTGTCGATTCATCACCTGAACAAGTTGATGAAACGCCAGCTCCCAAGCCTGAAAAGAAAAAAGGCTCGCATTTACGCGTTATAAAATAGCCCGTAAATGTTAGAAAAAAACCGCTTAAGAAGCGGTTTTTTTATGTCTGTATGAAAATATTAGGCTAAAGGCTAAAGGCTAAAGGTTAAAGGTTAAAGGTGAAAGTTCACGGGCGACGGGCGACGGGCTGCGAGAAGCGGGTTAAGATTGGCTGGTGTAGCAGCGGGTTTATCCCGCGTCTGGTTAAAGACAAAGGTTCTAGGTGCTAGGTATTAGGTATTAGGTAAAGATTAAGCCAAGCACGGTGTTTAGGTTCACGGCAGCGGGCGACGGGCTGCGAGAAGCGGGTTAAGATTGACTGGTGTAGCAGCGGGTTTATCCCGCGTCTGGTTAAAGATAAAGGTTCTATGTATTAGGTATTAGGTAGAGATTAAGCCAAGCACGGTGTTTGGGTTCACGGCAGCGGGCGACGGGCTGCGAGAAGCGGGGTAAGGTTGATTGATGTAGCAGCGGGTTTACCCCGCGTCTGGTAAAGACAAAGGTTCTAGGTTCGAGGTGCTAGGTATTAGGTAGAGATTAAGCCAAGCACTGTGTTTGGGTTCACGGCAGCGAGAGACGGGCTGCGAGAAGCGGGTTAAGATTGGCTGGTGTAGCAGCGGGTTTATCCCGCGTCTGGTTAAAGACAAAGGTTCTAGGTTCGAGGTGCTAGGTTTTAGGTAGAGATTAAGCCAAGCACGGTGTTTGGGGTCACGGCAGCGGGTAACAGGTAACGGGTAACGGGCAACGGGCAAAGGGCCTAACACCTTGAGCCAAATACTGACGCGGGGTGAACCCGCTGCTACAGGTATAAAAAAACCTTGCGATGTTAACCGCAAGGTTTTTAAATACCTCGAACCTCGAACCTCGAACCTCGAACCTGAGACTTTTACAAATACTCAAACACTTTAACTACCCGCTCTACGCCAGAGATGTTGCGAGCTACATTAACAGCTTGGTTTGCTTCAGCGTCAGATACTAGCCCCATTAAGTATACTTCGGCATTTTCAGTCACTACTTTTATATTATTACTGCTGATGTTTTCAGCCGCTAAAAGCTGCGCTTTTACTTTTGAGGTTAACCATGAGTCGTGTGTTTGCGTGGTAATACCAATATTAGAGCCAATGCGTAGTTGGTTATGAATTTTACGAATGCCAGATAGGTTCTCAATGGTTTTAAACGCTTGGTTTTTCATTTCTTGGTTAGGAACTTGCCCTACCATTAAAACCACGCCATTTACGCTTATAACGCTGATATGAGCAAACTTATTAAGGCGTTCATCTTCGCTAATAGCAATGCTGGCTTTTATTTCAATGTTGTTGTCGTCTATTTGCGAGCCAATGGTTCGTCTATCGTTTGCGGCAGTAACAGCACTGGCTGTACCGGCCACTACAGCAGCAGCACAACCTTGTAATAACACAACGGTGCCTAAAATAATCAGGGAGCGTTTAAACATAATTTTCGTCCTGCGGGAAAAGGGTTAAATCTACCAATTCACTTAAACAGTGAAGGTTCACTAAATGCGATTCAATAATGCGACTAGGGCGTTTAGACGGTGTACGTATTTCTACATCGTTATGGCCAAGCAAGCCAACGAGTTCACCGCCATCATCACCTACCATTACTATGACCTTCATATCTTTGGTAAGTGCCGCTTCTACAGCAGAAATTATGTGTTTTTCATTACCATTAATGGCAAGTACCAATAATAAGTCACCTTGCTGAGCAAAGGCACGTACTTGGCGCGCAAAGGTATCGTGGTCATCTATTTGATTGCCTTGACCTAGGTTAATATTTTCTTGCGAGAGAGCGATTGCAGGTAAGCAAGGGCGTTCTGTTTCGTAAAAATTTACCAGTACGCCTGCCATGTGTTGCGCCAACATGTGGCAATTTGCAGTACCGCAGCATATCAATTTATTACCATTGATCAGGCTTTGTGCAATGGTGAATGCCGCTGACTCCAATGCGCTAGGAAGTACTTCACCTGCTGCAATTTGAACTTGAATACTTTCTTTAAAAATTTCTTTTATTGTGTCTTGCATGGATTACCAACAATTAATATCTAATTCTGTGTGAGCTCACACCCGCTTTATTAAGGATGATTATTTTTAGAAGCAGCTTGTTAATTTTTAACTACGCATTTTGCAATTTAGCTGTTGTAATAATTGCTCACTCATTTGTATGTGCTCGGTATTAAAATACGTTTTTTAGCCAGTTTATGTGTAGTGATGGCTCGCCTGTTATAGCAACATAATCAATACGTAATGGCTGATTTTTTAAATTTTTAGCCGCGAGGTAATGATAAATAGTTCGTCTTAATTTTGCTTGCTTTTGCGGGCTTAAAGCATAATTAGCGCCGCCTTTTATATTATTTTTACGAAACTTAACCTCAACAAACACTAAGGTGTGACCGTCTTTCATAATGACATCAAGTTCGCCATAGGGGCAGTAATAATTACGCTCAATGGCTTTTAAGCCTTGTGCTTCTAAATACTTTTGCGCTTGGCGCTCATAATACTGGCCTTTTTCACGACTATTTTGCCACAGCTGTTTAAACCACGACATGTCGACCCCTTAGTTAATTATGGTTATGCCATCGTTAGCTGATTGCATAAATAGCGGTACAGGGCGTTGTGTTTTTAACTCTACCGGTTTTATTCGGCGGTTGCTGTACTGAGCCCATTGCAGTGAACGTTCAATATCACCGGCACTATTAATCGACAATTTACCGCTCAACCCTGAAAAGTATTTATCGGGTGTAACACTCAATTGTCTAATATCGTTAAGCATGGTGACGGAATCATAAGCCATCGCAAATAAACGTTGGCTTATATCAGCTTGTTCAGGCCATAAATCATTGTATTGCTGACGCAGATTATGTTGCTTAATTTGTGAGTCTAACATCCAAGGCAGTTCAGTAAAGTAGAGTCCGTCTAAATCACCTTTGTCAGTGGTATCTATTTGCTTACTGTGGCTTTTAGAGCTGGCGTAAATAGGAATTCTATCGGCAAAGGTACTCACATTAACATCAAGGTAAGGCTTAATTAATCGGGTTTCAATGGCGTCGCCGAGTATGTAAATGGCATCAATATCGCCACGTGAGCGTGTTTCGCTTTCAACTTCTTTATTAAAAAGTGCTTTAACCGATTTAATACGTTCTTTTGACTTATCAACTTCTAACAAGCTAGTAATGGTATTGGGCATATCTTTGTTATCGTTATAAAAACCAACTTGCGTGGTTGTTTCACTATAGCGTTGCCACTGCAGATTAAAGTAGTCAACTAAGCGCTGGCCATTGGTATTATTTGGCGCTAACAACATCGGCTTTTGATAACCCTGTGCTAAAAAGTGCTCTAGCGTTTGCTGTACTTCATGTTCAGGATTAAGCGCAAAAAAGTAATGTTGCAGCGAGGTTCTTTCGCCATCAAAGGTATTTAAATGTAAGGTGGGTATATCGAGTAATGTATTGGTATTAGCGAGCTTATCTATATTGGCTTTTAATAGTGGGCCAATAACAAAGTCAGGCTGTAACTGAGAAATTTGTGCGCTCAACGCTTCGGTTTCGGCATTTTCATCTATAAACAGTGTTTCGTTGATCTCTTTTTTATCAAGCGCTGCCAATATACCGGCTTTTAAGGCATCCCCAAGGCGCTTATTAGCACCTGACTGAGGCAGTAAAACAACCAAACGCTCAATATTAATTGGCGCTAATTCATTAGCATACGTTTCTTGTTTTGGCAGTACATTGTTACCAGGATGCCCAAGGTAACGGCGGCGCCAATTATTAATGGCTTGGTCTAAATCAACCGAGCTGTTGGCGTAAACTTGATGATACAAAGCTAAGTTAACCCAACCTTGTTGAATAACAGAACCACGGTTAAATCGTTCTAATGCGTAAGATGAGAGTTGCTTTAAATTTTTCCAAAGTGCATCACTAAGCTGAGGAATTGAAATAGTGTTTTTAGTTGCAGATTCTGACGCCGCAAAAAAATAGGGTGCAGCACGTTTTGGCAAGTTTTGAGAAGCAAAAATGCTGGCAGTTAAAAATTGGTGCCAGGCAAAATGTTCGGGTTGCTTGAGTTGTCCCTCAAGTGAGTTTAATACTTCAAGTGCTTGCTGATTTTTATTCTGCTCTTTTTGTGCAAAGGCAATATATAAACGGTTTTGAATTTGATCAACACTGGCAGTAAGTGCAAGTTCGCTACATATTGTTTCGAGTAGCGGCCAGTTTTCTTCAGTAATGGCGCTATCACGGGCACTATAAAGCAGTTGAATTTTATCTGCACCAAAACGGTTTTGCGCTAATTGATAAATCGATTGCGCGTTCAGTGATTCATTTTTCAGCGTATTGGCACTGCTATTTAAGTTATCGCTGGTTTTAGTTGGTTTTTCGGTTGTGCTACACGCCGATAACCCTGACAATATAATTAATAGACTAACTAGTTTAAGTCGCACAATGATTTCCCATACGTTAACGCGATTTGCTTATATTACTGACTGACGCAGGAGACCTCAATGTTAAATGAGGAGAATTCACAGAAAATTGGCACTCTTTACGTTGTTGCCACCCCAATCGGCAATTATGACGACTTAAGTCAGCGTGCAATCGCGACATTATCGCAGGTTGACTTAATCGCTGCTGAAGACACTCGCCATACTGGCAAGCTACTCAGCCACTTTGGTATTAAGGCTAAAACCTTTGCGTTACATGACCATAATGAAAAGCAAAAAGCGCAGCAAATTATCGATCAACTTAATCAAGGGTTAAATATTGCATTAGTATCCGATGCCGGCACGCCGCTTATAAGCGACCCTGGTTATGCGGTTGTTAATTTATGCCGTGAGCAGGGCGCACTTGTAACACCTGTACCAGGTGCATGCGCTGCAATTACTGCGGTATGTTGTTCAGGGCTGCCAACCGACCGTTTTCAGTTTATTGGCTTTACGCCCGCTAAAAGTAAAGCACGCCAAGACTTTTTTATAGATGCAGTTAACTCAAGCATCACCAGCATTATGTATGAAAGTACCCACCGTATTATGGCAAGCCTTGACGATTTAGAAGCAGCGCTAGGTAGTGAGCAGCAAGTGGTATTTGCCAAAGAGCTCACTAAAACATTTGAAACCTTCTTTAATGGCACCGTAGCTGAGTTAAAGCAGTTTTTAACTGACGATCCTACTAAACAGCGCGGTGAAATAGTGCTCATGCTGCCGGGTAAACCTAAGGTAGTTGACGATATTCCGCCTGAAGCCCGTAAAATGTTAGCGCTACTTGAAAACGAAATGCCAATGAAAAAAGCCTGTGGCGTGGTGGCCGATTACTTTGGTATGAAGAAAAACGCGCTTTATAAAACAATTATTGAAGAAAAACAGTAAATGTTTACTGCGTAGTGTGGTGCTCTCATGTATACTGCGCGCCGAGTTAGCCAAGATAATCGCTGCCTGCAACGAAAATGCGCAGGGGGAGGAAAGTCCGGGCTCCACAGGGCAGAGTGCCAGTTAACGGCTGGGGGGCGTGAGCCCACGACAAGTGCAGCAGAGAGAAGACCGCCAATCTTCGGATTGGTAAGGGTGAAAGGGTGCGGTAAGAGCGCACCGGGCCGCTAGTAATAGTCGGTTGCAAGGTAAACTCCACTCGGAGCAAGACCAAATAGGGTTCCTTATGGCGTGGCCCACGTTGGAACCGGGTAGGTTGCTTGAGCCATAGAGCGATTTATGGCCTAGACGAATGATTATCACTTTCTTCGGAAAGGACAGAACCCGGCTTACCGGCTGACTCACTCATTCAATAAAAAAGCTCGCAGTTAACGCTGCGGGCTTTTTTGTGTTTGGAATATGCCGTCAGCCGTCAGCGAGCGGCGGGTGACGGGTTGCGGGTTGCGGGCGACGGGCTGCGAGAGACGAGAAGCGGGTTAAGATTGACTGGTGTAGCAGCGACTTTATGTCGCGTCTGTTGGTGATTCTATTTATCACAGAGGGTGCAGAGTACTCAGAGGAAATGATTAAAGACATGCTTTATTTGCTTTATCTTATCTGTGTAGCGCGAAGGGTCTCGGTGTACTCTGTGGTTCAAAATGGTTTTTTAAAGCGGGGCTTTATGCTTCGCAGGTTTGGTTTAAGTTTATGGGTGACGTGTGACGTGTGACGGGCGACGGGTGACGGGTGACGGGCGACGGGCGACGGGTGACGGCGACGGGCGACGGGCGACGGGTTTAATACCTAAAACCTAATAACGACGCGGGGTGAACCCGCTGCTACAGGTATAAAAAAACCTTGCGATATTAACCTTAAGGTTTTTAAATACCTCGAACCTCGAACCTCGAACCTCGAACCTCGAACCTCGAACCTCGAACCTCGAACCTCTCTATATAATATTTTTACCTTGCTCTGGGTCGCGTGATTCATCGGCTTGCTCGCGAATATCATCCGTATCACTACTTACATCATCAATACTGTGTTCATGCTCTGTGGTTTTATGTTTTTGAATATGTGATTGCTCGTTAATTTCTTCTGTTGTCTCTGTTTTAGCTTCGCTTGCTATGGGATAAATATCTTCACCTTGGCTATTGAGCAATATACGCTCTCTGGCATTGTCAGGCATGCTTATATTATGTTGCGTAAAACTATTGATTAACTCTCGCATAAGCTGTGAGGCTACTTTTACCGTGCTGTATTGTTCGCCGTTGACCCAAAAGTAAACGGTAAAGTTAATAGTGGCGGAGCCTAAGTTATCAATCAATACTTGGGGAGGTGGATCGCTAAGCACAGAGGTTTGCTGCGATATTATACTAATTGCCAGACTTTGTGCGTCGCGAATATCATTATCGTAGCCAATACCGATTGAAAAATGACCGCGCATTTTTGGATTAGCGGTTAAGTTTTTAATGGTATTTTTATACACAGTCGCATTGGGTATTTGAATATGATTACCATCGTAGTCAACTAAAGTGGTTGCCCGTGCAGTTACTTTTTTAACAATACCAATTCTGCCATCAACTTCTATTACATCATCTATTTTAAATGGACGCTGTACACTCAAAAGTAAACTGGCAATAAAGTTCTCAGCAATATCCCGAAAGGCAAAGCCTAAAATAAGCCCAATTAATCCGGTGCCACTCATAATTGCGACCGCGAATTCGGTGAGTCCTGCCAAGCGTAAAAATAGATAAAACCCGAGTAAAATAATCAAGGTGCTAATACCTCGCCTAGCAACTAGGTGTACTAATTTACTCTTGGTCATGTAAGTAACAGGCTTTATTAACAAGCGTGATAATGGTGTGGCAATTAAATAACTAATCACCAAAATAACAATCCCTAATAATAAAGTGGGCAGTAATTGCATGAATGTGTGTAGTAATTGCACGCTTTGATCTTTTAAAAAGCTCCAAGAAATAGAGTTTGGTTTAACGGTGTCGATTGCTGGAATTGATGTGTTATTAGCGAGTGTTGCAATTAAAGCATTGAGCATAGAGGTCATCCGTGTTAGGTCGAAGTAATTAGGGTCAGTGTTAAACAATAGCAGCAAGTCTAGGGTTTGTTGACCTTTGCGTATTAATATTTGTTCAAACTAGGGGCAATTTAATCGCGGCGCGAGGTTTGTAACCTAGTGGGCTAAGTAAAAGCCGAGCAACAAAGAGTTAATTGCCCCTAGGCAGAACCCTTCGGGCAGTGCCTGTTTGGCATTAATGCTACGTTATCGCCTATTTATGGGGAGTAACCACACCACTTAGGCTCTGCCTTGCCTAAACACCAAACAGACTGCTGCAAATTTAACCTTGAAAGTTCAACAGACCCTAATACCAAGCAGTATTTTTTTGGCAAACATTTTGCTACTTAATTAGGAAAAGGGAGTTAACTATGAGTGACTTTAAGCGTGGCCAAAGAGCCAAGCAGCCTAACCATATCCCTCTGCGTGGCTGGTGGGATATTATAAGGCGAATAGTAAAACAAATGAGCCGTGATAATTTATCTTTAGTGGCAGCAGGCGTGGCATTTTATGCGTTACTGGCTATTTTTCCCGCCATTGCGGCATTGGTGTCTGTGTATGCTTATTTTGCATCACCGAATGATATTAGTGTGTATTTAAGTCAGTTTATGGCGTTATTACCACAAAGCACTCAAGAAATTATTTTATCTCAAGTTTCAAGTCTTGCGCAAAAGTCACAAACTAGTTTAAGCCTTAGTGCGCTGGCTACTTTACTGCTCATTATTTGGAGTAGCTCTAAGGGCAGCCAAGCGTTGATCACAGCATGTAATATTAGTTATCACGAATACGAAAAGCGTTCATTTTTTAAGGCGCAACTTGTACGTTTATTATTTTCAGTAGGTGCAATTGTGGTGGCTGTAATAGCACTGGTAATTATAGGTATATTACCGCTAGCGCTTAACCTGTTAGGAATAAAAGAGAGTATTGATTTTTTAATCATGCTTATCTCATGGCCATTACTGGCACTAACCTTTAACTTTGCATTATTAATTTTATACCGTTATGCGCCTCACAGAAAAGCAGCTAAATGGCGTTGGGTTACCGTGGGCTCATTCACCGCCACTGTATTATGGATTGTGGCATCTTTTGGCTTTTCATTTTATGTATCTCATTTTGCTAGTTACAACGAAACATATGGCTCTTTAGGTGGGGTGGTTATTATGCTTATGTGGCTATTTATTAGCGCTTATATCATTATTTTAGGAGCCACAATCAATGCAGCGTTAGAGCAGCAAACTGCTCAAGACAGCACCATTGGACCAGATAAAAAAAGAGGGCAGCGAGGTGCGTATGTAGCAGACCACCTCGACACAAAATAACCAGTATTAGGGCTAAATGACTTTTATTTTAAACTAATTGCTTGATTTGTTGTTATCAGCTGCATAAACGAGGCTTTGTGCAGCGGCTTTGAAAACAAATAGCCTTGACCATAATCACAACCGGCCTCAAGTAATAAATCCATTTGTAATTTTGTTTCTATGCCTTCGGCAATTACTTTTAAACCAAGCTGATGAGCCATCATGATGATTGCTTCACACAAAGCCAGCTCTTGACTATCTTTTTGAATATTATCAACAAAGCGTTTATCTATTTTTAGGTAGTCGGTATCCATTTCTTGCAAGTAAGCAAGCGATGAGTAACCGGTGCCAAAGTCATCAAGGGCCAATTGCATCCCTGATTTAACCAAGGCTTTTAGGCGGCTTTGGGTCAACTCTTCAGGATTAACCATTAAGCCTTCAGTAATTTCGGCCACAATCGCTGAGGCTGGTATATTTGCCTTTGCTAGCATATCGTACCATTCGTCTATGCCGCTATCGACGGTTGCCAATTGCACTGGTGAAACGTTAATGCTTATTTGAAATTCATCTTGAATGTGTTTTTTAATATCATTAAGTGTTTGTAGTGCCTCAGCAAATACAAATTGACCCAGCGCATTTATTTGTCTGGTTTCTTCAGCAAGAGGAATAAAGTCAGCAGGGCTGATCAGGCCTTTTTCTGGGTGTTGCCAACGAATAAGCCCCTCAGCTTTGTGAATGTGTAAATCATCAAGCGATACGATAGGCTGGTAATACAACTCAAACTGTTCTAGCTCTATAGCTGAGCGAAGCTCTTTGAGTAGTTGCATTCTTGCGTTTGCATCTTTACGCATATCATGTGAGAAAAATTCAAAGCCATTGCGACCGCTATTTTTTGCTTTATACATAGCTTGGTCAGCGGCTTTAAGTAATTGCTCTGGATTTTGGCCATCATCTGGCGCGCAGGCAATACCAATACTGGCACTGATATACACTTTTTCATCTTCAATAAAAATAGTGGAGGCAAGGCTAAGCAAAAGTGATTTTGCCATTTGCTCGATGTTTTCGCTGCCATGTAAATCACTAAACACAACAACAAACTCGTCTCCGCCAATTCGTGCTACAAAGTCAGCCTCTTTGGCCGTTTTTACAATTCGCTCAGATACTAACTTAAGTAATCTATCGCCGAAATGGTGGCCCAATGTGTCGTTAATATCTTTAAAATGATCAATATCTAATAGCATAATGACCAGTTTTTGATCTTCACTGTTCAGGTTTTCGAATCGTTGGTTTAATCGCTCTTTTAGCTCTAATCGATTAGGCAAGTCGGTTAAATGATCAAAATGCGCTTGTCGCCAAATTAATTCATCTGCTTGTTTTTTCTCGGTTAGGTCGGTAAAAATAGCAATACGACTAATCGGGGCTTTATTTTTATCGTAAATAGTATCGATGGTTAACCATTCAACATACAGCTCGCCATTTTTACGACGATTGGTTATTTCACCTTGCCAACGCCCTGTTTTATTGAGCGATTGCCACATGTAATTATAAAACTGCTTATCGTGTTTACCCGATGATAAAATACTAATAGTTTGATTGAGAGCTTCTCTTCGAGAATACAAAGTTGTTTCACAAAACGCAGGGTTCACATCATAAATAACCCCATTTTCATCCGTGATTGCCATGCCTTCACTGCTGTTGTTGTAAACTAATGACGCTAAATGCAACGATTCTTGATTTTGCTTTCGTTGCGTGATGTTACTAATAACGATAATAAACTCATCGGCTTTTTTCATTGGGCTAATTTTAGCTTCATAAAACTGATTGTCTTGTTTTTGTTCAAGCTCAACAGTGACAGGGGCGTTCAGGGGTATTAAGTACCCTTGCACTTGTTTTAAATTAGCATCAGAGAATAAACACGATAATTTTTTAGGGGGTGTTGAATGGCTATAATTTAACGATTTAATATGTCCACCGGTATCAAGAATATTGCCATTGGCATCTACGCGTAAAAAAGCATCGGGTAATGCATTAAGTAAGCTATTGAGCTCGTCATGCTTATGTTTAAGGCATGCTTCAGCCATTAAGCGAGTTTCGGCCATGTATTTAAAACGATGGTAAAGTCTATTTAGCTCAGGACTATTGGGCTGCTCATCGTCATGAGGCATATTACCGGCCGCTAAGTGGTTAACCGCCTGCGTTAAACTTTTAACCGGATTTAAAATACTTTTATTGATTAGTCGTTTGACCAATACAGCTAAAAGAAGAATAGTAATTAAAAACCCTAAAACCATTTTTACAAAGTTAATATCTATCTGCTCAATCGCTTTATCAACTGGCTGAGTAATATAAATTGATAGTTGATTACCGCTAGTATCTTTATAAAGCGTTGTGTGATTGTAAATTCGGCTCGCTCCATCATTCCCTCTGTAAATTATTCCGGCCTGTTGGCTATGATCAAGGTCTTCATTCGTTATTTTTTTACCTAATCGATCGTCTGAAAAAGGAAAATTAGCCAAAATTAGGCCGTTAGAATCAGTAATCACTGCGCGTGAATTATTGGGCAGATTTAAATTATTAAGCGCTGAATTCCACCATTGCAAAGCAATTGCGGCAACTAACATACCTGTAATTTCGCCATTTTCATCTGATATTGGCGAAGCAAAACTCAGACTGGGCGCATTAATACTTCTACCAATTTGATAAGAGCCAATTGAAAGCGCTTTAGTTGTGAGGGCATGTTGAAAGTATTGACGATCGCTAATATTTATATTTTGGTTATTGCCATTGGTTGCACACATAATATTGCCTTGTCGATCATAAACACTCACATTTGCAATGTTGCTATACAATGTTTGTAAGTCTAAAAAGTAAGGCGGGCAATTGACCGGCATTTTGGTAATATTTATGTGCTTGTTTGCTAAGAATAGGGTCAGGCGTTGTACGTCATCGATAATATTTTTTTGCTGTAAAACTAAATGATCAGCAATATGCATTACTTTTTTTTCACTTTCTTTAAGTGCTGCATCGCGACTAAACCATAAGGTAATTAAGATCACAGCGATCCCAGGCATGCAAATTAGCATAAGTAGGCGATAAAGCTGATGTTTTAATGATGCAGTAAAAATAATCGTATCCAAATAAGTATGGGGTGAAACTATGACCAATAATTCTACTATAAATAACCTTTAATGTACTAAAATTATATCGCAAATATTAAATTTACTTTTATTGTATATAACTGAAATTTATTAATTAATTTTCGGGTCTAGTTATAATAATAAATTAACATTTTATACTTTTACTTAACCTATTTTAGGCAAAAAATGAAAATAACCAAAGTACTAACTGCTTATGCTACCCAAGATGGGGATGGTGTTAATATTCGTCGTATTCCAGGATTTGATGGTAAATATTTAGATCCATTTTTAATGATAGATGAGCTTAAATCTGACGATGCAAGTGATTATATTGGTGGCTTTCCTCCTCATCCTCATAGGGGGATCGAAACCTTTACCTATATTTTAAAAGGCGGGTTTGAACATCAAGACCAAATGGGTAACAAAAAGGCGATTCGTGCGGGTGACGTACAATGGATGAGTACCGGTAGCGGTGTTATGCACAGTGAAATACCCCTTGCCGATGCTGAACAAGGCTTACATGGCTTTCAAATTTGGCTCAATATGCCAAGTGCTCAAAAAATGCGTGAGCCTCAATACCAAGATACCACAGATCATCCAGCACCGAGTTTTACTAATCAACAAGGTGTTTCACTTAAAGCCTTAGCAGGGACATGGCAATTTGAATCACACCAATTGGCTGCAAGCTTACAAAATTTAGCTGCTAATGGTGCCATAGCCGATGTAGCTTTGCCTGCGGGTGAAGGGCTTAATTTACCGGCTTTAAAACAGCAAAAAGTAATGATTTATATTCATACAGGCTCATTAATATCTCAGACCGGTGACGTGTTTAATGCGGGTAATTTGCTTATATTAGAACCATTGAGTGACATTGCATTACAGGCAAAGAAAGCGGCGGGGGTTCTTATTTTAGCAGGCGATCCACTTAACCAGCCAATTGCGCACATGGGACCTTTTGTAATGACCACCGAGGCTGAAATTCGCCAGGCTGTTAGCGATTATCAAAATGGTTTTTTTGGCTCATTGTCGTGATGAATCGATGCGCGAATGACTTTTAAGCAAGTAGCTTTAATAACCAAGTGTATTTTTTTATCATGTTAGCATCACCTTTAGCAGACTCAACTACAGCGCCAGCTGCAAACGCACTGGCGAGCCCCACTTTTGTTGTTGCAAAGCGTTTTGCTCTGTATTTTATAGCTGCAAGATGCTGACGTTTTAGCTCTGATCGCATAACAACTTCTTTATCTAGCTGTTGCACGCGAACGTTCGGAGAGTTGATCAAATAATTGATTAACATAATAGTGTGTGCCTTATAATTTAAGCAGCTGCCTTAGACTATTTAGCGTTTTAGTAAAGCCAATTTTTTTGCTCAGATAAACGGCATTTCGCCACAGCCAAACTAAGCATAAAATTTGTAGGCTGATCACTACTGCAATGCTCAGCCAGATAGAGCTAAACAGATCAAAGGTGGCAAAGCCTACAATACCTAAAAACCCCACCCACAGTAACACCAAGCCACTGGCAAAACATCCTAGTAGAATGGTGATCAGTGCTAAGGATCTTAACGACAGCTTCCACTCAGCTGTAGCCAGCTGATGCGTTAACTTTCCTTGTTGGTAATAATCATCCTTGAGCTGCGCTGCATAATCAGCAAGCTTAGCAACATGATCTTGCCAGTCATCGGCGTGTTTTGCCGATGATGGCGAATCTGTCCCTTGTGATTCACTTGGTGTTGAGTGTTGGTTTTGCATTAGTATTACTTACGACGAAACAGTGCTGTAACTAACATACCAGCAGCAAACGCCAGACCTGCCGTTGCTAATGGGTTTTCTGATGCGAGTTGACGTGTTTTAGACGAACACTCTGCTAGTTTCTCACGAGCGGCTAACTGCTTTTCATTAAGCGTTTCAGCTGAGCTGCTTGCGCCTTTACGAACGCCATTTTCTGCCGCCGCCGCTTTACTTGATAATGCATCAACTGCGTCATGCGCTGCTGATGTCGCTTTATCTGTTAGCGGTGCTTCAATCTCTTGTTTTGCATCAATAGGAGTTTTGCTCTTCGTTGCCGTAGCCATAATCAATCCTTAATAGTTTTTTAAAAGTAATTATTTAGATGCAATGATTAAACCAGCCTTTAACCTGTTGTTTTATATAAATTGTATTTTATTTACGAATTTTGAGTGGGTTTATAGCTGTAACTATTGCGACAACAGTTTGTAATTTTTACAAACTAGGACGTGTTGATCATTCGAGATTGATTTTTTCTTTGTCCACTCGGTTACAAACCTCGCGACACGATTAAACCGCATCTAGTTTGACCAAACTCTAATTCACAAAGGTCAGCAGGGCTCAAATAAATTGTAATTATTCACTGTTTATTCATTACGCAAATAATGCCAACAAGCTAATAAAAAAAACGATAAAAAATTTTTTACTGGCTGATCAGGTTTTTTATTAAACAATTCAATCGCTTTAATCGGAGCCTTATTTTTTCAGGCTTCGCGGGGTGCTAAAGCTGGGTGACTTACTTGACAAAAAGGCTTGTCAAGCCCTAAACTGGAGCACTGTGGTAAAAAGTGGTGTTTAGTGGATCAAACTGGATCGGGTTAATCAAAAAGTTGATTAAAATAAATTTACAATAGGCTTTTTATGTTTCGTGGCGCAAGTTCACTGAGTTTGGATGATAAAGGACGTTTTGCGGTACCGACTAAGTACCGAGATACGCTATTGTCTGAAGATCAGGGAACGGTAATTTGCACCGTTGCACTCAATGAGCCTTGCCTTTGGTTATACCCTCTTGCTGAATGGTTAGAAATAGAAAGCCGTTTAGCAAAAATATCTAATATGAATCCCAGAGCACGACGGATGCAACGTATGTTGTTAGGTAATGCGACAGAGTATCAGCTTGATAAAAACGGTCGAATTTTGTTGGCGCCTTCATTGCGCTCACATGCAGAACTAGGCAAAAAAATTATGCTGGTGGGTTTAATGAATAAATTTGAAATTTGGGATGAAGCACGTTGGCACGAACAGATGCGCCAAGACACTGAGCTTGAGAGGCTCGGTGATTTTGAACCGAATGACGATTTAGATAACTTCACCCTCTAGCAGCAAAATAAAAGGCAAATAACAGCTAATGACAGCGCAATTTGAACACGTATCCGTATTAATGGACGAAACCATAGATGCACTTGCAATTAAGCCAGACGGCATATACATGGATGGTACCTTTGGACGTGGCGGGCATTCAGGGCAAATATTAGCGCGCTTAGGTGAAAGCGGTCGTTTGCAGGCCATTGACCAAGATCCACAAGCGATAAAGTCTGCTGAAAAGTTTGCTGATGATCCGCGTTTTTCAATTGCTCATTCTCGTTTTTCAAAGTTATACGAGGTAGCTGAGCAAAACGATCTTATTGGTCAGGTTGATGGCATTTTACTTGATATTGGTGTGTCGTCGCCGCAGCTAGATGACGCAGCGCGTGGCTTTAGCTTTATGAAAGATGGCCCGCTTGATATGCGAATGGATCCAAGTACAGGTCGCAGCGCAGCGCAGTGGTTAGCTGAGGCTGAATTAGATGACATTACTCATGTGATCAAAAAGCTAGGTGAAGAAAAATTTGGTAAGCGCATTGCGCACAAAATTTTAGAAGTGCGTGAACACACGCCAATCACTACCACTAAGCAGCTCGCTGATTTAGTCGATGAAGCCGTACCGGTGAAAGATAAGTTTAAACATCCTGCAACGCGGACTTTTCAGGCTATTCGTATTTATATCAATAGCGAGTTAGAGGAAATTCAAACGGCATTACAAGCGGCGATTAAAGTTCTTAAGCCGGGTGGTCGCTTAGTGGTTATTTCGTTTCATTCTTTAGAAGATCGCATTGTTAAACAATTTATTAAAAAACAGAGTAAGGGAGAAGCGATACCCAGAGGTCTGCCTTTAACCGACGCACAAATAAATAAAAATCTGACGTTAAAAGCAGTGGGTAAAGCTATTAAACCAAGTGCTGATGAAGTGGCGCGTAATCCACGCTCTCGCAGCTCAGTGCTAAGGATCGCACAGAGGTTGGGATGAGTAAAAAAGCGAGCTATCGCCAACCCAATTTATTTCTTGAAATAATTAAAGGCCTAGGTGCGAACAAGATCACCTTGGCCTTGTTGGTTGTGATATTCGCATCAAGCTTGAGTGTGGTGCAAGTAACTCATCTCTCTCGAGCGCAATTAATTGAGCAAGATTCGTTGCTCCAAGAGCGTGACGAATTGGATTTAGAATGGCGTTATTTTTTAGTGGAAGAAGAGTTTTATTCACAACATGCGCGCATTGAAGAAGTGGCAACGTCACAACTCGAAATGAAGCGGCCAACCAGCCAAGATGAGCAGGTAATTATATTACAATGAGAATGCGAGGCAAAAAACCAGTCAATAACCTAATCGCATGGCGCTTTATTTTAGTGTGTGCGGTGATTTTTTTAGTGTTTGTGACCTTGGTATCGCGTGCTGCGTATTTGCAAGTAATTGAACCTGATAAAGCGCGCTCTGAAAGCGATAAACGTACGGTACGGATTGAAAAACTGCATGTGCAACGCGGGATGATTTTCGATCGTAACGGTAAAGAGCTTGCCGTTAGTGTGCCTGTGGTAAGCGTGTATGCGGATCCTAAAGCCCTGCATAAATCACTGGTGAGTAAAGTACTTAGGCAAGCACGCAAAAACGGTGAAGATCAGCAAACGCTTCGTGAAAATGTTGCTGAGTTAAATAAGCGTACCGCCCTGTATTATAAAAATGATTTACGCTGGCGTGAATTGGCTGATGTGTTGCGCATTGAGCCTAGTAAAATTAACACGCGATTACTTGATGATCCTACTCGTCGCTTTGTGTATTTAAAACGCCAAGTGACTCCTGCTGTGGCTAATTACATCGGTGATTTACGCCTACCTGGTATTCATTTATTAGATGAATCAAAACGTTATTACCCTGCTGGTGAAGTAAGTGCGCATGTTATTGGGTTTACCAATATTGATGGTAAAGGCATTGAGGGCATAGAAAAGCTTTATGAAAACGCGTTAACCGGTGAAGAAGGTCGCCGTACCATTCGCAAAGATGCGCAAGGGCGTGAAGTTGAAGTACTTGATGAGCGCGAGCGAGTAGAGCCTGAAAGCATTCAACTAAGTATTGATCAGCGAATTCAAGCCATTGCCTATAAAGCAGTTAAATCAGCGGTATTAACTTATAAAGCGACCTCAGGTTCTGCCATGGTAGTAGATGTTAAAACCGGTGAAGTTTTGGCCATGGTCAATAGCCCATCATTTAATCCTAACAACTTAAGCGGGGCGGCTCCTCATAAACGTCGTAACCGCGCTATTACCGATTTGTTTGAACCTGGCTCAACTGTTAAGCCTCTAGCCATTTTAGCTGGATTAGACTACGGCACAATCCAACCGGATGACAAAGTTGATACCTACCCAGGCTGGATGCGTTTAGGAGGCAGCTTAGTACAAGATACCCGTAATCATGGCGAAATGACGCTGCGCGAAATTTTAAAATACTCCAGTAATATGGGAGTAACCAAAATAAGCCAAACAGTACCCAAAGAGTACTTTGTGGGCTTGTATCAAAAAGTGGGGTTTGGCAGTGATAGTGGTACTGGCATGGTAGGCGAAAGTAGTGGCCTATTTTACCCTAACCGCCGTTGGTCAGATCATGAAATTGCAGCGCTCTCGTTTGGTTACAATATTGCCGTGAGTACCGCGCAAATGGCACGTTTTTACGCCATGTTAGGGGCAGGCGGAGTTAATCGTCCGCTTACTGTACTAAAGCAAGATTCTATACCTGAAGGTGAGCGTATCTTTCAACAAGAAGATGTTGAAGCCGTTGTACATATGATGGAAAGCGTATTTGAAGAAGGCGGTACCGCACGCCGCGTTAAAGTGGATGGTTACCGCGCTGCTGGTAAAACAGGCACCTCTAAAAAAGCCGCTGCAGGGGGCTATGGTGACGAATATGTGGGTTATTTTGCGGGTGTTGCCCCTGCGAGTAACCCGCGATTAGCCGTTGTGGTATTAATCAACGAGCCCGGTGGAGATGTTTATTATGGCGGCGCAACGGCAGGTCCAGCGTTTGCAGAAATAATCTCTAATTCATTAAGAATTTTAAACGTTGCCCCAGACAAAGACTCGGTGGCATACGTGAAGGGCAAAGATGATGGTGCGTGATTTACACACAATTTTAAAACATTTAGAAATAGATGCAGCACGTTTAATGGTAAACGAGCTGCGTTTAGATAGCCGCGATGTAAAACCAGGTGATGTGTTTGTGGCGATAAAAGGGCACCAGTTAGATGGTGGGCACTTTATTAGTAAAGCAATTGAAAATGGTGCCAGTGCAATTATTGCCGACAGACTGTGTGAATTTGAAAGTGATTTTGAGCCGCTTTATTTAGTCTCAGAATTGAATAAGAAACTGCCTGTATTGGCGAGTCAATTTTACCAACAACCGAGCAAGCACTTAGATTTAGTTGGCGTAACGGGCACCAATGGTAAATCGACTACCACAGCAATGATTGCTCATTTAGCGCAATTTTGTCATACCCAAGCCGCTATTATTGGCACCTTAGGCTACGGCCATCCAGATAACTTAACACCACTGCAAAATACTACGCCTTCAGCAGTCGATTTACAGCGTATTTTAAGCGACTTAAAAAATGAGCAACACCAATTGGTTGCTATGGAAGTGTCATCGCATGGTTTGGTACAGCACCGTGTTGATCAATGCCATTTTAAAGCCGCTGTGTTTACTAACTTGTCGCGCGATCACTTAGATTACCATGGCGATATGCAAAGCTATGGTGATGCTAAATTGATGCTGTTTCGTGATTTTGATGCTGATCATGTCATTCTTAATCAGGATGACGGACAAGCAGAACAATGGATTGAAAAATACAGCTTCAATAGTCTTATTTGTTATGGCCGTAAAAACTTAGCCCCTAAAAATGCACAGTTTGTATATTTTTCAGATGTTCAGTATTCAGCAACCGGTATTTCGGCGCAATTAACTACTAGCTGGGGTGATGTTGCCATAAAGTCACCGCTGTTTGGAGAATTTAACCTTTATAATCTAACGGCTGCGTTAGCAACGCTATTAGCGCTAGGCTATCCATTAACACAGTTAGTAGCAGGATGTGAGTATTTACAGCCGGTAGCCGGCAGGATGCAAGCATTTACAGCGCCAAGTATGCCTACTTGCGTTGTTGATTACGCGCATACGCCAGATGCGTTGGCTTTAGCCTTACAAGCGCTGCAGCAACATGTACCAGGTGGCGTGAGTTGTGTGTTTGGTTGTGGCGGCGACAGAGATAAAGGAAAGCGTGTACTAATGGCACAAGCTGCTGAGCAGTTTGCAGACAAAGTGATCATTACCAGTGATAACCCACGCTCTGAAGACCCTAATGACATTATTAATGATGTAGCTGCGGGATTAGAGCATCCAGAAAACGCTCATTTAGAGGCCGAACGCGGTGCCGCGATACAATTTGCTATAGATAACGCAAAAGCCGGTGAGGTTATTTTAATTGCCGGTAAAGGGCATGAAGACTATCAAATTATAGGCGATACACGCATCGATTTTTGCGACCGCCAATTTGTACAACAACAATTAAAAAAAGCAGTAAGAGGGTCTCGAGCATGATCCCAATGGATTTTGATTGGCTAGCTAATGTGCTAGCAACCGATTATCAAGGTGATAATCGCAAGGTGATAAATATAAACACCGATACCCGTACTTTGTGTGATGGTGAAGTGTTTTTGGCGCTTAAGGGCCCAAATTTTGATGGCCATAAATTTATTGAACAGGCAAAACAAAAAGGCGCTATAGGCGTGATTGTCGATCACGCTGTTGATACCGATATTGCTCAATTTGTAGTTGCCGATACCCGGATTGCATTAGGCACAATTGGTACAGCAGTGATGGCGCAAGTTGCACCTAAAACTATCGCTATTACTGGCAGCGTAGGTAAAACCACAGTTAAAGAAATGTGTGCCGCTATTTTATCAAGTAAAGGGGATGTATTAGCCACTAAAGGTAATTTTAATAACGACATTGGCGTACCGTTAACTTTACTCAGATTAGAGCCACAACATCGCTTTGCGGTTATTGAATTAGGCGCTAACCACATAGGTGAAATTGCGTACACCACCGCGATGACCAAACCGGATGTAGCTGTGGTATGTAATGTTGCTGCTGCCCACTTGGAAGGCTTTGGTAGCCTGCAAGGTGTGGCACAAGCAAAAGGCGAAATTTACGACGGATTAAAAGAGGATGGCATCGCCATCGTCAATTGCGATAGTGACTTTAGTCAATATTGGCTTGATAAGTTAGCAACGCGCAATATTAAATGTTTTTCGAGTAGTGAAAAGCTCGATATTTGGGCTGAAGACATCAGCCTAGATGCACAAGCTCGCGCAAGCTTTACTTTGTGCACCAAGCAACACAGTGTGCCGGTTAAGTTAGCACTGCCAGGTAAACATAATATTAGTAACGCGCTTATTGCTGCGGCGTTAACCAGTGAGTTTGACGTGTCACTTGAGGAAATTGCCAGCGCGTTAGCGACCATGGGTGAAGTTAAAGGACGGGTTAACCTAATTGAAGCCAGTGATTCACTCACTATTATTGATGATACCTATAATGCCAACGTAAAGTCGGTGAAAGCTGCGATTGATTTACTTAGTGATATTCAAGGTCATCGTATTTTGGCACTCGGTGATATGGGTGAACTTGGCGAAGATGCACGTAAATATCATCAAGAAGTCGGTGAATACGCATTAGCGCAAGGCATTGATGAGTTATTTACACTCGGAGTATTAAGTAAATGTGCCAGTGATGTATTTGGGCTGCCAAATCGCCATTTCTCTAATCGTGAGCAAATGCTGCAGCAAATTCAAAACAGCATTAGCAAAGTAGATAAAAAAATTACCCTTGTCGTGAAAGGATCACGCAGTTCTCGCATGGAGCTTTTAGTAACCGATTTAGTTAATGGCCAGCAACAAGCCATCAATGGAGTATCATCATGTTAGTTTGGCTGGCTGAGTATTTAACTCAATATTATAGTGGCTTTAATGTTTTTTCGTATTTAACCCTGCGTGCCATTTTAGGTATTTTAACCGCATTGATGATGTCGTTGTATTTTGGTCCTAAGTTAATTCGTGCGCTGCAACGCATGCAAATAGGGCAAACAGTACGTGATGATGGTCCGCAATCGCACCTATCTAAATCGGGTACACCGACCATGGGTGGTTTACTTATTTTAGGGGCTATTTTTACCAGCACATTATTATGGGCAGACTTGTCTAATAAATACGTATGGGCCACTTTATTTGTAATTGGCTCATTAGGTATTGTGGGCTTTATTGATGATTACCGTAAGGTGATCCGCAAAGATCCAAAAGGACTTATTGCAAAGTGGAAATACTTTTGGCAATCGGTAATTGCACTGGTTGTAGCCACTGCGCTTTACATGAGCAGCACACAAGCAACCGAAACGTCACTGGTAGTGCCATTTTTTAAAGATGTACTGCCACAGCTGGGGCTGTTTTATATCGTGATCACCTACTTTGCGTTGGTGGGCACGTCAAACGCGGTTAATTTAACCGACGGTCTAGACGGTTTAGCCATAGTACCTACTATTTTAGTGGCTGCAGCGCTGGCTATTATTGCTTACTTAACGGGTAATATTAATTTTTCGGCTTATTTGCATATTCCGCATTTACCACTGGCGAGTGAGTTGGTTGTGGTATGTACCGCTATTGTAGGGGCTGGGTTAGGTTTTTTATGGTTTAACACGTATCCGGCGCAAGTATTTATGGGCGATGTAGGCTCATTAGCACTGGGTGGTGCATTGGGGATTATTGCCGTACTTGTTCGCCAAGAGCTGTTACTGATTATTATGGGGGGCGTGTTTGTAATGGAAGCGCTATCGGTAATTTTACAAGTTGGCTCTTACAAATTACGTGGGCAACGCATTTTTAGAATGGCGCCTATTCATCACCATTACGAACTTAAAGGTTGGCCGGAGCCACGCGTTATTGTGCGCTTTTGGATAATTTCTATTGTGCTGGTACTCGCTGGCCTTGCGACATTAAAGATCAGATAAATGCAGTATTTAAACGAGATAAAAAATAAACACATAACAGTGCTCGGACTCGGTGTAACCGGTCTGGGCATTGTGCGTTTTTTATTATCTCAATCAATACAGCCTTATGTGGTCGATAGCAGAGAGAATCCGCCAGGTGTTGATTGGCTCAATCAGCACGCACCTCAATTAAAAACTCACTTTGGTGACTTAGAAAATGCGGCGCTCAGTGCTTGCGATATGATTATTATTAGTCCCGGGCTAAGCTTAAAAACACCAGCAATTGTTAAGGCAATTAACGCAGGCGTTGAAGTGATTGGTGATGTTGAGTTATTTGCGCGCATTAATAGCAAACCAGTCGTTGCTGTAACCGGCTCTAATGGTAAATCAACGGTAGTGACACTTGCTTACGAAGTATTAAAAACCGCAGGTTATAAAGTGGCACTCGGTGGCAACATTGGCACAGCGGTACTGGATTTACTTGACGGTGACTTTGATGTATTTGTATTGGAGCTATCAAGTTTTCAGCTTGATACCACACGCAGCCTAAAAACCACCAGTGCAACCGTGCTTAATATTTCAGAAGATCATCTCGATCGTTATGATAGTTACCAAGCCTATATAGACTCAAAACTAAGTATTTATAACGGTGCTGAACACGTAGTGATTAATGCTGACGATAAGCAAACACACCCTGTGAGTCGCACGTTAACACCACAACTGAGCTTTGGTGAAACACAAGGCGATTACCACTTAGCACAGCACAATAGCGAAGCGCACTTTATGGTAAAGGACGAAGCTTATTTACCAGTAAGTGCTTTAGCCGTTGTGGGTAAGCATAACTATTTAAATACGTTGGCAGTGATGGCATTACTCAGCCCATTTACAATTACTAAGGCGCACTACAAAACCGCATTAGCTCAATTTAATGGTTTAGCGCACCGTTGTCAGTTTGTGGGTGAGTTTAATGGTGTTAAATACTTTAACGACTCTAAAGCCACCAACGTAAGCGCAACAGTGGCGGCAATAGATAGTTTAGCGGGTGAACAACAAAACTTAGTGGTTATTGCTGGTGGTGATGCAAAAGGTGCTGATTTAGAGGTGCTAAAGCCTTATATTGAAAAGCATGTAAAAGCGCTGATTTGTTTTGGTAAAGATGCCAAAGATTTAGTGGCACTCAGTGCTAAAGGTCATTTAACCAATAATATGTCTGAGGCTGTGACGCTTGCAAAGCAATTAAGTAAATCGGGCGATACCGTTTTACTCGCACCTGCCTGTGCCAGCATTGATATGTATAACAATTATATGCAACGCGGCGATGATTTTGTGCAATGTGTATTGCAGGGGCAGTCATGATTGCTTTTGCGGATATTAAAGAGGCTCTCACCCCTAAACCTTCAGCGCAGCTTTATGATGTGCCACTGCTTTATTGCATGCTAATGCTGATTGGTGTGGGCTTTGTGATGGTAACCAGTGCCTCAATGCCGACAGCCGATAGACTATTTGGTAATATTTATCATTTTACTATCCGCCATGGCATTTTTTTAGGGCTCTCGTTTTGTTTATTTTGCATTAGTACTCAAGTACCTATGTCGTGGTGGAAAAAAGCTAACCCCTATTTATTACTAATCGGTTTAGTACTGTTATTAGTGGTACTCATTGTAGGACGTGAAGTCAATGGTTCAACCCGCTGGATACCCGTAGGACCGTTTAATATTCAAGCCTCAGAGCTCGCTAAGTTGTTCTTTTTTAGTTATATCGCAGGCTACTTAGTACGTAAGCGCAATGAAGTTCAAGAAAACATAAAAGGCTTTGCTAAACCCATAGCGGTATTTGCAGTTTATGCAGCACTTATTTTAATGCAGCCCGATTTAGGGACTGTGGTGGTGATGTTTGTTACTACGGTTGGTTTGTTGTTTTTAGCCGGTGCCAAGCTTTGGCAGTTTTTTGCACTTATTTTAACCGGTATTGCGCTAGTGGTTGGGCTTATTGTGTTAGAGCCATATCGTATGGCGCGTGTGGTTGGCTTTTTAGAACCTTGGGATGACCCTTTTGGCAAAGGCTATCAATTAGTGCAATCACTAATGGCTTATAGTCAAGGCGATTGGTTTGGCCAAGGCCTAGGAAACAGCGTACAAAAATTACAATATTTACCAGAAGCGCACACCGACTTTATTTTTGCTGTTATTGCTGAAGAGTTAGGTTTTTTGGGAGTGCTTAGCATTTTAATGGTACTCGGTACTTTAGTATTTAGAGCTTTACTCATTGGCCAAAACGCGCTTAAAAACGGCAAAGAATATGAAGGCTACTTAGCCTTAGCAATTGGTATTTGGTTTGCGTTTCAAACTATGGTGAATGTGGGCGCCAGTGCCGGTATTTTACCAACCAAAGGATTAACCTTGCCGTTTATTTCTTATGGTGGCTCAAGTTTATTAATGATGACCATAGCAACCGGTATTTTATTACGTGTAGATTTTGAGACCAAGATGGCAACGAAACAAGCCACGTCAGGTGGAGCTAAGCGATGAGTAAAAAAATAGTCGTTGTAGCAGGGGGCACAGGTGGACATATTTTTCCAGGGATTGCCGTTGCTGATTATCTCAAACAGCAAGGTTGGCAAGTTAGCTGGATAGGCACCCCAGATAGAATGGAAGCCAGTGTCGTGCCCAAGCACAACATAGAAATTGATTTTATTGATGTAAAAGGCGTGCGAGGGAATGGTTTAAAACGCCTTATTAAAGCGCCATTCATGGTTATTAATGCAATATTGCAAGCGCGTAAGGTATTAAAACAACAACGCCCTGACGTCGTTTTAGCAATGGGGGGGTATGTAACTGGCCCAACAGGTATTGCGGCAAAAAGCCTGGGTATTCCTTTGGTGATTCACGAACAAAATGCCGTAGCAGGCATGAGTAATAGGTGGTTGGCTAAATGTGCTAATCGCGTGTTAGCGGCTTTCCCCAGTGCTTTTGCCAATGGCAAAGCAGAGCTGGTAGGTAATCCTGTACGCCAGAGCGTGATTGAAATTACTGATCGCGAAGTAACCAGCCCTATAAATATTTTAGTGGTGGGTGGTTCGTTAGGTGCGCAAGTGCTCAACCAAACACTACCTGAAGCATTTAAGCGCTTAAATGACACCAGTGCTATTAATATTTGGCATCAAACCGGTAAAGGGCACCTTGCTAGTGTAAGTGAAAGTTACCAGCAGCAACAAATGGGCAATGAGCAAGTGACCGTTGCTGAATTTATTGATGATATGGATACCGCTTATAGCTGGGCAGATATTGTGATTTGTCGTGCGGGTGCGCTTACGGTAAGTGAAATTGCCGCAGCGGGTAAAATGGCGGTATTTGTGCCGTTTCCACACGCAGTTGATGATCATCAAACAGCCAATGCACAGTATTTAGTAATGGCAGAGGGGGCGTTATTAATGCCACAGGGGCAATTTAATCAGCGCAGTATTGTTGAACTTTTAAGCCCCTATTTAGCCGAACCTTTATTAATAACTAAAATGGCTGGCAAAGCAAAACAGCAAGCTATTTTAGATGCCACAGCAAGCGTAGCGATGCACTGTGAGCAAGTAACAAATAAGAGAACATAAGTGAAACAGACATTAGCAAAAGAAAAATATACACGCCCAGCGATGCGCCGCATTGAAACTATTCACTTTGTAGGAATAGGCGGTGCAGGCATGGGCGGCATTGCAGAAGTACTTGCTTTTGAAGGTTACCGTATTACTGGTTCAGATATAGCTCACAGCGCAATGACTGAGCGTTTAATTAAAGCCGGTGCTGAAGTATTTATTGGTCATCATGAAAATAACGTAAAAGACGCCAATGTGGTGGTGGTTTCAAGTGCAATAGATAAAACAAATCCTGAAATTCAAGCCGCACAAGCTGCGCGTATCCCGGTGGTTCGCCGTGCAGAAATGTTAGCTGAACTGATGCGCTTTCGCCACGGTATCGCCATTGCGGGCACCCATGGTAAAACGACCACAACCAGCTTAATTGCCAGCATTTATGCACAAGCCGGGCTCGATCCAACCTTTATTATTGGTGGTTTGCTTAACAGCGCTGGCAGCAATGCTAAGGTAGGTAAAAGTGACTTTTTAATCGCCGAAGCAGATGAAAGCGATGCCTCATTTTTGCATTTACAGCCTATGGTGTCGGTGATCACTAATATTGAAGAAGATCACATGGAAACCTACGGCGGTAGTTTAGAAAAAATGAAAGATACTTATGTTGAATTCATTCATAATCTGCCGTTTTACGGGTTAGCGGTGGTGTGTATTGATTCAGACGTTGCTGCTGAATTGCTCCCCCGTTTTGGTCGTCCGGTGATCACTTACGGTGAGTCACACGAGGCTGATTATCGAATGAGTGACTTTAGCCAAACAGCGAACACATGCCAATTTACGGTGACTAATAAACAAGGTGAGAGTTTAACCGCCAAGCTGAATATGCCGGGTAAACATAATGCCCTTAATGCAACCGCAGCGATTGCCGTGGCTAAAGATCAAAATATTGCGAATCATGCAATTTTAGCGGCTTTAGATACTTTTGAAGGTATTGGCCGTCGTTTTCAGCACTACGGTGAATTTGAAAATGAACGCGGTAGCGTGATGCTTGTTGATGACTATGGTCATCATCCGTCAGAAGTGGCCGCTACTATCACCGCAGCACGAGAAGGCTGGCCTGATAAGCGTTTAGTGATGGTGTATCAGCCGCACCGTTATACGCGTACTCGCGATTTATACGAAGATTTTGTTAAGGTATTGGCTGAGGTTGATCAACTTTTATTACTCGATGTTTACAGTGCAGGCGAAGAGCCGATTGTTGGCGCTGATAGTAAAAGTTTATGCCGTAGTTTGCGCCAGCGTGGCAAAGAGCCATTACATGTAGCCTCAAGCTCAGAGCTTGCGGGCGTACTTGCCAACTGCCTACAAAATAACGACTTAGTGCTCACACAAGGTGCGGGTAACATAGGTCAGCTCGTTAAAAATTTAGCAGCCACGAATATGTCGATAGAACAATTAAAGCAAGGTGAAGTATGACACAGGTAAATTCCCAGTTTGGTAAAGTAGCGGTGCTGCTAGGTGGAAATTCAGCAGAGCGTGACGTGTCATTAAAATCTGGTCAAGCGGTATTAAATGCGCTGTTAGACGCTGGCATTGATGCGATAGCGTTTGATCCACAAAATCGTTCGTTATGGGAATTAAAGTCGTTAAACGTTGATCGCGTTTTTATTGCTTTGCATGGTCGTGGTGGTGAAGACGGCACGGTACAAGGTGCTCTAGAATTTATGAACCTGCCGTATACCGGCAGTAATGTTCTGGGTTCGGCACTGGCAATGGATAAAATTCGTTGTAAGCATTTGTTTAAATCGGCAGGCTTAAGCACCGCACCTTATGCCGTGGTTGATGCTAAAAAAGGCTTTGATGCGAATGCCATTATGGCGCAATTTAAAAAGGTAATGGTTAAGCCATCGCACGAAGGCTCCAGTATCGGTATGGCACAAGCAAGCTCTGCAGAAGAACTTGAAGATGCGCTCACTAATGCATTTAAGTTCGACAGCCAAGTATTGGTAGAGCAGTGGATCACGGGTCGCGAATTTACCATTACGGTATTAGGTGATGAAGTACAACCTGTGATTGAAATGAGCACCCCAAATGGGTTTTATGACTACCAAGCTAAATATCAGTCAAGTAGTACGCAATATCATTGCCCTGCTGATTTATCACCATTGGATACTCAAAAATTACAAGCGATGGCGCTTGATGCGTTTGATTTAGTGGGGGCAAGTGGCTGGGGGCGAGTCGATGCGATGCAAGATGAACAAGGACACTTTTACTTACTAGAAGTGAATACCGTACCAGGCATGACTGAAAAATCATTGGTGCCAATGGCAGCAAAAGCCAACGGGGCAAGTTTTGAGCAATTAGTTGTTCGCATTTTGGAGCAAACCCTTTAATATGCATCCCTTTTTAGAGAAAGCGCAGCAACTAAAACAGCAACTTAACTGGTCGCTGATTTTTGGAGTGAGTTTTTTTCTAGCCGTGGTGATAGGGTTAATTGAAATAACCAGTGGGGTTTCGCACTGGTTAGTTGAAAATAAAGATGCACAAATTAAGCATTTAACGGTGCTGGGGAACCCTAAGTACACCGATGAAAAAGCAATAACAGCGGCAATAAAAAAAGCAGATTTAAGCAGTTTTTTTGAGCTAAACGTAAAGCAAGTTCAGCATTTAGTACAAGAGCTGCCTTGGGTTGCAACGGTATCGGTAAGAAAGCAATGGCCTGATACCATTCAAGTTTACGTGGTAGAACATCAAGCGGTTGCTCACTGGAATAGTGACTTACTGATTAATCAAAGCGGTGACGCGTTTGAAGCAAAAAGTGATAAATTAAGTGCCACTTTACCCCAACTATATGGGCCAGAGGGTAGTGAAAAAGAAGCATGGGTAGCGTTTAAACAGTTTGATGAAATGCTCAAAGTCAATGCATTAACGCTCACTAGCCTTGCGCTATCTGAGCGGTTTTCGTGGCAACTTTGGTTAGATAACGGTGTGCGTTTAAATTTAGGACGCAAAGATAAAGCCAAACGTGTACAACGTTTTATAGACGTTTATTCACGTATAGAAAAACGTGCTGATGCACAGATAGATGCAATTGATTTACGCTACGATACCGGCCTTGCAGTGAGCTATAAGCCACTGCAAGAACAGCAATTATAATAAAGAGTAAGGCATGACTAAGTCAGCAGAAAGAAACCTAGTGATTGGATTAGACGTTGGCACTTCTAAAGTAGTGGCCACGGTAGGTGAAATCACCACAGATAACAAGCTCAGCATTGTTGGCGTGGGGAGCCAAGTATCTCATGGAATGGATAAAGGCGGTGTTAACGATTTAAATTTAGTGTCTGAGTCTATTCGCCGCGCTATAGATGAAGCCGAATTGATGGCTGATTGTCGTATTAGCTCGGTTTATTTGGGTATTTCTGGCAAGCATATTCAGTGTCAGAACGAAAGCGGTGTTGTGGCTATTAATAACACCGAAGTAACCGATGAAGACATTGAAAATGTAATACACATTGCTCGTTCAGTGCCAATTTCAGCTGAACGCAAAATGTTGCATGCTTTGCCGCAAGAGTACAGCATTGATATGCAAGAGGGGATTAAAAACCCACTCGGCATGAGCGGTGTGCGCATGGAAGCACGCGCGCACATTATTACCTGCTCCAACGACATGGCTAAAAATATAGAAAAATGTGTTGAACGTTGCGGGCTTGAAGTTGATCAACTTATATTCACAGCGCTTGCTTCGTGTTATTCCGTACTGACGGATGACGAAAAAGAGTTAGGTGTTGCGGTGCTTGATATTGGTGGTGGTACTATGGATATCACTATTTATATTAATGGTGCGCTGCGTCATTCTGCGGTTATTCCGGTGGCAGGCAACCAAGTAACCGGTGATATTGCAAAAATATTTCGTACACCTATATCACATGCTGAGTCACTCAAAGTACAATATGCCTGTGCAAGTAGCCAAATGGCGAGCAGCGAAGATACGATTGAAGTGCCAAGCGTAGGTGGGCGGCCAGCAAGACTGATGTCTAGGCACACGTTATCAGAAGTGGTTGAGCCACGTTTTAGAGAATTATTTGAACTGGCGATGGAAGAAATTCGTCGTTCAGGATTAGAAGACCAAATTGCAGCAGGTCTCGTCATTACTGGCGGAACTGCTAAAATGACTGGCGCAATGGAAGTGGCTGAAGATATTTTTCAGATGCCAGTAAGAATAGGTAAACCAATTGGTGTAGTAGGTTTAACTGATTATGTTGATGATCCATCGTACGCAACCGCTGTAGGTTTGTTACAATACGGGCGTACTATGCAGTCGATGAATGCACAAAAGTCGAAAGCGGATGATAATAATAATTGGTGGAACCGCATCACAAAATGGTTTCAAGGCGAGTTTTAGTACTCAAGTCGGAGAGTAAATATGTTTGATATAATGGAACAACACAGCGAAGAAGCTGTAATAAAAGTAATCGGTGTTGGTGGCGGCGGCGGTAACGCAGTTGAGCACATGGTAAAACAACAAATAGAAGGCGTTCGTTTTATTGCAGCGAATACGGATGCACAAGCATTACGTAATTCAGCCGCAGATGTAACGGTACAATTAGGTACGCAAATAACCTCTGGGTTAGGTGCGGGTGCAAACCCTGAAGTAGGCCGTCAGTCGGCTGAAGAAGACGCCGAAACCATCCGTGCCAGCCTTGAAGGCGCCGATATGGTATTTATAGCGGCAGGTATGGGCGGCGGTACAGGGACTGGTGCTGCGCCAGTCGTGGCTAAAATAGCTAAAGAGCTGGGCATTCTAACCGTGGCAGTAGTAACGCGTCCATTTGATTTTGAAGGTAAAAAACGTGCCGCTGCTGCAGAGCAGGGGATTAACGAATTGTCTGAAATCGTGGACTCGTTAATTACTATTCCAAATAACAAATTACTAAAAGTATTAGGTAAAGGGACAACTTTACTGGATGCGTTTGCTAAAGCAAATGACGTATTATTTGGTGCGGTACAGGGTATTGCTGAGCTAATCACACGCTCGGGTCTAATTAACGTGGATTTTGCCGACGTACGTACTGTTATGTCTGCAATGGGTACAGCCATGATGGGGACTGCATCTGCCTCGGGTCCTGATCGTGCACAAGAAGCAGCAGAAGCGGCTATTTCAAGCCCATTACTAGAAGACGTTGATTTAACCGGTGCTAAAGGTATCTTGGTCAATATTACTGCCGGCATGGATATCGCGATTGAAGAATTTGAAATCGTAGGTAATCACGTTAAGGCGTTAGCGTCTGAAAATGCAACGGTAGTTGTGGGTGCGGTAATCGACCCTGAAATGACAGATGAGCTACGTGTAACGGTTGTTGCAACTGGCTTAGGCGGCGATCGTCGTCCACAGTTTGGTATTGTAGATAACGGCTTTAAAAAAGCATCAGGTTCTGATGTAGCCAGTTCAAGCACGCAAACAAACAGCAGCATGTATGTTCCTAGCTTTGCAAGCCAAGGCGCAAGTACAGAAGAGCCTGCAACGACTACGCAAACAGAATCAAAAGAGCAAAGCACATCGACGAGCTCTTCAAGTTCTTCAGCGAATACGTCGTCAAGCAGCGCTAAGAAAACAGATAAGTCTGAAGGTGGCGATTATTTCGACATCCCTGCTTTTTTACGTAAACAAGCAGATTAATAAAAAACAGTATTTTTGTGCGAAATGTGAACGAATATTGTAGTTATACCGTATTCATGTTACACTCCACCGTCTAACTGTAATATATACTAAAGTGAGCGAACCTATGATTAAACAGCGTACGATTGCACAAGTAGTCAAAGCCATAGGAATTGGACTTCATAAAGGTGAGAAGGTCACAATAACTCTCCGACCTGCGAGCGCAAATACTGGGATTGTATTTCGTCGTGTCGACCTTGATCCGGTTGTTGATTTTGAAACAACACCTGAAGCCGTTGGTGATACGCAATTGTGTACCTGTTTAATTAACAAAGATGGCGTTCGCTTATCGACTACTGAGCACTTAATTGCGGCGGTTGCGGCAATGGGTATCGACAATTTAATTGTTGAACTTGATAGCTCAGAAGTACCAATAATGGATGGAAGTGCATTGCCATTCATTTATTTATTACAAAAAGGCGGCATTGAAGAGCAAAATGTTGCAAAACGCTTTATTCGTATAAAAGAAAAAGTACGTATTGAAGAAGGTGATAAATGGGCCGAAGTAGAATCTTACGACGGATTCCACATCGATTTCGAAATTGCCTTCGATCACCCTGCAATCAATGAAAGCCGCCAACGTGTTGGTTTAGATATTACGGCACAAAGTTTTACTGAAGAGATAAGCCGTGCGCGTACTTTTGGCTTTATGAAAGACATTGAATACATGCATGCGAACAACCTAGCACTAGGTGGCAGCATGGATAGCGCAGTGGTACTTGATGAATTTAAAGTTTTAAACCCGAACGGTTTGCGTTACGCAGACGAGTTCGTCAAGCATAAGATACTAGACTGTGTAGGTGACATGTTTATGACAGGTCATAATCTTTTAGGCAAAGTAACCGCATTTAAATCAGGTCATGATTTAAATAATAAGTTACTACGCAAAATTATGGCAACTGAGTCAGCATGGGAGTGGGCAACCTTTGAAACGCCTGTGACGATGCCTGCGCCCGGCCTTGAGCTAGCTAACGCCTAATTAGTTAATTACTTATATACAGTTATAAAAAATGACGCTTATTAGCGTCATTTTTTTGTTTATTAATTAGCTAAACAGCTAAATTACACTCAGGCTTTTATTATCAAAGTCCTAATATAGTTTGCAACTGTTTAAGCTGGGTTACCTGATATGTTGGTTTAATTCCCTCAGGCAAGTTCACGCCAGGATGTTGCAGCCAACAAGTGTCAATGCCCACATTTTGACCGCCAAGAATATCACTGCTGGCGGTATCACCGACCATTAAAATTTGCTCTTTCGGTGGATTACCCATTAAGTTAAAGGTGTGCTCAAATATCTCTTTTGCAGGTTTAGCAATTCCAACTTGCTCAGAAATAACTAACCAGTCAAACATATCTTGCAGCCCCGTATGCGCTAGGCGACGTGCTTGTAACTGAGAAAAACCATTGGTAATAATGCCCAGCTTGGCATGGGGTTTAAGAGCATTTAATAATTCAACGGCGCCGGGTAAAGGCATACAAATTTCGGCCATTGCTGATAAAAAATCATCGTTGAGCTGTTGAGCTGGCACACCTAGTTTATTTGCCAGTTCGCTAAAACGAGTTACTTGTAAGTGACTTGAGGTGATCTCGTTGTTTTGATAAGCAATCCATAGTGACTTATTGGTGTTTTGATAATGGGCATAATCTGCCTCGGTAAAATCCATGTCATAGGTTGCTAGCATGTTTTTAAGGCCAGCAAAGGCATTAAAGCTAAATAAGGTTTCGTCGGCATCAAATAATACGTAGTTATACTTCATTAAAACATCCGTTATTGATTATATAGAGTGGGATTAAGGAAAGGCGCCATGGCGAGTGTCAGCGCTTGAGTATAGGTACTTTCTCGTGTTGCATGATGATCAGTTAATAAGCCAATAGCACCCCCTTGCTGTTTAATATTGGTGGTATTAAAAGCTTTATCCATCACGTCACCAAGCTCTTCACCTTGAAGCAATGCTTTATAAAACACAGCGGGCAGGGGTAAGTTACTGCTTCGGCCTGTAACTTGCTGTGCGCCATTATCAATAACTACATAGGCAAAGGTTGCTGCACCATAACTAAATTGCGCTGCACCACCTTCCATCGCCATATAATAGTCTGCCTGATAGTGGCTTTTACAGTAATTAACGCGATTTTGAGCCCCTAAGCAGGTTTGCTCTTCACCTAAGGGTTGATCGGGTACTTCTGAGGGCGCGTGAACGCCACTACATTCGATTACATGCTCAGGAAAATACATCGCAAAAATATGTTTAGCGGCATTGATTTTTACTGGGTTTTTAGACCCAACAATAATTTTAATTGATTGCGACATATTAAACTCGTCATACTTAAAATCAGCAGTGTACGTGAGTTAGAGTTCACAAAAAAGAGTCTAAATAGGAATTTCAGGCGGTGCTAACTTTGCTAAGGCGCGTTTTTTCAAAATAATATCTTTTATCAGAGGCGTGAGCACCAGTTCCATCGCGAGACCCATTTTACCACCAGGCACCACTAAGGTGTTTATACGCGACATAAAACTGCCTTCAATCATCCGCAAATAATACGGAAAATCAACATCATCAATCCCTCTAAAGCGAATCACAACAAAGCTTTCATCAAGGGAGGGGATATCTTTCGCGCTAAATGGGTTGGAAGTATCAACGGTGGGGACTCGCTGAAAGTTAATATGGGTACGAGAAAATTGCGGCGTTATATGATTAATGTAGTCATCCATACTGCGCACAATAGAATCCATGACTTTTTCACGAGAATGGCCGCGTTCTGAGGTGTCGCGAATGAGCTTTTGGATCCATTCAAGGTTAATAATAGGCACCATGCCTATGAGTAAATCAACATGTTTAGCAACATCATGATCTTCATCAACTACACCGCCATGTAGACCCTCGTAAAACATCAGGTCTGTATTTTGCTCAAGTTCTTGCCATGGGGTAAATGTCCCAGGTAACTGGTTATAAGGTACGGCTTCATCAAAGGTGTGTAAATAACGACGAAGTTTTCCTTCGCCGGTTTTACCGTATTTAGTAAATAAGTCTTCTAAGGCACCAAAGTCGTTAGCTTCTCGGCCAAAATAGCTAATGTGTTTACTTTCTTGCTGTGCTTCACGAATTTTTTTGTCCATTTCAGGACGTGTATAACGATGAAAGCTATCACCTTCGATAAATGCCGCATTGATATCAAGGCTACGGAAAATATGCTTCACGGCGTTAGTGGTGGTCGTTGTGCCCGCTCCAGATGAGCCGGTGATTGCAATAATAGGGTGTTTAGCTGACATGTTTGTTCTCTTTTTTATGACCCGTTAGTTATAAAGAGTTGACTGACTTAGGTCAAGTGACGTCATCAGTAAATAACGTTATCATGAGGTGCTTAAAATTAAAACGAGAGAAAGCATGAAACTGATTAAACCATTGTTAGGGCTTATAGCTATAAATGCTTTAACGCTAGATATTGCTCAGGCAAGTATGCCTAAAAGCCAAATCTTGCTCGCCGATTTAAATACTCCACATGGTATACGTGTAAGCATTGTTAGTGATAAAACGAGCTATAACAATCAACCCCATTTAACCGACACCGGCCTATACTATACCCGAGAAATAATCAGTAATGACCAGAGTCAAACAGATATTGCGCTTTACAACTTATCATCAAAACAAACGTCTATGGTCACTAATACGCCACAAAGTGAATACTCGCCCACTTTAACACCGGATGGGCAGCACTTATCGGCGATTGTCGTTGAAGACGATGGTAAACAAAAACTATGGCAATATCCGTTGGCACCCGAGTTGGCTGCAAGTCGTATTTTTGATTGGATTGAACCTGTAGGCTATCACGCTTGGGGAAGTAACAACGATTTAGTGATGTTTATTTTAGGCGAACCACACACGCTGCAATATACCTCGGTTGCTGCGGCAAAAGGTGAGGTGGTAGCAAGCGATATTGGTCGTACGCTTATTTATAATAAAGCGCAGGCTGAGTTTTTATTTAGCCATAGTAAACACGGGCAGCATCACTTAGCGCGTTTTGATCCACAAACTAAGCAAGTTACCGATATACTTAGACTGCCAAACCAAGTACAAGATTTCATCTTAAAAGATGAAAATACCATTGCTTACGCAATTAAAAACCGTGTTTACCAGCGCAAATTAACACGTGGCTCTGCTATATCGCAGTGGCTTGATTTAAGCCAATATTGCGATACTGAAATAAGCCGGTTGAGTTATAAAAATCAGCAATTAGCTTTTGTGTGTAGTGAATAAATAAATTTCGGACTTTCACTCATGCATGAGTTAGTCTAGGGTCTGTTGACCTTTGCGGATTACAATTTGTTCAAACTAGGGGCGGTTTAATCGCGGCGCGAGGTTTGTAACCTAGTGGGCTAAGTCAAAACTGAGCAAAGCTTACGCGTCCTGCTCACGCCCCTTACCTACATCCATGTAGGCAACAAAGAGTAAATCGCCCCTAGGCAGAACCCGAAGGGCAGTGCCTGTTTGGCATTGATGCTGCATTATCGCCTATTTATGGGGAATAACCACACCACATAGGCTTTACCTTGCCTAAATACCAAACAGACTGCTGCAAATTCAACCTTGAAAGGTCATCAGACCCTAACTATTAAATAAAAAGGAAAGTCACGTGGCATTTAGTGCAGACGAGTTAACCGAGCAGCTGATCAAACTAGAGTGTAGAAGTAACTTTAAAATAAAAAACATAGCTGAGTATATGCTAGTAAACTCTAAAGAGGCGTTTTACACCCATGCGGAAACAGGTAAAGGTAAAATTGTGATCCGCCCTGCATTTGAAGTGTTTAGCGATGACTTTACTGATATTGATGGGGTTGTGCGTACTCAAGGCTATTTTCATAGCAGTGAAATGACCCGTTTTCCTACCCGTATTTATAAAAGTACGCAGCCTATTCATTATGGGGTAGCCTTTAAAATTAACTCTGAGCAAGCAGCGAAAGAGTTTATAGCAAAGCTAACGATGATTATTGGCGGTTAATAGAGTGGTGCAGGGCTAAAGGCAAAAGGTGCAAGATAAAATCTTTAACCCTTAACCCTTAACCCTTAACCCTTAACCCTTAACCCTTAACCCTTAACCTTTAACCTTTAGTTTATTTACTATTTAAAAAGCTATTGACTGATTTCAGTTCGCGGTTTTTAAGTGCAATACAGTCATTGGTGCTCTCTGCAAGTTTACTTAACGTACGCGCATAACCGGGTACAGCTTCCAGTTTAGCGTCAAAGAAACTTTGCGTTGTAGCTAAACTGTCAGCGTCACAGCTGGCGGTAGTAAAGTAAGGTAAGTTAGGCACAAAAAATGGTGGCAAACTTGCTGTTACTTTATCGTAGTTGCTATAAATCCAATCAATAAACAGTGCTTGGCGTTCATCGGTGTAACTTTGACCCGATAAAATAGTACGCATATCAGAAGCCGTTACTTCGTCTGTTAAGCTATACGCCAGTACCGCTTTTTGTAGTTCAGGTTTACCAAAGTAACCCATTGCTGCCAGCATATTGGTTCGCACTTGTGGATCTTTGGTGGTTTTAAAGGTTGTCATAAACTGATCTAGCAACGCCTTATCCCCATGAAAAGCCGCAAGACGTAAATAAGTAGCTGCTAAATAAGGGTCTACCTTTTGTGGATCGTTTAGGTAAGCTTGTGTTTGCTGTTTGGCTTTATTGATCACATTTTTATCTTCACCATCAAATCCTAAGCGTGATACCACCGCGGCACGAAGTTGAGCTACTGCGCCATCTTCGCCCATTTTTGCTTCTAGGCCATATTTTTTAGCGGCAGGCATCACCGCATTTTGAATAAACGTAGGCCATAAATCTTTATTGCTATCGTCTTTAAAAGTACGCTGCTGTGACGCTAAATATCCTAAAGCAGTATTAGCCACGCGAGGATGACTATCGCTGGCAAAAACTTCAAGCGTTTGCATCAGCTTAGCCGCTGAAATGACACCGGCATCAAGTAGGGCATCTGTTGCCGATAATAGGGCTAAGCGTTCACGGTCGTTTAATACCGTAGCTGCATTATCTATTAGCGCATTAAATTGCGCATCATCCATTACCCAACGGTAATAACCTAGCGCGCCTTGATCTGGATAAATCCACTCTGGTTCAAAGTCTAATGCTAGCGTTTGGCTTTGTTTATTTAATAATACATTGGCTGTTTGTACTTTATCGCCAGCACCATATTTAATTGCAACCGGTACATTCCACAGTTGAGCAGGGGCTTCAACACCGGCATTGGCAAAACGACTTTGCGAAATCGTGATGCTCTTACCTTGCTGCTTAACGTTAATTAGCGGGAATGACGACTGTTCAATAAACGATTTTAAAACGCTCGCTACATCTTTATTTGAAGCCTTACCAAGTGCTTCCCATAAATCGGCAGCTTCTGCATTTTTATAGGAGAATTCTTTTAAGTAGTTCTGAATACCAGCTTGAAATGCCTCTTCGCCAATCCAGTTTTCAACCATCGCCAGTACTGAGCTGCCTTTGCTGTAGGCAAGGCCTAAACCATCCATAATATCGGCTTCGGTTTTAATTGGTTTACGAATTGGCTTAGTGCTTAAACGTGCATCTAACGCCATTACGTTGTTTTGTGGTAAATCTAGGTGTGATTCAAACTCAGGATTAAGCTGCTTAGTAATTTTTGCCGCCATCCAGCTTGCAAACGCCTCGTTTAACCATAAGTCGTTCCACCACTTCATAGTCACTAAGTTACCGTACCATTGGTGAGCTAATTCATGGGCAATAATAGAGACATTACGTTGTTTTTTACTACGCGTTGCAGCTTCTAAATCAACCAGAAGAATATCTTCGCGGTAAGTCACTAAGCCTGAGTTTTCCATAGCGCCAAACGGAAACTCTGGAACAGCCACTGAATCTAGCTTTTTATATACATAAGGAATACCAAAGTAGTCTTCAAGTGCGCCCAGTACTTTAGGCATGTTCTCTTTTGCATATTGCGCTAAATGAATTTTACCTTGTGGGGTGATCACACGCCCAGGAATAGGCATGCCTTTAATTTCTAGCTCTTCAAATGGACCTACAGCCATAGCAACTAAGTAAGATGGAATTGGTGGCGTTTTATCAAAGTAATGGGTGGTCATATCGCCATTCACCGTCGTTTTTAGCTCAGGTGTATTTGAATACACTTTTTGTGAGGTGGGGGCGGTAATGGTTAACTGAAACGGAATTTTATAGCTTGGTTCGTCAAACACCGGAAATGCACGGCGCGCATCACTCATTTCAAATTGCGTGAACAAGTACGGAACGCCTTGATCTAGGGTTTTATATAACCCCACACTCTGGCGGTTATAAGGCGCTGAAAAATCTATTTTTAAGGTGTATTTACCTGGCTGAATTTGCTCTTCACAGCTAAATTTAACTTTACCTGTTTTAAGCATTTCGCTGTTTAAATCACAGTTTTGCTCACCTAGTAGTTGCACCATTTTAGTTGCATAATCAACACCATTAAGTTCAATGTAGTGTGTTGGTTTGAGCACTTCTAAGCTGATCTCGGTCATTCCTGTAAAGGTATCCTGACTTGGGTCGAGCGTTAAAGCGACTTTTTGTGAACTTGGCTTTGCGAGTTTTTCAATGACGAATTCGTTAGCGTGAGCAGCATTCATCGCAAGCGCAACACTCACGGTTAAGAGGCTTTTTAAAAACATAGTTATCCCTAGATTTTTTGTTGTTAGAAACAGTCATATAGACGGCGCTTCATCTTAACAGCTTTTTTTATTAGAGTAAGCGCAGATCGCTAAGGAAAAGAGTAACAAAGTTTGTCAGTGGCTATCTCGGGCTAAAAACCGCTGCCAATGAATATGGGAATTGATAACCCGGATCTGTTGTAGCACCTTATTTAACAAGGCTATATCGTTAAAGTTATCATGAGGGTAATCATTAAAGCCCATTAAGTAATTAAAGCAGTCTTTGTTGCCTGCTTGCAGGGCATAAATACGAATTTGCTGTTCAAAGTTAAGCCGTAAACTACTAATGGCGGTTTTCATACCGAATTGATCCACCGAAGGAATTGCACATTTTTGCAAATATCCTGCGCGTTCACCCTCTCCTGAAAACCATATGCGCACTTTTTCGCTATAGCGCCCTGTTTTAGCGGGAAGATCAAACATTAAACGGGAGTGGTTTTGCGCTTTTACATAAGCTAAATAGTCATTAAATCCGGCACTAATAAGGGCATGATGAACAGGCACTAAACGGGGTTTAATTTTACCGTGGGTATGAAAACTAAAACAGAGTATATTATTTTTAAGTATTAGGTCATCAAGGGTTAAGCAGCCAATTTCATCACTGTAAGCGCCACTGTAATAAGCAATTAAGGGCAGCCAAAAATGCCAGTGTTTAGCTTGTTCGCGGGCAAGCCGTGTATCACTATAAATATATCCGTTATAGAGCGTATGCAGCTCCATAGCTGAAAATGGACGACGACCAAGATGGGTTTTCAACGTATTACCTTGACAGTTTTTATTATTTTTATACCCCAACTAACCGTTGCTGTTAGTTGGGATAATGTCAGCAAACTAACGCCTAAAACTTATTCGCTTAGCGCGCGAGCTAAACCAACTGGTTCAATTTCTACACACACCTGATCGTCATTCCAATTTAAGCCAACCAGAGCATCATCAGATTTAAGGTCTTCAACCCAATCATCTAAAAACTCATCAAGGTTTATTTCTACAGGGCTGTAGTCTTGCCACTCTTCTTTACATTGTGCTTGTGCTGCGTCTTGTGATTCCCACAGTAAAAGTACATCGGTGTCGTCAAACTGATTTGACTCACATACAACAAAGCCACCATCATCGGCACCCAGTGCCCAGATCTGCTCACTAACACGTACTTTTTCTACAAAGCTAACTAGTTGTGATTCAATTTCGATATCGCTCATGTATCCACCTTTTAAAATTTAAGTCGAGGGTTGGTATTTTTAGCCGCTTGACGCTGACTAAACGCTTCATAAAACTTAACTAATTGCGGCTGCGCGCTAAAATCAGTAAGTTCACGAAAGCATATCCAATCAAGTAAGCAGTATAAACTGATGTTGAGGCATTCACAGCTTTTAAATTCATCATCGCATAAATGATTATTTAAATAGTGTAATGTTTGCGCAACTCGCTCATTTTGCAGATTAAAAAACAGCTTATCGGCTTGCGTATCAAATCCAGAACGTTGGCATAACAGTAATTCAACCAATGAATCATTGCAGGCATTGATGCTAGGGCCTGTTGACCTTTACGGATTAAAATTTCTTCAAACTAGGGGCGATTTAATCGCGGCGCGAGGTTTGTAACCTAGTGGGCTAAGTAAAAACCGAGCAAAGCTTCCGCGTCCTGCTCACGCCCCTTACCTACATCCATGTAGGCAACAAAGAGTTAATCGCCCCTAGGCAGAACCCTTCGGGCAGCGCCTGTTTGGCATTAATGCTACGTTATCGCCTATTTATGGGGAATAACCACACCACATAGGCTCTGCCTTGCCTAAATACCAAACAGACTGCTGTAAATTTAACCTTGAAAGATCAACAGGCCCTAATTAAAAAATGCTCTTGAGGCCATGTAAGTGGGGGTTGCTTGGTTTTTTCAAGTAAATAACGCAGTATGGTATTTGAATCACTTAGGGTAAGCGTGTCATCGACCAATATAGGGATTTTGGCTGCTGGATTTTTTGTGACTACCAACGGCCGATCGCCTTTAGAAAAAATATCTAGATTAATAAATTCAAGCGCACAATTGTTTTGTTCTGCCCAGATTCTAATACGGCGAACATAAGGGGAAGGAATAGAGCCAAATAGTTGCATAATGGGGCTTTTGCCAACTCCACATAAATAAAAAGCCGCTGATGCGGCTTTATTAATAAATCGATTTACTTACTCTGAGCGGCTGGTTACTTCTAATAAATGGTAACCAAACTGTGTTTGTACAGGGCCTTGTACTTGATTTAGCGGCGCTGAAAATACCACCTTGTCAAATTCAGGCACCATCATACCAGGGCCAAACTCACCTAATGCACCACCATCTTGACCTGATGGACAATTAGAGTGCAGTTTAGCGAGTTCTGCAAAGTCTTCACCTTGCTCAATTTTATCTTTAAGGTCTAAACATTGTGCTTCACTGTCTACGAGTATGTGCCTTGCACTTGCAACTGCCATAAGTTCTCCTACCTGTAAGTTTAGTTTTTTAAATTTGATAGCAACATCTTAGTAAGGTTAAACTGAAAACACAAAGTTAAAATGCACTTTTGATTGCGCTTTCTAGTTTTGCTGAATCCGGTGCTACGCGGCTGTTAAAGCGCGTAATCGTTTTGCGATCGGCCGATACCACGTATTTATAAAAGTTCCAGTTTGGTGAACTGGTTTGAGCGTTTAAATGTTTAAAAATAGGGTTTGCGTCACTACCACGTACTGCGCTGGTGGCCAGCATAGGGAAGGTAACACCATAATTTACATAACACACTTTTGCGGTATCTTTTTCATCGTTCTCTTCTTGAAAAAAATCATCTGATGGAAAGCCTAATATCACCAAGCCTTCGTCTTTGTATTTATTATAAAGTGCTTCTAAACCTTCAAATTGCGGCGTAAAACCGCAGTTACTCGCAGTGTTAACAATTAAAAGAGGCTGGTTCTTAAAATCACATAAGTTAATGGTTTCAGTTGAGCGCAACTTTCTAAGTGAAACATTCGTGAAGTCATTGCAGGTGTTTGCATCTAATGAAGGGGTGGGCAAGTCTGCGGCATATGTATTTAGCGAAACATAACTTAACGCGAGGGTTAAACCAAGTATTATTTTTTTTATCATGCTATTACCTTAAGTGCGTTATTAGAGTACTTATGTAACTTATCATACGCTACTATAGGCTAAATTGATCAATTTTACTTTATTTTCTATGACTATACGTTTAGCAAAACCTGATGATTTAACTGCCATTGTTGCTATTTACAATGAAACTATCCCTAGTCGAATGGTCACCGCCGATACCGAAGAGGTGACCGTCGCTGATAAACAACCTTGGTTTGATAGCCATACTGCTCAACGCCCTATTTTTGTTTACTGTGAGAACAACCAAGTATTAGCGTGGCTTAGTTATAAATCGTTTTATGGCCGCCCAGCTTACGATGGCACCGTTGAGTTAAGCATTTACATTACGGCAGCAGCCCAAGGAAAAGGGTTGGGTAAAAAGCTGATGCAATTTGCACAACAACAAGCCAAGCAGCTTAATATCGAAGTATTACTTGGGTTTATTTTTAGTCACAACGAACCGAGCATTAAATTATTTAAGCATTTTGATTTTGCAGTATGGGGAGAGCTGCCTAACGTAGCAAGAATGGACAATCAGCTGTACAGCCTAACTATTTTTGGTAAGCATTTAACCTAGTACCATAACAAAAGGAAGCAAAATTCACTTTTACGTAGGTGATTATGCTAAACCAAAAACTCTAGACTATGCTGAAAAGGTGTTTAATTAACTCTTTAAAGTGTGTCTAAATGGCGAGAAAAATACTTATTATTGATAGCAGTAGCATGATTGCTATGCGCTTAAAAGTGTTATTAGAACTAATTGGCTGCCAACTGATGTTGTATCGATAGTTGTTGAGAAAGCGACTTCTCAATCATTTTTTATCGAAATTTTCCGAGAAAACCCATTGTTCGACGCGAAGCGGCGTCGATGGGATGAATCGGAATAGTTAGCCCTGCTCTTGAATGTATTTTCGAATTGTATCAGCAGCCGCATTTCCAACAGAGCAAACTGTCTTTTTAACCCAGAATTGCTTTTTAAACCATTTAAATCTCGACCATAGACTTTGCGTTGTAGATTGTTTAATTCTCCTAACGTAACTCGCAACGCTGATATTGGGAGAAATCGTTAGCAATATGTGTATATGATCTTTGTCCACCTCCATCTCGGATCTGTACTTTAATTGTGGCTTCTCATTTTCTTCTCAGTGTTAAATCAGATATTAGTAAATTATGCACAAAGAGGGCAAAGAGCTCGTAAAGAGAGTGATTACAGACAAAGCTTAAAGGTGCGGGTTACGGGCTGCGAGGCGCGGGGTAAATTCCTTGCTACGATTAGGCAGATAGCTTGTATCAGCGACTTTATGTCGCGTTCTTTTAGGCAATAGGCTTACGCGTCTCTGGGTAGGCCTTTTTCAACAATCCGTATTAGCCGTGCTGTTTTACGCAGCTTTTGTCTTTGTTTATCATGTTGCTGGGTAAGTGCCCATTCTATGTGCTCATTCACCATGTCACTGACCGTTTTGCGTTTATCTTCAAGTGCATGAATAATCGCTGGGCTAAAATCTGCGTTGCCTAAGCCAACCGCTATATTTCGTAACCAACGCTCATGGCCAATACGCCGAATAGGGCTGCCCTCGGTATTTGTTAAAAAGGTAGTTTCATCCCAGGCAAATAACGCGAGTAAGTCTTTATTTTTTAATTGCGTACGGGGGTGGAAGTCTTGCTCGTCGGTAATTTGTCCATAGCGATTCCATGGGCACACTAACTGGCAATCATCGCAACCATAAATGCGGTTACCCATTAAGGTTCGGTATTGCTCTGGAATAGCCCCTTGATGCTCTATGGTTAAATACGATATGCATTTACGTGCATCTACCACATAAGGTTCTACAATAGCGCCGGTAGGGCAAAGGGTTATGCAGGCAACACATTTACCACAACCTTCGAACGTGTTTTCATCATCAATAGGCAGTGGTAAATCTACAAATAACTCGCCTAAAAAAAACCAAGAGCCCGCCTCTTTATTTATCAGTAAAGAATGCTTTCCGCGCCAGCCTAATCCCGCTTTTTCAGCGAGTTGACGTTCAAGTACAGGGGCTGAATCAACAAAAGGCCTAAAGCCATAGTCACCTACCTGCTGTTCAATTTTTTTACCTAATTGCTTGAGCCGATTACGCATTAACTTATGATAGTCACGGCCAAGCGCATAGCGGCTGATATAGGCTTTCTCGGTATTTTTAAGGTTTTTGGCAAAGCCTGAATCTGGCGGCAGGTAATTCATTTTTACTGAAATAACTCGTTGCGTGCCAGGGACTAGCTCGCTAGGGCGGGCGCGTTTCATTCCATGTGCAGCCATGTAATCCATTGAACCATGATACCCTGCATCAAGCCAGCGCTGAAGCTGTGCTTCATGCTTAGTTAAATCAATGTCAGTAATGCCCACTTCACTAAAGCCAAGTTGTTGGCCCCATAATTTTATTTGCTGGGCTAGCTGTTCATAGTTTGGTTTTACGTCGCTCACATACTTCACACAGTTAAATGACAAGCCGCTTAATTTAGCATAATCGCGGCTTGGGTGAAATTGTTATTGCCTAATCTACAAAGCGTTTTAACTGTTGTTGGGTTTGTTGGCTTAGCTTTTGTGATTGTTCAGAATCATGCAGTGCTGTATCTATTTGTTGCTTGGCTTGTTCGCCTAGCGCCACAATTTGCTCAACCGATTCATGCGTTTGGTTTTGGGTATCTTCGAGCAAGTGTACGGCATTGGCTATTTGCTGCAATTGTTGTTGATTATGTTCAAACTCATTGAGCATTTTACCAAACCCATCAGAGGTGGTGTTAATTGATGTTTGCGCATTATTTGAGTGGTTTATTAATTGCTCTGACTCTTTATTCGTTTCATTAACGAGCTCATTCATTTGGATAATAAAATCACTAATTTGGCGTGTTGCGTCGCTTACTTTAACCGATAGGGTACGAACTTCATCGGCAACCACGGCAAAACCTCGCCCCGCTTCACCAGCGCGTGCTGCTTCTATGGCTGCATTAAGTGCTAATAAGTTAGTTTGATCCGAAAACTCTTCAACCATTTTTAAAATACTGCGAATGTTTTCGCTGTTCTCTTTCAAGCCCGCAATCGTTTTAGAAAAACTACCCAGCATTTCATTAATAAGCCTTACCTGCTCAACTAGTTTTGATAGCTCACCAGCAGAGAGCTTTACAAAATTAAGGTGTTCATTATTGACCTGATGTACGTTATCAGTGTTGCTTACTATAGCCTGCAGGCTTTGGGTAATTTGGTTACTGGCATTAATAATGGTGTGGCTTAAATTAATTTGCTGCTCACTCAATTGTTCAGTGTGTTGCATTGATTGCGTTACTTGGCTGTTACTCTGCACACTCTCTTGGGCGCTGGTATAGGTAGTGCTTAATAAACTATTTAAATGGGTAGTAAATTGATTGTATTGCTCACTTAAGTCTCTAAATTCATCAAACGTGAAATGGGGTAATTTGGCTGCTAAATTCGCATCTTGTTGATTAATATTAATGAGCGTATCGCGCATTGCTTTTACCGGGCGCACAATTAAAAAGCGCATATAAAAAATAGTAAAAATAAAGCCTGCAATAATAAGTAGCGCAAGTACCCAAAATAAGCCAGTGCTTTGCTGGTTTTCGGTTAAGCTACTGTGCAACCAAAACAAAGTAATGGCTTGAAATAAAAAAACAAAACTTAAATTCCCAACTATTTTTCGGGTTAAAGTATAAAACAGTGTTTGTTCTAAAAAATTATAAATACGCATGTAGCTACTCATTAAATAGTGGCCTACTAAATTATTGTTTTTATAGCATAAATGGCAATTAAATAATTAGTTATAATTCATTTAATTGCGCTAAATAATGCTTAGTTCGTTCAGGGTCGTTAGTAAAAATACCATCAACACCACAGGCAAGCATCAGTTTAATATCTTCGACTTCATCTACGGTGTAAGCAAATACTTGTAAACCGCGCATTTTGGCATCGTCAACAAACGGTTTGTTCATAAAGTTTTTGTCAATATGAATGCTATAGGCCTGTAAGTCTTGTGCAAACTTTGCATACTGCAATGGAATTGATGCAGTAAGTGCGCCAATTTTAAGCCACGGTAAACGGCTCTTTAGCCAGTGTAGTTGATGATGATTAAATGATGAAACTAAAATATTGTCTGCGGTTATTTTTTTGTTCGCAATGTTACTTTCAAGCACGGTTACAAACTTTTCAAGTTCAAAGGTATGTTTTAGCTCTAAATTGAGTAAGGTTTGGTTATTATTCCAGTTTATTAATTGCTGCAAAGTAGGGATTTGTTCGCCATTTCCGGCATCAAACTGTTTAATTTGCTGGGCACTAAAGTCGCACACTTTGCCTTTGCCATTAGTGGTTCTATCGAGGTAGGTATCATGAATAATAACGTAATCATCAAGCGCGCTTTGTACATCAACCTCAATGCCATCTACATTCGCTTTTAACGCCGCTAAAATGGCGCTTTGCGTATTTTCGGGGAAGTGTGTGCTTGCGCCTCTATGTGCAAATATTTTCATGGCTGCTTTTTCCGTGAAATTGACCAAGTTTCAAAGCACGCAGCACTAACAATCAGTGCGCCACCAATCAGGGTCATCACTGAAGGGCGTTCGTGCAGAATAATTATAGCCAGTATTGTGCCATAAAGAGGTTGTAAGCAAGAAATCAATCCAGCGGTTGCTGCTGATAAATGTTTTAAACTCGCTGCAAATAACGAATGCGGCATCGCAGTAAACACCACACCGGCAATAAGCAGCAATATTAAATCAGTATCATTAATTTCTGTTATGGGCACTTCAATAAAAGCACATAGCATCAGGCTTGCGACTAAGGTTTGGTAAAACATGGTTTGCGGTCCACCATACTCGCTAAAGTAGCGTTTGTGAGTAATATTACGAAGAGCAAAAAATAATGCTGATACCACGCCCGTCAAAACACCTAAAGTGATGTCATCGCCTAAATTAACGTTAGGGATCAATAAATAAATGCCAAAAATCACCACCACAGCACTTATTATATCTTTTGTTTTGGGCTTACTTTTATTAAATAGGGGCTCTAAAAATACCGTGATCACGGGATAGGTAAAAAAGGCTAACATGCCCACGGTAATTCCCGCCAATTGCATGCCTGCAAAATAGGTTACCCAGTGAATACCTACAGCAATGCCTAATAAAATGGCAATCACATAATCTTTAGCGCGATGCAGCTTAATTGGTTTTTTTTGCAAAGACAGTAGCACACAAATTGCCAGCCCAGCGATAGCCGCACGATAAGCGGTAATATCTAATGCACTCAAACCAATTAGCTTTGCGAATAAGGCGGTGCCGCCAAATAAAAGTACGGCAATGTGTAAGTAAATTAAGCTTTGTTGTTGGGACTGCATTAAATTTCCTGGTCACTTTTTTGGCTATATTAGCATTGCTTTTACACTCAGAAGATGAATTTTTCTATTTCATGACAAATGTCAGCCAAGTTAATGACACTTCACACTATTATCTATTTACCCACTGGCATAGTTACCTTACTTATATTGGAGGGTGTTATGAATTCTTTAATTTTAACAAGCTTAAGCATTAGCGATTTTTTAGAAACACTAAGTTTTACTATCACTTATGTCGATTGTTTTATGTTCGTATGCATTTTTATGTTATTTGTATTTATCGAAATTTTCCGAGAAAACCCATTGTTCGACGCGAAGCGGCGTCGATGGGTAGTTCACAATTATAAAAGTAATGAAAAGTGCTAAAAGCGCAGCTAAAAGTACTAAATGAGGGTCTAATGACAGCATTAATAGAAATGACCACGCAAGGAAGCACGGCTATCCTTACTATGAATACAGCAGAAAACCGCCATAATCCAACCTTTATAAACGAGTTTAATCAACACCTAGATACGATTGAGGCTAACGAGCATATTAAAGCGGTGGTGCTAACCTCAAGTAGCGATAAAAGTTGGTCGTTAGGCATTGATCTACAGTGGATGGCCAACCCTGACAACACACCACAAATAATTGCCGATTTCATGAACTCGATAGGTGCCTTGTTTAAACGTATCGTTACTTTTCCTATGCCTATTATTGCCGCGCTAAACGGCCACACTTATGGTAATGGTTCGGTGTTGGCATGTGCCTGTGATTTTAGATTTATGAAATCAGACAAAGGCTTCTTTTGTTTCCCCGAAGTCGATGTATTAGTGCCGTTTGTACCGTCTATGTTTCCTATTATTAATAAAGCCATAAATCAGCAGTTTTTTAATCGTTTAGCCATGACCGGTGAGCGTGTTGATGCGCAAAAATTATTACAACATAACGTAGTAGAGGCCACCTTTGCTGATGAGCAAGCCTTGCAAACGGGTGTGTTAGAGTTTGCGCAAAGCTTTAATAAAAATCGCTGGATATACTCTCAAAATAAAAGCCAAATGAACAAACCAATACTCGATGTTATGGCTGCACAAGATGCGGCTTTTATTGAAAACATCAGCGCGCTATTGTGGAAGAAACTACAGCAAAAGTAAGCTGTTTTTATAAAAGTGAGTAAATTAACTACAGTTAATTTACTCACTTTCATGTGCATTAATTAAGTAGGTGTTAAGTGTTATTTAGCTACATTGCTACAAAATGCAAAAGGTAATAACGCTTTATTAAAAGTTTAATGGCTTTTACCTGTCTCATTGCGAGTATATGAGTTAAAATACTTACATAACCAACTAACAAGATAGTGAATGTCAAACCAAGATCCAAATCTCAGTCGAGAACAAGAAAAGTACGAAAACCCAGTCCCTAGTCGTGAGTTTATACTTACTCACCTGCAAGAGCGTTCCAAACCTGCTAGCTACGCACAACTATGTGAAGAACTCGCGGTCAACGATGAAGAACGACAAATAGCATTTAAGCGCCGACTTCGCGCCATGGAGCGTGATGGGCAGCTGTATTTTAATAAATTTAAATGTTATGCCCTGATTGACGAAGCCGGTTTAACCAAAGGCAAAGTAGTCGGTCACAGAGACGGTTTTGGCTTTTTAGAAGTTGAAGGCGAGAGCAAAGATTGGTTTATTGCCAAGCATCAAATGAATATGGTGCTACACGGTGACATCGTTCTTGCCAAAGGCACTAAACGCGGCTCAGGCTCAAAATGCGACGCACGCATTATCAAAGTACTCACTAACGAGCGCGCACCTATTGTAGGGCGTTATTTTGTTGAGCATGGTATTGCCGTTGTTGTGGCTGAAGATCCGCGCATTACCCAAGACATTATTATTCTACCGGGTAACGAAAAAGGCGCGCGCCATAACCAAATGGTGCAAGTGCAAATAACTCAAAATCCAAGTCGCAATATGAATGCGGTAGGTAAAGTTATCGACGTACTGGGCGAGCATTTAGCGCCGGGTATGGAAATTGAAGTTGCGCTGCGTAATCACGATATTCCACACGTATGGCCTGAAGAGGTTGAACAACAAGTTGCCCACTTAGGTGAATTTGTTGAAGAAGCCGATAAACAAGGTCGAGTTGATTTACGCGGCTTACCGCTTGTGACCATAGATGGCGAAGACGCTCGTGATTTTGATGATGCCGTATACTGTGAGCCTAAAAAGTCGGGTGGCTGGCGCTTATGGGTAGCCATTGCCGATGTATCACATTATGTAGGTATGAACACGCCGCTTAACAAAGAAGCGATAGAGCGCGGTAACTCAGTGTATTTCCCTGAGCAAGTTATTCCAATGCTACCAAAAGTATTATCTAACGGTTTGTGTTCGCTAAACCCTGAGGTTGATCGCTTGTGTATGGTGGCAGAAATGACCGTATCGCAAGAGGGTAAGCTCTCAGGTTATAAGTTTTACGAAGCGGTGATGAACTCACATGCACGTTTAACTTACACCAAAGTAAATGCCATTTTACAAAACGATGAAAAGCTACGTAAAGAATACGCAGCTGTAGTGCCGCATTTAACTGATTTGCAGCAAATGTATATGGCATTAAAAGCGGCGCGCCAAGAGCGTGGTGCCATTGAGTTTGAAACACTCGAAACCCGTTTTGTATTTAATGCACAGCGTAAAATAGAATCAATTGTGCCAGTTATTCGTAACGATGCACATAAGCTGATTGAAGAATGTATGATTTTAGCCAATGTTTCTGCGGCTAAATTACTTGAAAAACACGAAGCAAGTGCCCTATTTAGGGTGCATGATGAACCCGATAGCGAAAAGCTGGGTAACTTTACTCAGTTTTTAACTGAGCTGGGGATTGAAAGCACGCTAAGTGATGAACCAACGCCGAAAGAGATCACTCATGTGTTGGCTCGTTTAGGGGATCGTCCTGAAGCTGAGCTTATTCAAACTATGCTACTGCGCTCAATGAAGCAAGCGGTATATCAGCCAGATAACATAGGCCACTTTGGTTTAGCATTATCGGCCTATGCGCATTTTACTTCGCCAATTCGCCGTTACCCCGATTTAGTGGTGCATCGTGCAATTAAAGCAGTATTAAAAGCACAAGGACAGCAAACCTCTGGTGAATACGCTTATAGCGATGATGAAGTCGATCAACTTGGTGAGCAGTGTTCTACTACTGAGCGCCGCGCAGACGATGCCACCCGTGAAGTAGCCGATTGGTTAAAATGTGAATACATGCAAGATCATGTAGGCATGGAGTTTAACGGGGTTATTTCATCGGTTACTAACTTTGGTTTATTTATTCGTTTAGATGACTTACAAATTGATGGATTAATTCATGTTACCAATTTAGGTGATGAATATTTCCAGCATGATGCAGCTAAACATTGCTTGGTGGGTGAGCACACACATACGGTTTATCGTTTAGGCGACAAAGTGACTGTACAAGTTGCCTCGGTAAGCTTAGATGATCGTCGTATAAACTTAACGCTAAAAGGCGATGTTGCCCAAGATCGTTATGCGCGTCGTCGTGCACCTAAAAAAAATGCTCCAGCCAGTGTTCGCTCGCAACTTAAAGCCGGTAAAATCCCGGGTAAAAAGTCAGCAAGTGATAACAAAAAGCCAAAGACGAGTAAAAAGCCTGCTGCAAAAGGTAAATCAGCGAGCAAATCAAAAGTAAAAGCGGATGACACCACCGCTAAGAAAAAAACCAAAAAGAAAGCGGTCAAAAAGCCTAAAAGACCAGGTAAAAATGCCCGTAAACGTAGTAGCCCAGGAGCAAAAAATTCGTGAGTAATGAATTAATTTTTGGCTTTCACTCTGTTGAAGCAATTTTGGCAAAAGAGCCAGAGCGTTTTATAGAAATATACGCCCTTAAAGGACGTGATGATAAGCGCTTATCGCCAGTGATTGAGCAAGCGCGTCAGTTTGGTATTTCAGTACAGTTTATGCAACGAAAAGCGCTTGATAACAAAGCGAAAGATGAACAACATCAAGGCATTATTGCTAACGTGAAAGCGGCACGTGTGTTTAACGAAAAAGATCTTGATGAGATCATTGAACGCGAAGACACCCCGTTTTTACTGGTACTTGATGGCATTACCGATCCGCATAATTTAGGTGCCTGCTTACGTAGCGCCGATGCTGCCGGTGTTCATGCCGTGATAGTTCCTAAAGACAAGTCAGCAAAGCTTAATGGCACGGCACGTAAAGTGGCCTGTGGCGCAGCAGAAACGGTACCGCTTATTCAGGTAACTAACCTTGCACGTACATTACGTGAAATAAAAGACGCAGGTGTATGGGTTGTAGGCACAGCCGGTGAAACCGACACACACGTATTTGATGCCAGCTTAACAGGCCCAATAGCGATTGTGATGGGAGCTGAAGGCGAGGGTATGCGCCGTTTAACCCGTGAGCACTGTGATGTACTCGTTAAAATTCCAATGGCGGGCACGGTTTCAAGTTTAAATGTATCGGTTGCAACCGGTATTTGTTTATTTGAAGTATTACGCCAGCGCGCAGAAACAAATTAAGCCTATTAATTACATAGGCATTATAGGTATTAAAAAGCCGAGATTGATTTAATCAACCTCGGCTTTTTTGTACTTTTAAGTTAGCACTTTATTAAAAACTGTAAGAGTAGCCCATTTGTACTGAACGTGGCTTACCAGGTTGAATACCGCCATTTGCACGGTTAGCAATGTAGGTTTTATCAAATAAGTTATCTACGCTTAGGTATACTTTTTGGTTTTCGTCGATTAAGTACTTAGCAGCTAAATCCCATACAACACGGCTATCAATCGCATTTAAGCCTGAGTTAGTTAAATCAGCATGTGCATCAGATACGTAACGTATTTGGCTATTTACCACAAAGTTATTCACTTCTGCGCCAAACGATAAAGCAACCTGGTTCTCTGGTACGTAAGGCATCGCATCACCTTTTTCTACAGAGCCCCAAATTTCTGAATTAAACGTGTTTTTAAATTCTGAATCTGTGTAGGTGTAAGTTAATTTTACTGGGAACGCAACCGATGCGGTATTAAACGTACGACCTGCGCTAAATTCAAAGCCCGATACTTCTACTTCACCGTAGTTGTATTGGTCGCCAATGTTATCGTCATTACAACCTACTGATGCAGTACAGTTACCATGCATGTTGTCGTAATCAGAGTAAAACGCAATTACTTCACCGTTAAAACCGCCAGCATTAAAACGAGAGCCAAACTCGATGTTGACGCTTTCTTCTTCGTCTTGGTCGGCATTACCCGGCGCTGCAGGGGCGTAACCTTTTTGAATACCAGCAAGTAACGTAACATTGTCGTTAAGTGTGTAAGTAGCACCTAAAGACGGTACTAAAATTTCAGTATCGTTAGAGATATCTTTTGTTAAGCCTAGGCTACGGGTTGGATCTGACTTAGCCCACTCTTCACGGGTAATAGTTATGTCTTCATAACGAAGGCCAGCACTCACTACTAATGCATCCATTGTCCATTCGTCTTGAATAAATAGCGTGCTTGCTTTTGCACTGTCTAAACGGTTGCTGTTAGAGCCTGGAGCGCCTTGTGAGGTAAGAGTCATGCTTAAATCTTGATTAAGCGTGTATTTGTCTTCCCACTGGAAACGATCCATTTCGTCTTCGTGGTAACGTACGCCAACCGTAATGTAGTGATCGCCCGCAGGAATGTGTAATTCAGACTGCACACCTTTGGCTTGGTAGTCACGGTTATTAGCTTTAACACCTATGTTTTCGATGCCTTCAGCGGTTGGGTTTGCTTCAAATTCACTGTATTGCTCAAGTGTGCTTGAGCCAACACTACTTGCTTTGTACCAGTTACGGTGAAAGTCGTTTAGATAAGCGGTTGCTAAAAATTCGTAACCTTCACCAAAGCGGTATGCATAGTTTACTTGGTATGCATTATGGCGAGTGTTCATTTCATCATTTTGTGATGCCGCATAACGACGGTTAGGGTTTTGTTGGTAATCAGCATCGGTTAAACCCATGTAGGTTTCGTCTGATGTTTCTTCAGAGTACTTTACTTTGAACTCAATGTTATGCGCATCGTTTTCACCAAAGGTATGGCCAAACTTTACCAGTACGTCGTTTTTTTCAAAACCAGTGTTGTCATCGCCTACTGGTAATTCTTTAAAACCATCAGCGCCGTAAGAAAACACTTCAATTAAGCCTGCAGTGTTGTTTTTTTCTTTTGCGAAGTAAGCGTGACCTTTGTAGTAACCATCGCTACCAAGGGCTGCATCTAGCATGCCTGTTGAGCTATTTGGCTCAGTTGGCAGGCTGCGAGAAAGTAAATTTAATACACCACCGGTTGTACGCGGCCCGTATTTAACAGAGGCTGCACCTTTTAGTACTTCAATTGACTCCATACGCCCCATAGTAGGGAAGTAGTAAGCCGATGGTGCAGAGTAAGGAGCCGGAGCAACAAGTACACCGTCTTCCATCACAGAAATTTTGTCGTTACGACCAGTACCTGTACCGCGCATACCAATATTAGGGCGCAGGCCGTAGCCATCTTCTTCTTGAACGTATACACCCGGTACAGATGCTAATACGCGAGAAATATCGGTAAATTCGAATTTTTGCAATTCTTCATCAGAGATAAATGTAGCCGATCCTGGAATATCGTTAATTGCTGCTTGTGAGCCAATAACGGTAATTTGTTCAAAGTTGCGTTCAACGCCGCCGGCATCTTTTGCCATTGCTGTAGCACTTAAAGACAGCGCTACGGCTGCAGTTAACGAGGAAACTAAAAATTTATGTGACATTGATTACCCTAAAAATAGTTCAACTACTGAAATTGGCGTAATTTAAACATGTTAACAAATGAGAATCAATATTATTAAGTTTTACTATTATTTACATTTATCGTAAAAACAGGCTGTTTTTATGACATTTTTCACTAGGTGTTTATTCTAATCTTATAAAACTAGGATAATGTATTGGCTGGTGGCGGTTAATTTAACCTGAACGCTGCTTGAGATAGATTTATTATCCAGAGTTCAGGTTATTTAAGAAGTGGGGTAACCTAAGCGCAGCTTAATAAACTCAGCGAGTTTAAACACTGCGTTTTCAGGTTCGCTGGCGGTTTTTACTAAACTAATACCTATGCTACCAAGCGCAGGTAAATGTTTAGTGTGTAAGTGATAGGCTAAATCGTTAGGTACGGTACTTTTTGCGAGCACTGTTATGCCTAAGCCTTCTTTTAATGCGGCAATTAAACCGGTTAAATCGGCATTACTGTAAACAATACGATATTTAATGCCTGCTTTTTCAAGTGCTTGGGTTGCTCTGCGTCGGTAAATACAGCCCTCAGGCGCTGTTACTAAGGTAACGGTTTCATTTTGCGCCAGTGAGAGGTCGCCAACCCACACTAATTGATCTTGAATAAAAATAGGGAACTTTTCTGAGTCAAGCTGCTCATTTAGCGCCAATACTAAATCAAATTGATCTTGGCGCTCATCCGAAAGTAAGTGTTTACTCAAACGTGACTTCACTTCTAACGATACATCAGGGTAGAGCGCCACAAAGTCGCCAATAATAGAAGGTAAAATGCGTGCTGCAAATTCGCTAGGGATCCCTAGGCGCACTTTACCAGTCACACTTTCGGAAGTGAATAACTGTAAAATGGCATCGTTATGTTGCACCATTTGTTTTGCCATAGGCAGTAACAGTTCACCATATTGATTAAGTACTTGGCGTTGCCCCTGCTTTTTAAATAATTTATAGCCGAGTAAGTCTTCTAAGCGTTTTACTTGTAAGCTCACCGCAGGTTGCGAAAGGCCAAGTAAATCGCCTGCTTTGGCAAATCCACCAACCTCAACCACCATAACAAAAGTTCGTAAACTGTCGGTTGAAATATTTTTCATATTTAAAATTACTATTTATATGGCTATATATATAAGTATTATTTATCAATTGATAAGTAATTACAATTTGTTGTTGTAAGCCTTGCGCAATATACTTTTGCTATTAAAGATAGATAGGTATTTGTTATGACTTTTAACCCGATAATGTTTGCCCGCCATAGCAACGCTAACAGCGCGGTTATTAATGCCTTACAAGCTAATAACAGCCACGTTGTTATTGATTTTAGCGGCAGTGAAGCATCGGTATTTTTAAGTGCGATTTTAGGTCATGACCTCACAAAACTAACCGCCAGTGGCTTTGGTTTTAAAGGCACACTGGATGGCGATTTAAATTCTGATTTTAGCTACGCCGTTTACTACTTTAGCGAAACCGCCTTTCGATTTGTACTTCCTGTTAATGCTAGCCTGCAATTACAAGCGCTCATTAACGAGCAACAGCTTAGATACGATATCGACTTTGTGGTACGCACCGACTTAGCAACCTTGACCTTAACCGGTAGTAACGCCTTTGATACCTTAGTTGATGCGTTTAAATTAACACCTGGCTTACGCCTTGCTGACGCGCAGCTTTGTTATGGCGCGCAAAGTGGAGACGTGTTTGTTACTGCAGTAGATCAAAACAACGAACAGCAGTTTATTGTTATTGCTAAAACTGCCACGCTTGATAAGTGGCAACAGTATATGCAGCAACAGGGCTTTAGTGTTACCAACACTCAAGCAGCCTAACGGGTAAAAAGTTAAAGATTACAATTTGGTAGGCTTAATAATGGCTACCATGTTATTCCCCCTCATTTAATTGAGGCCACGCCCACACACATGGGTTAATTTAAAAGTGAAGGAATATTATGACTTCTAAAACAGTATTACATGCAAAGCACCTTGAAGCCGGCGCAAAAATGGTTGATTTTCATGGCTGGGAAATGCCAATTAACTACGGTTCACAAATAGAAGAACATAACGCCGTACGTAACGATGCGGGCATGTTCGACGTATCACACATGACCATTGTTGATATACAAGGTGAGCAAGCACAAGCGTTTTTACGCAAGCTAGTAGCTAACGATGTTGCTAAGTTAACCGTACCAGGTAAAGCGCTTTACACTGGCATGCTTAACGCGCAGGGCGGCGTAATCGACGACTTAATTATTTACTACTTTAGCGAAACATTTTATCGCTTAGTGGTTAACTCAGCGACCCGTGAAAAAGATTTAGCACATTTAGCTAAGGTATCGAGCGATTTTGCTGTAACGGTTACTGAGCGCCCAGAATACGCCATGATTGCGGTTCAAGGCCCTAATGCACGTGCTAAAACAGCCCAGGTATTAAACGCAGACCAGCAAGCTGCAGTAGAAGGCATGAAGCCATTTTTTGGTGTTCAAGCCGGTGATTTATTTATTGCTACAACAGGTTATACTGGCGAAGACGGTTACGAAATTGTAGTACCAAACGAGCAAGCAGCCGATTTATGGCAGCAACTGCTTGATGCCGGTGTAGCGCCTGCGGGCTTAGGCGCGCGAGACACACTACGTTTAGAAGCAGGTATGAACCTTTACGGCCTAGATATGGACGAAAGCGTATCACCACTGGCAGCTAACATGGCATGGACTATTGCATGGGAGCCAGAAGATCGTGACTTTATTGGTCGTGATGTATTGGTAAAACAACGTGCAGAAAAAAGTACTCACAAGCAAGTAGGTCTTATTCTTGAAGAAAAAGGCGTACTACGCAGTGGCTCTAAAGTAATTGTTGATGGTGGCGAAGGTGTTATTACATCTGGCACATTCTCACCAACATTGGGCTATAGTGTTGCATTAGCACGTGTGCCACGTTCAACCGGCGACATAGCTCAAGTAGAAATGCGTAAAAAATTAGTTAACGTAAAAGTAGTTAAACCGGGCTTTGTACGTAACGGTAAATCAATAATCTAAATAATTTGGTTATACCAGTAAATAGGTCACCCTCATTTATTGGTATTCACCCAATCTAAACCAAAGGATGAAACAAAATGAGCAATATCCCTAGCGAGTTAAAATACGCACCTTCACACGAGTGGGTTCGTAATGAAGGTGACGGCACTTACACTGTTGGTATTTCTGAGCACGCCCAAGAGCTGCTTGGCGACATGGTATTTGTTGAATTACCAGAAGTAGGCGACGTAGTCGATGCAGGCGAAGACTGTGCAGTAGCAGAGTCAGTAAAAGCGGCGTCAGACATTTACGCACCAATTAGCGGTGAAGTTGTTGCTATTAACGAAGAGCTAGAAGATGCGCCTGAAACAGTAAACAACGACGCTTACGGCGACGGTTGGTTATTCCGCATTAAAGCATCTGACGAATCTGAAGTTGATAACTTGCTCGACGCAGAAGGCTACGCACACACTATTGACGAAGAGTAATCGTTAATTAGTTAAAAGCCCCTCTATTTAAAACATTGGGGCTTTTATGATTTTACAGCTTATTACCATACTCAGTAAGTTGCCAAATCACCACATATTTTAATCAATACTAGTTACCCATTAGTATTTAGGATCATAGGAATCTGGACACATGTCAAACGCCAAATCTCTTGAACAATTAGAGCAAAAGCAAGATTTTATTCGCCGCCATATTGGGCCAAGCCCAGCGCAAGTAAACGACATGCTTAGCGCTCTTGAAGTATCGAGCGTTGAAGAGCTGATCGGTCAAACTGTACCTGCTGGTATTCGTCTTGAGCAAGGTCTTAATATCGGCGAAAGCCGTACCGAAGTTGAAACACTAAGCTACTTAAAATCAATAGCAAGCAAAAATAAAGTTTTCAAATCGTATATTGGCCAAGGCTACCACCCAACTCACGTACCGCACGTAATTTTACGTAACGTACTTGAAAACCCGGGTTGGTACACAGCGTACACACCGTATCAGCCAGAGATTGCACAAGGGCGTTTAGAGTCACTATTAAATTTCCAGACTATGACCTTAGACATTACCGGCCTAGATTTAGCAAGTGCTTCACTGCTTGACGAATCAACTGCTGCCGCCGAGGCAATGGGCCTTGCAAAACGTGTATCAAAAGCTAAAAAAGCCAATGCGTTCTTTATTGCCGACGACGTACACACGCAAACCATTGACGTAGTGAGCACCCGTGCAGAGCAATTTGGTTTTGAAATTATTGTAGGTAAAGCCGCTGATGCCGTGAACCACGACATTTTTGGTGCGTTATTTCAATACCCGTCAACATCAGGCGAAATTGTTGATATAACAGACCTAATTGCTGGCGTACAAAGCAAAAAAGCGATTGCCTGTGTGGCAGCCGATATCATGAGCTTACTACTATTAAAAGCACCAGGTAAATTAGGCGCAGATGTCGTACTTGGTTCAGCACAGCGTTTTGGTGTGCCAATGGGCTACGGTGGTCCACATGCTGCATTTTTTGCAACACGTGATGCATACAAACGTTCATTACCAGGGCGTATTATTGGTGTATCAAAAGACCGTTTAGGTAACGATGCACTGCGTATGGCAATGCAAACCCGTGAGCAACACATTCGTCGCGACAAAGCAAACTCAAATATTTGTACTGCGCAAGTATTACTAGCGAACATGGCGGCGTTTTACGCGGTATACCATGGCCCTCAAGGCTTAAAAACCATTGCACAACGCATTCATCGTTTTGCTGATATTTTAGCAACTGGCTTAAAAGCAAAAGGCGTCGCACTTAAGCACACTACCTGGTTTGATACATTAACTGTTGTTGATGAAAACAAAGCCGACGTGATTGCGCGTGCTGTAGCTAAAGGTGTTAACTTTGCTGCTAACCATGCGGGTGAGTACTCAATTTCAGTATCAGAAACCACAACACGTGCAGACATTGCCGAGTTATTTGATATTATTTTAGGCGAAGGCCACGGCCTAAGCGTAGATGCAATTGCTGCGGATGTTGAAGCAAATGGCAGTGACTCTATTCCTGCAAGCCTAGTGCGTGATGATGAAATCCTAACGCATCCAAACTTTAACAGCTACCACAGCGAAACAGACATGCTTCGTTATATTAAGCGTCTTGAAAACAAAGATTTAGCGCTTAATCACTCTATGATCTCGTTAGGTTCATGTACTATGAAACTCAACGCGACCGCTGAAATGATCCCAATTACCTGGCCTGAATTTGCAAACCTTCACCCATTCTGCCCGCTAGACCAAGCAGAAGGTTACCAAATAATGATTAACGAGCTACACGATTGGCTAGTTAACATTACCGGTTACGATGCGGTTTCATTGCAACCAAACTCAGGTGCACAAGGTGAATACGCAGGCCTAATCGCCATTCGTAAATACCACGAGTCACGAGGGGATGCGCATCGTAACGTATGTTTAATCCCAAGTTCTGCGCACGGTACTAATCCAGCGTCGGCACAAATGGCCAGCATGAAAATTGTAGTTGTTAACTGTGATAAACACGGCAACATCGACATGGAAGACTTAAAAACCAAAGCTGCTGAGGTGTCCGAAAACCTATCATGTGCCATGGTAACGTACCCATCTACACACGGTGTATACGAAGAAACGATTCGTGAGCTATGTGAAATTGTTCACCAGCACGGTGGCCAAGTTTACATGGATGGCGCAAACATGAACGCGCAAGTAGGTGTTACTAGCCCAGGCTTTATTGGCTCAGATGTATCGCACTTAAACTTACATAAAACCTTCTGTATTCCACACGGTGGCGGTGGCCCAGGTGTTGGTCCAATTGGTGTTAAATCGCACCTTGCGCCATTTATGCCAAACCACAGCGTAATTAACGTACCAGGTACTAATGCTGGTAACGGCGCAGTATCGGCAGCGCCTTATGGCTCTGCCTCTATTTTACCTATTTCATGGGCTTACATTGCCATGATGGGCTCTGAGGGCTTAAAACAAGCGACAGAAATGGCGATTGTAAATGCTAACTACCTAAGTAATGAGCTTAGCAAGCACTTCCCAATTTTATACCGTGGCCGTAACAACCGTGTTGCCCACGAATGTATTATTGACCTACGTCCATTAAAAGAAGCCTCAGGCATTACTGAAATGGACGTTGCTAAGCGCTTACAAGATTACGGTTTCCACTCACCAACGATGTCGTTCCCAGTAGCGGGCACATTAATGATTGAGCCAACTGAGTCTGAGTCTAAGGGCGAGATTGACCGCTTTATCGAAGCTATGGTATCGATTAAAGGTGAAATTGATAAAATCATTTCAGGTGAATGGTCTATCGAAAACAACCCATTGGTATTTGCACCGCACACTCAAGCTGATGTGTTAGGTAATGAATGGGACCGCGCGTATGACCGTTTTTACGCTGCCTTCCCAGTACCAGCAGTTGCTAAAGATAAGTTCTGGCCAACGGTTACGCGTATAGATGACGTATACGGCGACCGTAATTTAGTATGTGCATGTCCTCCGATTGAGACATACCGCGATTAACTTTTGAACTTTAATGGGTAGTAAGTTCCACTGTAGAGTGGGATTTATCAAAATTATAAAAGCCGTTGCAGCAATGCAACGGCTTTTTTGTGTGAGGTGATTAACGTTAATTGTATAAAGATGGGTTAAGTAAAGCGAAGCCTAACAAATCACAAATATGCTTATTTGCTCAAAAGCCAAGGGTATGTGTTATTTATTGTAGGCGCAGAGCTTACTGGCGCGCGGGCGTAAACACGATTAGTGTTTTAGATTTTTGCCACGCGATAGCGTTAGTGCGTTTCGTTCTTATAGAATTTAGAACCTTATTCAAGGTTTTGTCGCGCAGGCGACAGCAGCCAAAGAGGGGGCGATTTTCAAATTGATTCTGCTGTAAGTAATTCATCCCTGAAGCTGGGTTACTGTCGGCATCCATGCCTCCACTTCTTCATATTGCGAAGCTGCGCTTCGGTTATTCGTCACCTCCCAGCGCACCCGAGCATCACGAATAATTAATTGATGTGAACGTAAACGGCAAAGATAGGCCATCCATGGCCTAGTTTCGCCTTATCGCGCATTCATGCGCGATATTACTCATCAGTTGCTTATTTTCAAGGCGTGATGACGGGGGAGGGGGTTAAACGTGAGGTTGGTGTTTGGTTTTGGCTAAATCCAAAGTTTATCAGTTAAAACGTTGGTAAAATTAGTACCTAATACGTCATCAATGCTGTAATTTACCTCTTGGTTTGTCGCTCTAACTACTTTACCGCCCTATGTATTAACATTACAGCTTGTAAGTTTTTACAAGGGTTGTCAGTGATCTGCACTGTCGGTACACAATTTAAAACTCAAGATACACCGAGCAACCGTCATTTTGGCTATGCTCAATCGACAACAAACTTCCCCTCAGTACTTGCTGTGACCTTGATGTCGACAAGAACGCATTTAATATCCGATGCAGCGTTTGGCCCCATTACCCAAAGTGAAATTCAAATTCCGACACCTAAAGGGGAAATAGAGCGAGGCTATGGTGAGCTCAAGCAATATCAACTATCAAATAAACCAGCATTACGGAGCTTGAACCAGGAAGGTATTTATCAAGAGCTCTGGGGTATTCTGACATCATATAATATCGTGAGACTTGAAATGGCAGAGATGGCTAAAGCCCATAAAGTTGAGCCATTACGCATCAGTTTTATTAACGTATTATATCTCATACAAGACGAGTTTTTATGGTGTTCAGGTCGAAAGCCTAGGGACAATCCCTAAAAAGCTAAAAGAACTACGTGAAAACGGTAAACGGCTAATATTACGGGAGAAAAGAAAGCGAAAAGCTTATCCGCGAGCGGTGCTGGCAAAGACACAAAAATATCCGGTTAGATATAAACGAAAAAACACCACTCGTTCTTAAACGAGAGTTGTTATTTTCTAATAACGGCTTTTTTGTTGATGTTTATTTATAACTAAACTATGTATTTACTGCGCTGTATGATATTTGCATCTGGCTATTGTTTGTATTTTTAAGGTTTAGTATGTAGCAAGAAAAGGTAATAAGGCTACGCTTATTATTAAGTGTTGATTTATTAAAATGCTTGAACACTTTATTGTTTTTATGAAGAGTCATTCACAATAAATGACTCATCTAGTGTCGTTGAGGAAAAATAATAACCCTAATTATTACCTGCATTTATCTCTTCGGAGTTTTGCGATTGAAACATCGTAACCTCGTCGACATGCTGGCTGACGCTGTTTTTTTGTAAGGCAATGTATAAGTCTGAATGAATATAAATACCGTCTTTACCTGAGGCGATACCAGCGGTTTTAAACCAAGAAAGTAGCTGGCGTTTTCTTCCCGCTAGCTCTAATCGAATACCTCGTTTTTTAAATATCACATCTAGGTCTGCGAGCATGGCCATAACGCTTAAATCAAGATGAGTGAAGCAGGGCACAGCATCAATAATGACACATTGCGTGTCGTCTTTTTGTCTTGCATATTGCTCTAACAAGCGGCGTTTAAAATAACTGGCATTAAAATAGGTTAAAGGAGAATTAAAACGATATATAAAAACCCCTTGTACTGCTTTGGCTTTATCTGTTTCGTCTAAGCTTCTTACTACGCCTTTTATATCCACACCTAAAATGGTGTCTGATGGGCGCATAACAGTTCGAATAAATTGAAATAACCCTAGTAATACAGCAAGGGTAATTCCTGGTATAACACCAATAAACAGCACAGCAAAAAGTGTGGCTGAGGCTAAGTAAAATGCCTGCTTATCTTTAAATTTTAATTGCCAGACTGCCTTTAAATCAAGCAGGTGAACAGAGGCAATTATTAATACAATCCCGAGTGAAGCACTGGGAATAAACTCAAGCGGCGCCGTTAAAAAAAGAGCGATAACACCAATAATAGCGGCAGCTATAATCGAAACTAATTGGGTTTTTCCGCCAGAGTCGTCGTTTACGGCTGTGCGTGAGTCGGCACCACTAACGGCAAAGCCTTGTGATAATGCTGACGCTAAATTAGCTATGCCCAAGGCTCTAAATTCTTTATCGGCATCGATGTCGTAGCCATTCTTTGCTGCAAAGCTTCGCGCTGTTAGCATCATGCTGACAAAGCTAACTATGGCTAAGTTGAGTGCCGGTACAACAAGTTCTCGAATAATACCCACGTCAAATACTGGGGGGTTAAACACGGGCAAACCACCAGTTACTGTGCCTATGGTTTTTATTTCAAATTGCTCTAAATTAAAAAACCAAACGAATACCGCACCTAGTGCAATGGCAAACATAGAGGCTGGCCATGTAGGTTTTAAGCGCTTTAACACAAAGTAAACGCCGAGGGTAAATAAAGCCATTAATAAGGTGGGAATATGAGTTTGCGATAAATACGTAGGAACGCCACCTAAACGCTCAAGCAAATAGCGCTCATCAAAGGTAAAGCCAAATACTTTAGAAAACTGACCAACAATAATGGTAATAGCCACACCGTTTAGTAACCCCATTAAAATTGGTTTAGATAAAAAGTCGGCTAATACACCTAGCTTAAAGCGGCTGGCAATAAAGCACCAAAAACCGGTCATTGCGGTCATGGTGATCACTAATTGCCAATGTTTAAAGCTATCGCCTGCAGCAAGTGGAGTAACAACTGCAGCAATAACCGCACATGTTGCGGCATCAGGGCCAATAATAAGCTGTTTAGAGGTACCAAAAAGTGCATAAAGCATCATAGGTAATACGCAAGAATACAGGCCAACTGCAGCATTAACGCCTGTAAGTTGCGCATAAGCTATAGCAACAGGTAAAGCAACAGCTGCAACCGATAATGCCGCCCTCACATCATCAGCAAACCATTGACGTTGATAATTAAATAAGCTGTGTAAACCTGGCATAAAGCTATATAGACGCGACAACACTTCAAATTCCCTGCTAATAATTAGGAGTAGATAGTAAGTTCTCTTTAATAATAAGTATAGTAACTAAACGTGTTAGATGCGCTAAATAGGGGGGGATCTAGTGTATTAATAAGAGGAATGTAGTTTAAAAACAAAAAAGCCCAGCAAGTTACTGGGCTTTGTAAGTAAAAATGACTGCTTTAAAAATTAGCTATTCAATTGACCAGTTGATGATTCTATGTGGGCGCGAACAAACCACTGATATTGCTCAAGCTCTGCAAGTTGCGCAATGATCATATCTTCAGATACCGGATCAAGCTCAGCAAGTGATTCTATGGCTTTACGGTGATCACTGTTAACGCCGTTATATACTTTGTCTAACGCGGCTAAGTGTTCAGTTACTAAGCCTTTACCTATGGCGTAATCTTCCCATGTACGACGCTCAACAATCGATTTTGGTGTGCCAACTGGGACGCCGCCTAAAGTGGCAATACGTTCTGCTATGGTGTCAGTCATTTCACGGACGGTTTCTACTTGTGGGTCTAGCATTTCATGTACGCCAATAAAGTTTGGACCTACTACATTCCAATGAATATGTTTTAAAGTTAGCTGTAAATCAATTAGCGCTACCATGCGATTTTCTAGTACAGATATTGCTTTATTTGCTGATTCGTTTTTTACACCGGGAGCGGTAAATTCAGCGACTTTATTTGCATTATTACTGTTACTCATGATTCCTCCTACTATTTCAAAAATAGTGCTCGCTTTACTCTAGTGAGTATTTAAATTGCGATAACGAACACCTCTTGTATTTATCGAAGCAATGGGCATGCCGATTGAGCTTTTAACTTAACCAATTGAAATATATTGATTTAATTTTATTTAATAAAGTTTTAAGGAGTGTTTAGCTTAACGGGTATGAAAAATATGCACTTTTTTGTAAATTCTGCAAAACAGCAATACTTTAAAGTGTTAGCGAATAGCGTGCCCTTTATAGTGGTTATAATGAAGGTATTATCATTGTTGATTAATGTCCTGTTACATATACTCAACCCAAAGATTCATTAAAGGAGAAGTGTATGTTGAGGTTTTTTTCCATCGAGCAAGGAGTGATCAAAGAGTTAGCGCCTTTACCTGATACCCCTGTTGAAGTATCCATAAAGAATGCACATTGGATTGATACTATTAATCCAACACCGCAGGAGCAAAATGCGCTTGCAAAAACGCTCAATATAACCTTTCCAGATTCGGTAGATGTAGAAGAGATTGAAACGTCGTCTAGGTGCTTTATCGATAATGAAGGTTTACATGTGCATGCATTGTTTATGTCACCTAATGAAGGGCGATTTAATACTGTAACGGTAGCTTGTTTGTTGCAAAACAATTGCTTACTTACTATTCGTGATGAGGAATTGGCTGATTTTAGACTACTGCGCTTAAGAGCGCGCAAAGGTCAGGTGGCATGCGATACAGCAAAACAATTATTAATCACTTTATTTGATCAAAAAGTTGAAAACCACGCGGATATGCTCGAAGACATGCATCATCAATTAGAGAAGCTCAGTGCTTATGTACTTGAAGAAGATAACTCAGATTTAGAAGAGGCGGTTGGTCGCATAGCTCGCTTAGAAGATGCTAATGGTAAGGTGCGTTTATGTTTAATGGATACGCGACGCAATATTTCGTTTTTAATACGCCGTATAGGCGCGCAAAATGACGAGCGCGAATCTCTTCGAGAAATTGTACTCGATATAGAAACTTTAATGTCGCACTGTACCTTTTTGTTCGATAAGGTGAACTTTTTGATGGATTCAACACAAGGCTTTATTAATATTGAACAAAATCAAATTATTAAAACCTTTTCTATTGCCTCAGTGGTTTTCTTACCGCCTACAGTAGTGGCTAGTGTGTATGGTATGAATTTTAATATAATGCCTGAGCTACAATGGGAATGGGGTTATCCATTTGCAATTGGCATTATGTTGCTGTCGGGCTTTGCCCCTTATTTATTTTTTAAACATAAAGGGTGGTTATAATACTTTAATATTGCAAGCTGAGCGCTCAAATCATTACCCGGTATATTGATGTGCTTTTAATACTTCAAGGGGAATAATATCTAGCGCTTTTTGGTTTGTTGCTTCAAGTACAACAAGAGGAGCAACATTTGCAGCAATGGCATGATACCAACGAATCGCACATAAGCACCACTTATCGCCAGCTTTTAAGCCCGCAAAATTATACAAAGGATTAGGGCTAATTAAATCGTTACCTTGCGCCTTAGAAAACTGCAAAAATTCGTCGGTCATAATGGCGCATACACTGTGATTGCCAAAGTCTGAATCTGGTACATAGCAAAATCCCTCACGGGTATAGCCACCGTTGCCACAGCAAAGTTGTAAGCGAGTTCCTAGTACATTTAACTGATTAGCCATATGAAAACTTACCTTGTAATAACCATTAAAAGCAGGGTGTTTACCATAACAGGCTGTTAGTGACTTAGCTATCTATGCTGTTAATTTTTATATCTGTTAAGTGAGTAAAAACTGTATTTGGCAAAGCTAAATACAGTTTCATTAAAGAAGAGTATTTACGAGAGCAGTGCTGCAGCTAAACGTACAAAATCAGAAGACGTTAAAATACCTACTAGCTGGCCTTGCTCGCTAACAACGGGCATGCAACCGTGGCGATTATCTACAAAAAACTTAACCACATCTGATAGCGGCTGCTCTGGGGTTACACTTATAAAATCACTCACCATAATATCTTCTACTTTTGTGAGTTTTTCTTTGCGTTGTAATGCATTAGCACCAAATGTTGCCATGATACCCATGACTTTGGCGACCATTATTTTTTGTGTGAGCATACCGACAAATGCGCCGTCTTCGTCAATAACAGGAATATGGCGAACGTTTTTTTCTTTCATTAAATTATGTGCGTCATGCAAAGTGCTTTTTACGTTCACTGAAAATGGGTTCGGTGTCATTAAGTCTTTAACGTTTTGACTCATGTTTATTCCTTTATATTATCTGTAGTGTATCAGCTTATATTAGCGCTATTTTTAAGCTTTGCACCTTATTGAGATCAAGGTTTTTACGGATTTTATAAACTGAGGGAGAAGAGGCAACACTTAATTAAATGCCAAAAAGCATTTAATTAAGTGATAAAACTACAGGTAAATGTTATTCATAACCACGTGGTGTTTTTGTTTTAATAACAGCAATGTATCCATGCCAACTAGCGTAACTAAGTAGTGGCATAATAATAATAAATCCAGCGGCACCTGCAGCAAAGCCAAGCGCTACCAGTACAAATATACAAATTGACCACACTACCATGGCTGCAAAGTTTTCTTTAACTGCGTGGATTGAAGAAACGACTGCGGTCATAATATCAACGCGTCTTTCCATCATAATTTGCGGCGTAAATGCAGAAATTGAAAACACACTGACCAGCAAAATCCCACCGATAATGCTGCCTATAGTTAAAAACGCAGAAAGTTCTTCAAAGGTGGGGTTTACATGGCTTGGGTACAATGCATGTACAATTGCAGCTAGGCGCATCCAAATAATCATAATTACCATAAGTAATACCGCAAAACCCCATTCACCTACAGGGTTACGAAACATTGATTTTAATGAATGGCTTAATGTAGGTTTATGGCCTTTCTCTAGTTCCCAGGCTACATCGTATAAGCCAACGGCGAATACCGGACCGATCAAAGCAAAAGCAACGGTTGCAGGTAAAATAGCTAAGTGGCTGTCGGTAAGTACAATAGAGTAAACAATCGCTACCGGAATAAGCGTGAAGATTAAACCGTAAATTAAACTCAACATGGGCGCGCGCGCCATATCTTTAAACGCTAACGAAAGCCAATGAAAAGCGGCAAATGTATTTACTTTGTTGCACTCTAAACAACGTGCGAATTTAGTGTCTTTGTCTATTGTGTTTGTAGTTGGCATAAAGATGCTCCTTTTTTAGTCACCTTTTAGGTTTAGAACATAGATGTTTTATTTACAACTCATAAACAACTTATACGATTGATTTAGTCGCATTGTTCATTAGTTAGTCATTTTTGTTGGGTTAGCTATTTTGTTTATTTAAATATATGTTTGAGCACGTACTTAAAAAGTGGGTTCGTATTTCTTTTCCACAGTGCTAATCTAAGTTCTGAAGCTAATTTTAAGAGACCGTAATGAAGGAAAATAAACAACAATTTCAAGGAGCTTTACTGGGTAGTAAACGGTTTTTACCTCTGTTTGTGACGCAGTTTTTCTCAGCTTTAAATGACAATGTTTATAAGCAATCAATCCTACTTATTTTAATTTTTCAAGCTGCTACGGTAGCTGATGGTGCCTTTTATTCTAATCTGGCGGCAGGATTATTTATTTTACCGTTTTTTCTATTTTCAGGCATGGCTGGGCAAATTGCAGAAAAGTTGGAAAAATCAAAACTAATCAGCATCGTAAAGTTTTGCGAAATTCCAATAATGCTGGTGGGCGTGGTATCTATTTTAACCGAGCAGGTTTGGTTAATGTTAGGTACTGTGTTTTTAATGGGTTTACAAAGCACTTTTTTTGGGCCATTAAAATACTCAATTTTACCGCAGCATGTCGCTCCTCATGAATTAACCAAAGCTAATGGGTTAGTTGAATCTGGCACCTTTGTGGCTATTTTATTGGGCACGGTATTTGGCACTTATTATATAACCCAAGCTGCAGGCCCTGTTTATATCAGTATCGCGATAGTGAGCCTGGCGGTTATTGGTTATTTGAGTAGTCGTTTTATACCAAAAAGTGCTGCGAATGATGCTAATTTAAAGGTATCGCTTAACCCTATTTCCTCGACCAAAAGTGTATTTAATGCGCTTAACGCACAAACCGAGTCAGTGGGTAAGTCAGTATTAGGGATCAGCTGGTTTTGGCTTATTGGTGCGGTGATATTAACGGCGCTCCCTAATTACGTAAAACATGTAATGGGAGGCGATGAGTTGGTTGTGACGGCTGCTTTAGTGGTGTTTTCGTTGAGTATTGCATTAGGATCTTTATTGTGTGAGAAGCTATCGCGCTCACGTATTGAGTTGGGTATAGTGCCCTTTGGTGCACTGTTAATTACCTTATTTTTATATTTATTAAGTCAAGAACCTGGCATTGAATCTTATCGTTTAGTTAATGAGTTGCAGCTTGCTCTTGAGCAAGTAATTAATACCGGCGATATGCTCTGGCATTTTGTTTGGATGGCAGGTATTGGTATTGCCTCGGGGTTTTATACGGTGCCTTTGTATGCACTCATTCAGCAGCGTACTCACCCCGATAGCCGTTCTCGAGTAATTGCAGCTAATAATGTGCTAAATGCGTTGTTTATGGTTGGCAGCGCTGTTTTAAGTATTGTTACCCTAACGCTTTTACACTGGGAGATTTCACAATTACTGTTGTTATTAGCAGGGCTTAATTTACTGATATCGCTGTACATATATAGCAAAGTGCCTGAGTTTTTCTTACGTTTTATTATTTATATTTTAGCGATTTGCATGTATCGAGTACGCACTAAGGGAACGCTTAATATGCCCGATGATGGGGCTGCCGTGGTGGTGAGTAACCATGTTAGCTTTGTTGATTGGATGTTTATTTTAGCCGCGTCACCTAGGCCAATTCGGTTTGTCGTGTTTGCCCCTATTTATTATTCACCAGCACTTAATTGGTTGTTTAAAATGGCCAAAGCCATTCCAATTGATAGTGAAAAAGCAAATCCTAAGGCGTTTAATAAAGCCTTTGACGATATCGCTCAGGCACTAGAGCGTGGAGAGCTGGTGGGAATTTTTCCTGAAGGCAAGCTCAGTGGAGATGGCGAGGTTGATGTATTTCGCCGTGGCATTGAAAAAATAATTCAGCGCACACCGGTGCCTGTTATTCCTGTCCATTTAGATGGACTATGGGGCAGTATGTTTAGTCGAAAAACGAAGTGGCGATTGCCTAGACCAAAGTGGTCGTTGGTCAGTGTGACTATTGGTGAAATGGTGGCTGCACAGAAGGTTAATGCCGATGATTTGCGCGAGCGAGTGGTTGCTTTAAAATAGCTTAATAATAAAAAAGCGCTGCAATTAATTGCAGCGCTATGGTTGTATTACTTAATGGTAATTAACGGTCTAAGTTCATTACTTTAGTCCATGCCGCAACAAAGTCTTCTACAAACTTTTGTTTTGATGTATCAAAAGCATACACCTCAGCAACTGCACGTAGTTCTGAATTTGAACCAAAAATCAGATCAACCGAAGTAGCAGTGTACTTTTGCTCACCTGATTGACGGTCAAAGCCTTGGTAAATGCCAGCATCAGACGATTTTTTCCATACCGTCGACATGTCTAATAAATTAACAAAGAAGTCGTTATTTAGTGTACCTGGCTTGTCAGTAAATACGCCGTAATCAGTGCCTTTGTAGTTTGCATCAAGCGAACGTAAGCCACCGATTAATACAGTCATTTCTGGCACGGTTAGGTCAAGCTGATCGGCTTTATCTATTAGCATTTCAGTTGGCGATTTATAGCTTTTCTCTGCATCAAAGTAGTTTCTAAAACCATCGGCTGGCAGCTCTAATAAGTTAAATGCATTAACGTCAGTTTGCGCTTGCGTAGCATCGCCACGGCCAGCATTAAACGGCACGTTTACTGAGTAGCCTGCATCTTTGGCTGCTTTTTCAATCGCTGCATTACCACCAAGCACAATTAAATCAGCAAGCGATACATGGCTTTTGCTAAATAAGCTGTCGTTAAAGTCAGCTTGAATTGCTTTTAATACTTTGAGTACTTTTGCGGTTTCTGCTGGGTTATTTACTGCCCAATCTTTTTGTGGAGCAAGCGCAATGCGTGCGCCATTGGCTCCGCCGCGCATATCTGAATCACGGTAACTGGCAGCCGATGCCCATGCAACACGTACTAACTCAGGTACACTTAGGTTCGAGTCTAAAATAGCGGTTTTAAGCTCTTTTACTGCACCAGCATCAATGTTTGATTGAGTCTCTGCTGAAATAGGATCTTGCCAAATTAAGTCTTCTTTTGGTACTTCTTTACCTAAAAAGTTACGTGGTGGCCCCATATCTCGGTGAGTCAATTTGTACCATGCTTTAGCAAAGGCCAGTTGATACTCTTTAGGGTCGTTTAAAAAGCGCTCAGCAATTTTGCGGTATTCAGGATCAAATTTTAACGCTAAGTCGGCAGTGGTCATTACCGGTGGGTTAAATTTACCTTTGATGTGCGCATCAGGTACTGACTTATGTAATGATTCATCTGTTGGGATCCACTGAATAGCGCCTGCAGGGCTGCGAGTTTGTTTCCACTCAAAGTTAAGCAGGTTGCTCAAGTACAGTGATGACCAGCGAGTAGGTGCTTGTGTCCATGCGCCTTCTAAACCACTTGATACGGTATCTTCAGAGTGGCCTTTACCACATTTGTTTTTCCAGCCTAACCCTTGCTCTTCAATACCTGCTGCAGCAGGCTCTGCACCTACACAGTCTTTAGGTTTGTGCGCACCATGCATTTTACCAAAGGTATGACCACCGGCGATAAGTGCTAGGGTTTCTTCATCGTTCATGGCCATGCGAGAAAACGCAACACGAATATTTTTAGCTGAACCAATAGGATCAGGTACTCCTTTAGGCCCTTCTGGGTTTACATAAATTAAACCCATGTGAGTTGCACCTAATGGGCGTTCTAATTTGCCGCTAGCATCTTCACGGTCGCTGGCAAGCATTTCTACTTCTGGACCCCAGTAAACCATGTCTGGTTCCCAGTCGTCAGTACGACCACCAGCAAAACCATAGGTTTCAAATCCCATGTTTTCTAGAGCAACGTTACCTGCTAATACGATTAAGTCTGACCATGAAAGTGCTTCTCCGTACTTTTGTTTAATTGGCCAAAGTAAGCGGCGTGCTTTATCTAGGCTTACGTTGTCTGGCCAGCTGTTAAGCGGTTCAAAACGTTGTTGACCACCACCTGCGCCACCACGGCCATCAAGCGTACGGTAGGTGCCTGCACTGTGCCAGGTCATACGAATAAAAAATGGGCCATAGTTACCAAAATCCGCTGGCCACCAGTCTTGAGATTGCGTAAGTAGGGCGTCAATATCACTTTTTACTATGTCTAAATCTAGGCTGTTAAATGCCTCTGCATAATTAAAGTCTGCACCATAAGGGTTTGAGCGTAGATCATGATCACGAAGAGGAGATAGGTTTAGTTGATCTGGCCACCAAAATTGGTTGGTTCTGGTTGCCCCCATTTTTGCCTCACCCATGCCTACAGCACCTTGTGGCTTAGACATTTGTGGTTTTTCTTGACTAAAAGCAGAGCCAGACATAAGTGCCATACTTATAAATCCAACAAGCGCTTTTTTTGTAAATGATCGGTTTTTCATTGTCAGCTTCCTTAAAGTTAACGAATTTCGTTATATACAAAGCGTATTAAAAATAGGGTCTACTCATTTAAAAACAGTAGGCTAAAACTTCATTCAAGTTGTTTTTAAACGAACCTGAATGCACTAAGCAGTGCGAATAGTATAGTAAGGAGGCTAAAAACCGTGTGTGAAATAAAGCGATTGATACAATCTATAAAAATGATTCATTAAAGTTAAATGATTAAATAAATAAATCACTAAAGAGCTTTGAAAGAGGGGCAGACATAAAAAAGCCCAGCGTAGGCTGGGCTATTAGATTAAAGTGAGTGCTATTGAGTTTTCATTAATTTACTGGTGATCACACCTGAGGTCATGGAGCCCGACACGTTGAGTGCAGTGCGCGCCATATCTATTAATGGTTCAATAGAAATAAGTAAAGCCACTACCTCTATAGGTAACCCCATGGTCGGTAATACAACCAGCGCTGCGAAGGTAGCACCACCGCCAACACCTGCAATACCAAACGAACTAATAACGACAATACCAATTAGCGGTAAAATAAACTCAAATGTAAGTGGGTCAATCCCCACACTTGGCGCAACCATCATTGCGAGCATCGCAGGATAAATACCAGCACAGCCGTTTTGACCAATAGTGGCACCAAAAGAAGCCGATAAGTTTGCAATTGCTGGTGGTACTTTTAACTGGTTAATTTGCACGTCAACATTCATAGGAATCGATGCCGCTGAGCTACGTGAGCTAAATGCAAAGGTCAGTACTGGCCAGATTTTTTCAAAATAATGCTTTGGATTTACACCCACAAAGCTAAGCAATAAGCCATGCACAACAAACATCAATATAATAGCCACGTAAGAAGCCACAATAAAGGCGAGTAAATTTAAAATATCGTTACTACTAGAGTTTGCCACAACACTTGCCATTAAGCCCGCAACACCATAAGGAGTGAGTGCAATTACCATGCGAACTAAGCTCATCACTGTCGCTTGTAGGGCGTTTACACCGTTACGAATTGGGCTAGCAAGTTCTGTTTTTTCCAGCATTACTTTACGTGCAGCTATACCAACAAGGACACCAAATATAACCGTGGCAATGATAGAGGTTGAACGTTGATTACTTAAATCCGCAAAGGGATTTTCAGGAATAAAGCTCAATAACATTTGCGGCACACTTAAGTCGGCTACATTCGCAGCTTTGCTTTGTAGTGTGTCCATTCTAGCGGCTTCACGAGTACCCGAAACAAGCCCTTCAATACTGAGGTCAAATCCATACGTTACCGCAATACCAATTAACGCTGCAATTGCTGTGGTAAAGAGTAAAACAGAGATACTAATAAAGGAGATTTTCCCCAGTGAGCCTTGGTTTTCGAGCTTTACCACAGCAGCAATCATAAAAATTAATACCAATGGCATAATGATCATTTTTAATAAACCGACATAGCCTTTACCCACCACGCTTACCCAGCTGAGTATTTCTTTAATGGTTTCTGGAGAGTGGGCAAATAAAAACTGTAGGGCTAAGCCAAAGGTGCTACCAAGCACTAAGCCAAATAAAACGGTACGAGATAAAGAGCTGCTTTTTTGCGAAAAAAGATAAATCGCGAACAGCAAACCGACAAATAATGCCAACATTAATAATACAGCAAGCGACATAGTACCCTCTTTTATAGCTGTGAATTAGCGCGGCACTTTAACGCTTTGTAAGACGTTAACAAAATACGCTTTCGCTATGGTATAGAATTAAAATGAATATAGTAATAATATTAAAGTATAACGAATGAGCACATTGTTGAAAAAATTAACCCATATGATTGTATTTTCTTTAATTTATGGCGTTTACTAGACGAAAGTAAGATCTTAACTACAAATAATAAAAATAATCCACACACGGCTAAAAGACTTAAAGAAGTTGATTTAACTTCTGCTAACTTTAACAACCCATGCTCCAAAGACCGATGCCTAAAAAAATAAAAGCTTATTGTATTGATATATAAAAATATCACTACTTTGATGCTTGTTAATTATTTAAAAACAATACTTTAAAACTAATTTTAATGGTTTTTATCGACATTTTTTTACCAAATGTATGACATTTTAGTAAATGTAAAAATAGTGAGCTGATTAAATTTAACAAGCTGGGAGACGATGTAAAAAGCGTTTAAACATTGAATAAGGCCATCCATGGCCTATTAATTAATCGTTTTTGTAGTAAGGGTAGTCACTGTAACCTTGCTCAGTCCCGCCATACATAGTGGCTGTATCGGCTTCATTTAATGGCCATTGATTTTTTATGCGCGCTGGTAAATCAGGGTTTGCGATAAAAGGACGACCAAAAGCAAATAAATCACCGTAGCCTTTAGCTAACATCGCCACCGCTTTTTCAACAGTGTATTTACCGGCGTAAATAATACGCCCAGAAAATTCAGCTCTGGCTGCTTGATAAAATTGCTCTGGTAAATCAGGGGCATTGTCCCAATCAGCTTCTGCAATTGAAAGGTAGGCAATACCAGCTTGCTCAAGTACTTTAATTGCTTCAATGTAGGTATGATGCGGGTTTGATTCTACTAATCCTAAATAAACACGGGTTTCATCAGTACTGCTAAATAAGGGCGCAAATCTAACCCCTAAGCGCTCAGGGCCTACTACGTCACTTACTGCCGCGACAATTTCTTTTAAAAAGCGCAGGCGATTAGTAAGAGAGCCGCCGTATTCATCATCTCGTTTATTGGTGTGCTCAGAAATAAACTGATTTACTAAATACCCATTAGCACAATGCAGTTCTACGCCATCAAACCCCGCTTCTAGCGCATTACGGGCAGCTTGTGCATACATGCCAACAAGCTCTTTTACTTCATCGGTTGTTAAAGCTTGTGGTTCACTTGGGTTGGCTAAAGCGCCTTGAGCCGGTCCTGTTTCAATAAAGACTTTAACGCTATCAGCTGTTAGAGCTGAGGGGGCAATAGGTTTGGCTTCATTAGGCTGTAAGCTAGTATGTGAAACGCGGCCAACGTGCCAAAGCTGGGCAAAAATAATTCCACCTTCTGCATGTACTGCATCAGTTACTTTTTTCCAACCAGCTATTTGTTGATTAGAATGAATGCCCGGTGTCCAGGCATACCCTTGTCCTCTTGGTTCAATTTGAGTGCCTTCGGTAACCATAAAACCAGCACTAGCACGCTGTGCATAATATGTGGCCATCACCTCGTTGGGGATATTGCCAGGAACTGTGCTGCGTGAGCGTGTAAGTGGCGGCATTACAATACGGTTTTTAAGCGTGTATGGGCCTAAATTGATTGATGAAAATAGACTGTCGATATTTTTACTTGGTTGACTCATTTTAATACCTTTTAAATTAATAATGCTGTTTAGCGCCAATTACAATGCTGGTGATCATAGGGATTAAAGGGTACAATTTGAAACAATGCTTTTTTGTTTAAGATACAATTATGAATGGTATATCTCGGCTTGATATAAAACAATTACGAATATTGAGTGCATTACTTAAACTAAAAAATGTGTCGGATGTGGCGCGAAAAATGGGCTTAACCCAGCAGGCTATTAGCGAGCAGCTGCGAAAATTGCGTGACTTATTTGACGATCGGCTTTTTATTCGCCAAGGCAATACAATGGTTGCAACACCTAAGGCTATCGCACTAGAGAAGCCCATTAATCAAATATTAACTCAGGTAGAAGCGTTATTAATACCTAAACAATTTACCCCAAGTAGTTACAAGGGCGTATTTACAATAAGTGCGACTGATTACGCTATAGCAGCTCTTTTGCCACAATTATTAGAAATAACAAGACGAGAAGCGCCAGGATTAAAGCTGATTATTCGTGACTTTGCCTCTGATAATGTTAATCAATTAATAAGTGCAGGAGAGCTGGATTTATTAATTAGTTTTCCTGAATTTATCCCAACAAACTTAATCTATGACACATTATTTGAAGAACAACATATTTGTATTGCGGGCAAAGACACAGTGTTTTCTTCATCGACGTTGAGCCTTGCTGAAGTGGCGGCACACCCTCAATTAGTGATTTCAGCGTCACGTGCTAACTTAAGAGGCTCTCACGACCAGTGGTTTGCTGATAAGGGCTATGCGCGCAATATAGTTATGTCAGTGCCTGGCTTTTCATTTGTCCCCGATTTGCTTTGCAGTACTGACCTAATTGCTTTTTACCCATCGCGTTTACTGCCAAACGCCAAAGTGAAACAGCTTGAAGTTGAATTATTACCACCGCCATTTAAGGTGATTGCAGCGTGGCATCCACGTTCAAATAACAGCGATATTCACCAGTGGTTAATAGCGCAATTAAAACGGATTTAGTGACTATTTAATTAGTTGACGAATATCGTTCCCTGTTGGTGCCTCATGGGCACGCAACGAAAAGGCGGGTAATATCGCTAATATATGGTCAAATATATCTGACTGAATATTTTCATACTCACCCCAATTAGTTGTATTGGTAAATGCATAAATTTCAATGGGTAAGCCATTTTTAGTTGGCTCTAGCTGCCTTACCATCAGTGTCATTCCCTGATGAATATGTGGGTGATGTTTTAATAACGCGACTAAATAATGACGAAATGTGCCAACATTAGTGAGCCGACGACCATTTAACGTACAGCTCATATCTATTTTTTTCGTGGTATTTTGCTCGTTAATAGCCGGTAGGGTAATTTCGAGGTAGTGACTTAATAAATCTGCTTTTTTCAGCGCGGTGATCTCTTGCTCATCTAAAAAGCGCACACTGCTCATTTCTATATGGATACTCCGTTTTATGCGCCGTCCACCGGATTCTGACATACCGCGCCAATTTTTAAATGAGTCAGAAATTAGCGCATAGGTTGGGATAGTGGTAATGGTTTTATCCCAATTTCTTACTTTAACTGTGGTCAAGGCTATATCAATCACATCGCCATCTGCGCCGTATTTGGGCATTTCTAACCAATCACCAACCGCAAGCATATTGTTTGCTGAAAGCTGAATACCGGCCACCAGCCCTAAAATAGCGTCTTTAAACACCAGTAGCAGTACAGCCGATAGCGCACCTAAACCACTGAGTAATATTAACGGGGATTTATTCATTAATAATGAAATCGCTAAAATACCGGCTAATACGCTGGCGATCAGTTTAATTGTTTGTAAAAAACCACGTAATGGAAAGTGAGCTGCAATGGGTTGCCTGTCAGATATTGCTTGAAAAATATTGAGCAAAGAGAACAGCGAGAGCAGTGCAAATAAAATGATCCACTGATCAGTAAACATCTCAATGATATGTAAAAAAGCCGTTCCTTCTGGAACCCAGAGCCTAGCTTGTATAACAACCACAGCACCTTGTAAAACAAAGGAAATATTACGTGTTAATTTAAGCGCTAAGTCGGCAGGCGTGTGGGTATCGGTTTGAACAACTTTATCACTAAAGCGGCCTTTAAGTAGTCGTTTTGAAACTGACCTTAAGATGAGGTGCAATATGAGCGCAAATAAGCCAACCCAGCACAGTACTAATATGTTGTACCATAAATGCGCACTCCCAGGAAAATAAAGACTAAACCATTGCAGTAAAAATTCTCGCAGCTGCGATCGTATTTCAGTCATTTATATTCCCAAGAGATTTATTTGCGTGAGTTTCATCTATTTAATGAGATCTAGTTAAGCAGATGGGGCGAGAAAAGTCTATTTAAGCCGCGCTTAAATAGACGTTTTAAAAATAATATTTATATTTTATTTTCAGCAAGTTGCAGAGTTAACTCCTCAAAAATACTCGGATCGTCAATGGTTGATGGAATTTGCAGTTCTTCACCATCAATAAGTTGACGTAAGTTTTTGCGTAAAATTTTACCTGAGCGTGTTTTTGGTAAGCGCTCTACACACATAATATTTTTAAGACACGCAATAGCGCCGATTTGATTACGCACGGTTTGCACCAATTGCTGCTCTACTTCTTTATGCGATCCATGAAAATCATTTTTTAACACTACCATGGCCATGGGGTTTTGACCCTTGAGCGCATCATTAACACCAAATACGGCACATTCAGCAACCGCGGGATGAGCGGCTACAATTTCTTCCATTTCACCGGTTGATAAACGATGTCCCGCAACATTAATCACATCATCGATGCGGCCCATAATAAATAGGTAGCCATCATCATCAATATAACCGCCGTCGCCAGAGAGATAATAGCCTTCATATTCACTTAAATAACCGGCTTTAAAGCGTTCGGTATTTTGCCAAATAGTGGGTAAACATCCTGGCGGTAAAGGCAGTTTAATAACGACTGCACCTTGTTCATTGGGGGCGCATTCGTCACCATTCATATCTAAAATACGTACGTCAAACCCAGGAGTCGCAACCGTTGAACTACCTGCTTTTGTAGGTAGATGCTCAATGCCGACAGGATTACAGGCTATCGCCCAACCAGTTTCTGTTTGCCACCAATGATCAAGCACAGGTAGGCCTGTTTTTTCTTTGAGCCAATCGTAGGTGGGAGGATCTAAGCGCTCGCCTGCTAAAAACAAGCGTTTCAGACTTGAAGTATCGTATTGTTTAAACCCATCGGCATTGGGATCTTCTTTTTTTATCGCTCTAAAGGCTGTCGGTGCGCTAAATAAAGCCGTTACTTTATACTGTTCAACCACTCGCCAAAATGCACTGGCATCTGGGGTTCTAACCGGTTTACCTTCAAATAAAATAGTGGCGCAGCGGTATATAAGTGGGGCATACACTATGTACGAATGGCCTACAACCCAACCAATATCTGAAGCGGCCCAAAACACGTCACCAGGTTTCATTCCGTATACGGTTTCCATGCTGTAATGCATGGCCACGGCATGGCCGCCATTTTCACGAACAACCCCCTTGGGAGTACCCGTTGTGCCTGACGTGTATAAAATATAAAGCGGGTGATCGCCACTTACCGGAACAGGATCAACGCCAGTAGCTGTTTGCATTGCAACAGCCCAGTCAATATCACGCTCAGGCATAAGTGGTGCAGTTACTTGTTCACGCTGATAAATAATACAATGTTCTACTTTATACGAGGCTGATTCGAGGGCGTTATCAAGTAACTCTTTGTATTCAATTACGGTATTCACTTCTACACCGCAAGAAGCACTGAGTACTAACTTAGGCTTGGCGTCATCAATTCTTACGGCAAGCTCATGTGCTGCAAACCCGCCAAAAACGACCGAATGAATAGCGCCGATGCGGGCGCAGGCTAACATGCCAATTACAGCCTCGGGGATCATGGGCATATAAATAACCACGCGGTCGCCTTTTGTTACGCCTAAAGACTGCATTACTCCTGCGAATTTAGCGACTTCTTGTTGTAGTTCAAAGTAACTGTAGCTGCGCGCGGTATTGGTTACGGGTGAGTCATAAATTAACGCTGTTTCATCACCATGGCCGGCAATAACATGCTGATCTACGGCTAAAAAGCAGCTATTAAGTTGGCCATCGGCATACCAGTGATATAAACCGTTTTCATCTTGTGTGTAAGCTGTTTCGGGAGCCTGGTACCAAGGGAGGCGTTTACTTTGCGATAACCAAAACGCTGCCGGGTTTTGTTTAAACTCGTTGTAATGTTGTTTGTATTCACCTGACATAAAGGCTCCTGAGCAAAATTTAATATAACTTTATTTAAAACTAAGCGCTTTTTATCAGGAGTGATATTCGACTATGGTCGGTTGAATAATGAACGGGTTGTGTGGTTTTTAGCTAACGCTATGGTTTATAACGAACTAACAACTAGTTTGATGATTTAAATGAGGTAACATATAAAAATGATGAACTATTTAATGTGGTAATAATGAGTCAAGTTGTCAGAGTAGGCGTTGCAGTGATAGTAATGCATGATAATAAAATTTTACTCGGTGATCGAATAGGCGCACATGGTGCAAATACCTGGGCAACCCCTGGGGGGCATTTAGAATTTGGTGAAACGGTTGAGCAATGTGCAGTGCGCGAAGTAGCAGAAGAGACAGGGCTTACTGTTACTAATATTCGTAAACTCGATTTTACCAACGATATTTTTAGCGCCGAGAACAAGCATTATATTACTTTATATGTGCAGGCAAAGTATGAAGGTGGCGAGCCTGTAAATAAAGAGCCTAACAAATGTTTACAGTGGCGTTGGTGCGATATTAATAACTTACCTTCACCTTTATTTACTTCATTAAAAAATTACTTAACACAAGGCGTTTTACCCACTCAAGACTAAAGGCGCGTTGGAATAGGGAGTTGCCATTTATTTAAAATTTGTTGGTATTCACCGCTTTCTTTTATCGCGTTTAATCTAGCAGTAATAATTTTCGCTGTTTGCGGGTTAAGCTGCTTACTTGCTGCAAAGTGAAGAGAGGAAGGTAGCTCATCTAAATGTATACGCTTAGTAATTAAGCTTGGGTCGAGCCCTGTACGCTTTAGCTCGTTTTCAAGTGTGAGGGTGTTAGTTACCACAAAATCGATACGATTTTTATACAGCATTCTCCATAGCTGCTGGTAGTAACTCACTAAGACTAGATTCTCACTTTCAGTAAAGCCTTGAGCTTCTAAATAAGCTTGTGCAGAATAACCGCGAATAGTGGCTACTTTGTATTCTTTGGCAAAGTTTAAGTGAATCACTTCATCGTTATGACTGCGTAAACTTACTAGGTATGCATCTGCAAAATACACTTTTCCCAGCCACTTAAACTGGCTGTTTCTGTTTGGTGTTTTTAACAGTGACAGCATGATGGCATTAGGATTGACTTGTTGTTGAAACATACGCGCCATCGGCATTATTTCAAACGTTGCTGTTAAAGCCGTGCCTTTTAATACTGCTTTAGCGATATCAACTAAGGCACCCTGCGCTTCACCTTGAGGGTTTTTAAAATGATAAGGGGGCAAATCTTCAGCGATGAAGGTGACCGGGTTTGCGTGACAGACCGCACTATAAAAAACCACTACAAAAACAGTTAACATCATACGCAAACGCATAAATAATTGTCTTTAAAGCAATACATGAGGCTAGTGTAAATAAAATTAATAAAAAGGTACACGGTAATGTGTTTTTTAGGTAATCAAATTGTTTAATTATTGTTTTTTATAAATTGACGAGGTGAGCATTGATACCAGCGCTTAAAGGCGCGATTAAAAGAGCTTTGATCATTAAACCCCAACATAGTTGCAATACTGCTTAGCGGATAATGAGGAATATAAGTTAACAAACGGCGTTTTTGCTCTTGCTCAAGAAGAGCAGCAAAATTGGTGTTTTCTTGCTTTAGATGACGTTGCACTGTGCGCGGGGTCATATTTAAAGCACTAGCCGTTCTGATCAGTGAACAGTCCTGCAAATCGTATTTAGCCATTAAAATATGATTAATTTTTTCTGTTAATAATTGCTGACTTTTAAACTGAGATAGCTGTTGCTCTGACATTTGCTTTAGCACAGCGTTAATCTGGGAGTTATCGGTTTTAAAAGGAAGGGTTAAGTAACTACTTGGAAACTCTACTTGATTGAAGTTAGCGCCAGCTTTTACTGGGCAATTAAACCATTGCGCTAATTGTTGTAACTCACTGTCTGAAAAATGTGCTGTAAAATAAACGCAACTAGGCGAAAGCTGAGGATTAAGCAGTTGGCGTATAACACTTACCCACGCGGTCATATTTCGTAATACGGCCTGTGGACTGCACTGTGGGTCTGCTAACCAGGTTACCTTGCAAAGTGTTTGTTGCTGTTCAAACTCAGCACGCCCTATGTTAGCCACTAAACTGTCGTAGCTCAGTAATGCAGTAATGGCACTGGCTAGATTAGTACTTGATTCAATTAAATACCCAAGTACACCAAAATCAGCGGTACGTATTTGTTTTCCTAATTCAAACCCGAATAAGGAGTCATTTAGCGTTTGCTGTGCATAACTAAGCAGCGCATTATAGCTTTTTAAGCTAATACGAGGCGCTAATTGTTGTGTTTGCTTATTTGTATATTCATCAAATTCAATGGCAGTTAGTATCTCTTGGCTATCTAATCCTGTGCTTTGAAGATAATCCAAACAGCTAGAAAAGTAATGATCGGCTAAGGTTTTCATTTGTCGCCTAAAGCTAAAAAATAGTCATCTAATCGCAAGTTTGCCATGCAATATTTTTATATGCTAGAGATCTATAAAAATAATATGGGGCACACAATGATTGAGATAAACGTTAAACATAGTGTGGCAGCAACGCCTGAACAATTATGCACCTTATTATTAGCGCATGCTGATTTGGGGCGCTTTTTTAATGCGCAGTTTGAAGTGTTAACACCGCAAGACTCGGGTGAAATAAGTGGTGGAAAAGGCACCATTAGACAAATAAAAATGCAAGGTACAACATTTAAGGAGCAAATAATAACGGCCGATAATAGCCACATTTGTTACCGCATTTTAGGGGATAAACCCGTTGCACAGCACCGTGGTGATATTTACTTAAAAGCCAATAATACTCAGCCATCACTCACCGAGATCAGCTACCATATTCGTTGTATTGCGCCTTTGTGGTTACCCGACTTTATACTGGCTTTTTTTATAAAAAAAGATGTTAGCCAAGCACTTAAAAAAATAGCCAGCTATTTTCAGGAGAAACGTCATGAGCATTGAAATTATTTTATTGGCACTGAGCCCTATTTTTTTGCTGTTTGTAGGGGTTGAGTTTATAAAATTTAGACGTTACTACGATATAAAAGACAGCTTAGCCAACGCGTTACTTGCTTTATTACATCAAGGCGCTGATGCCATTGCGTTATTATTATTAATGCCGTTTTTTTATTGGTTGTATCAGTTTCGACTATTTGATATTGAATTGACAGTATTTACTGTTTTAGGCGCTTTTTTACTGCAAGACTTTTTATACTATTGGTTTCATCGTGCATCACACCATATTCATTGGTTATGGGCCGCTCATGTAGTGCATCATAGTTCTACTAAAATGAATTTTACCACTGCGTTTAGGCAAAGCATAATGTACCCAGTAGCCGGCATGTGGGTATTTTGGCTGCCCATGATTCTCATAGGTTTTGACCCGCTTACAGTATTTAGTGTGGTGGCACTTAATTTAGCGTACCAATTTTTTGTGCATACGCAAATCGTAGGCAAGTTAGGTTGGTTGGAAAGGGTATTTAATACGCCATCGCACCACAGGGTTCATCATGCAATTAATAAAAGCTACCTCGATAAAAACTTTGCCGGCGTCCTTATTATTTGGGATAAGCTGTTTGGTACTTTTATAGAGGAGGACAAAAATCAGCCCTGTAAATATGGCATCGTAGGCCAGCTAAATAGCAATAACCCACTAATAATAACGTTTCATCAGTGGGCTCATTTATTAAAAAGTACCTATACGGCGAAAGGGTTAAAAGCGAAATGCGAAGTGCTATTTGGCTACCCAACCAGTAGCATTAAAATTAAATAATAGACTTAAAAGTAAAACTGTAGGGCTAAACTAGCCGCAGTATTATGGTTGTGCCATGTTTCGTGCTTTATTTGGCTGCGAAGCGCTATGTTAAGTGACAGCGCATAGCTCCAGGTTAGCGCAGCTTCACTGTGGTTATTAGCGGTATTATCGTTTAGCCAAAACATATTACCCGTTAGCGCAAGTTTGTGATTGTTATTTACTTGCCAAATAATGCCAGCCTCACTACCTAGCCCTATACTTAGCTGGTTAGAAATATCACCAGTATTTAGCTCAAACTGTCCCAAAATATAGCCATGCACACTGTTCGGGTTGCCATAAGACTTACCATATCCACCTTTAGTAAAAAATCGGCCAGAGCGTTTGTTTGGGCTTGGTTGCCTATCAAAGCCCATTTTTATATTCCACGACCAGCTATCAAATACACGATTATCGGGGGCAAGCGACATAGCATCAAGTAAGTAAAAATGCTCAATCTGGCTATTACCGCTATCTGATAGGTTAGCTGCTAAGTCAAAAAAGCTAATTTGAGCACCGGGTATAAAGCCTGCAGGTCTGTCTAGTAAATCATGATAAGCAAGGCGATAAGCTAAATTGGTGGTGTTTTGCTGGTTATTATTTTGCACTCTTTTAGCTGTTAGCCTTGAAGAACCATGGCCTTGCTCTGGCGAAGCTTTAGGTTTATAGGGCTTAGCTAAAGGAGAAGGGACAGCATACTTACTGCGCATTAATAATAACTTAGTAAGACGAGGGGCTATTTCTTCACGGTTAAGGGCTTTATCGTAAAATTCAAAATTTAGCCATTCGTACGCCATCTCTAGTATGGCTACTAGCTCTTTTTGTGAGTAATTACGGGTATTTAATGGCTTGCCTTGCATAAGCTCCCTCGCATCACTAAGTTGTTGATCACTTAACTGTGTTGAATAGTGATGTAGCTTAGTACCAAAAGCAGGGCGGTAATTAGGAGTTTGCAGTAAGTTGTTGTCTCTAAGTGCGGCAACTGTGTCTGAAGGAATAGCCTGCATGTTAAATTGCGAGGTTAAATTAAGGTCGTCTTTAGCTAATTGTAATAGCCCCAGTAACTGATATGAGCAGTTTTCGTCTATAAAAAAGTAATCAAAAGTGGCGCGTTGTAACTCCCATAAATGCAGTAATACCCGCTCAACTTGTTGCTCAGTTAAATTGAGTTTGTATTCCCAAATGTCGCGTGATTCTAAGTCGTTATATTCACGTACTTTTTTGTAATACGGCATCAACGAAAACTTACCCGGATAGCTACCAACAAGGCCTTTCAGTGCATACATGGCAGCGTTATCTGAGTCATCAGGTTCTGCCGCAAAGTTTACAGCAAAGGCAATCAGTTCTTTACTACGGGTTTGATCTTTAGCGTCGATGCGCAGTAAAGTGTGCCCAAACATTGATGAAGGGCTGTTCATAAATGCGGTAGGGAATACAAGCGTAACCCCTTTAGGATTAATGACTTGTTGCCAGGTTTTAAGCTCAGCGCAATCAAGAGCAGGCCAATTGTTTTTAATTTTTGATTTTAGCCATGTGTAGCGAGCTGGAAATTGACAGCTGTATTTTTGTTGACTGCTTTTACTGGCATTAAATGCTCTAATGGTGGCATTTAACTCATCTACTGGGCTGGTTTTACCTGTAGGGGATAAAAAAAACTCGGCGCTATCCACCTCGCTTTTCCAGCTTCTGAAGGTTGTATTGCGGTAGTGGCCCAGTTTAAGCCAGTAAGGGTGTGTGGCTAAGGTACTTTTTTCAATACTTTTAGCATTTGATTGCATACTAAAAAGTATGGCTAGCAAGGTAAATAATATTTTTTTCATAATCGCTAAATCATAAAAAAGCCGCTAGAGGATACTCTAGCGGCTTTATTTATAAATATAAAACCGGCTAATTTAGCTGATTAAGACAGCGTATAAGAAGCTAGTTGTGCGTCGCTTGCTACAACAGCGTTTAGGTTTTCTAACACTGTTTGTGAAGTTACGTTCTCAGAAGTAAATACTGAAGAAAATTGTGCTTGAGCAAGTTTGTTGAATGCTGCTTTATCTTGGTCTGCAACGCCCCAAACCTCAGCAAGTGTTGCTAAAGTTTCGCCTTCACCTTGAGACATATCACGAGCAAGTTGCTCCATGTTGCCATCGATGAATAATGCGATTTTTTCAGAAGAAGTAACAGTACCAGTACCGTCACAACCTAAAGTACCAAAAGTAATACCGAAAGTTTGGTTACCAGAAGTACCATTAGTTGTAGCGCCTAAAATTTTAACGCCTTTACCTTGCTGACCAGCAAATAACATAGAGCCTAGGCCACAACCAATATCTTGGTCAGCCATAGCATTAGAGAAAGGAAGTAAAGAAAGTGCTGCTACTGCGATTATTTTTTTCATATCCATAAATCCATATTTGATTAGTCTTTATTTAGGGTAAACAAAGAGCGCGGAGGATTTTAACAGAGTTGTAGAAAAAAGGAACATAACAAGCTATGAATTTTTTCATGTTGCGCTTACTTTAATTAATAAAATAAACACGTTACTTACTGGTTTTAGCTAGCTTTAAGAACTTTGCTTTTTACTTCTTGGCGCACCCAGTAAAATAAAAAGGTGGCAAATACACACTGATAAAAATGCACTAATTCCCAAAGCGCCACCAAAGCCATCAAGAATGGGAACCAAATAGGCAAAAAACAATGAAAATATAATTGCTGAACTGGCAAGCGTATAAACACCAAAGCGGTGAGGGGCGCTCATGCCAATAAAGGTGCCGCCAAAAAAAACGATACTATAGAGTTCTGCGTTGAGGCTCAGCTGTGCAAAAATCAAATAGGCAATAATTGAAAGTGCAGCTGAGGCTCTTATAGCATCAAAGCGGTTATGCTTTGCTAAATAAAAGGTAAAAAAAGCACCAGCCAAGGCTAATACTGGGTATGTAATAGTCATATCAGCAATCCTTTAGCTAAAACAAACAGGGCTACACTGGCAAATGCAATACTGCCTAATCGTCCGCCAAATCCTGCAAATACATTAAGTGTTAGTGTATATAAAACAGCGCCAATGGCAGAAATAATAGCGATTTCCCAATAGTTGCTAATTAAGTTGGTGGAACACATACCGGCAAAACTACCTGCATAAATGGAGGCATAAGGGTGGTTTTGATAACGTGCAGGAAACGGAATAAATGAGCCGATGAGGCCTGTTAAAGCAGCAGACACAACAATAGGTAATGCCAATGTGGTATGCAATATAAAGCACGACAAGCAGCCGATAAAAAAGGTGATGAATTTTAAAAGTATGAATTTAGTCATAAGGCGCACATCATAAAGGTTCAGTTTTAGCTTAAATAGTTAAAATCGACAATTTAAGACTAAAAGCGATATATGGCTCCCAAAAGAGCAAATAACCGTGGCTTTAAATTAAATGTACGCAATGAATGACTAAAAATAATGCCGTTAATGTTCTATAAATTACAAATTATGTATAATGCAGCATATTTCATATATTAAAAGTTATAACCTAAGGTAATTTATGTCTAACTGTTTGCATTTGGCTATTCCAGCTGGTGATCTTGAAAAAGCGAAAGCGTTTTATTGTGACGTGCTTGGTTGTAAAACGGGTAATAGTGAAGCTGGGCGATGGGTAGACATTGATTTTTGGGGTAACGAGTTAACGCTTCATCAAAGCACAGAGCGCTTACCAACAGTGCGTCATGATGTTGATATGGGCGCAGTAGCTGTACCGCATTTTGGCATTCATTTATCTGAAGATGAATTTCAGGCATTAAAAAAACGTATTGCACACGCGGGCCTTGAATATTTAGATAAGCCTTACCGCCGTTTTGTAGGTGATGAATTTGAGCAAGAAACGTTTTTTATTGAAGATCCAAATGGTAACGTTTTAGAAATGAAAACTATGGTAAACCCAGAAGTCTTATTCAAAAAAGACGAGTAATGATTATGCGCCTAAACGATGACTTTAGGCGTTTTCTCTTGTGAAGGTTTGCTTAGCCTGCGCTTTTCGTAATGACTTTTTTTGATACATTGCTTTATCACCGGCTTTTAAAACCTCATCTAAATTTTTAGGCGCTTCGCTATAGTTTATTTGCCCTACGCTTGCGTAAATAGCGATGGTGTTACCTTGGTGCTCTAAGCTAAGCGCATTTAATTTTTGTTCAAGGGTCGCAACTCGCCGGTTAATTTTATCTTTGCTGGTAAATAATGCCATAGCCACAAACTCATCTCCGCCTAAGCGGCCAACTGCGTCTTCACTGCGCATATGCTGACTAATTGACTCAGCCACTATGCAGAGTACTTTATCGCCAACATCATGGCCGTAGGTATCATTTATTGCTTTGAATCGGTCTAAATCGATATATAAAAAACACAACACGCCACCACGTTGAGCGTGTTTTTTTAATAACTCATTGGCTTTTAAACTCCAGCCTCGGCGGTTATAAATATGACAAAGATGATCGTAATTAGCGTGCCGTTCAGCCTGTTTTTTAGCATAACTGAGTCGTTGAATTCGCCTACCAACTGCAATAGCAAGAAGCAGAGATTCAATCGCAAAAGCAATCACAAACCCATAACGCTGTATAAAAGGACTGTATTCGGTTAGTAACACTCTAAATATCATGCTGATAAACACACAGCTTAAGGCAATAAATACTAAGCTGGCTTCGTTAACGCCTTGTTTAGCTTGCACGGCTGAGAGTATAAAAATGGTCATCACAATTAGTAGTGACAAATAGCCAGTAACGATTGTGGTGATATTAGTAATAGCGGGCAAATCTAAAGCTATTTTTTGTAAGCACAAAGTCAATACACATAACGCGGTAATTTTTAATGCATAACTTAATTTGCGCCAATACTCAGGTAGCTCTAATAGTGCGCTCATAAACCAAGTAGCACTGACTATAGTTAAACCAATGCTTAATGTATAAAGGTGGCTGATATATGCAGAAAAGTAGCCATTGGTAAATAAATAGGGTTGCCCTTCTTGTAAAAAAATAAAGCTAGCGATACAAAAAAGATAGATGCCATACAGTTTAAAAATAGCGTCTTTAATGCCATAACCTATTATTAAAGCATAAAAAATAAGCGTTGCGCATAATCCATAAAACACCCCAAATATTAAATTGTACAACTGCACCTTTTCAATAAATTGCTGTGAGTCTAGCCAAGTAAACCGGGGGGTATAGCTGGCAGTAGTGGTTAAAGTTAGCTTTGCATTAAAGCTGCCTTGTTCCATTAAAATAGCCATTTGATTTGTTTTTAAAGGGGCTTTTAATTGGTTATTTTGTTGCCACGAAAAACGTTCAAGTGCAGGGCGAGTAAACGTAAAAACACCGCTTTGGTTTAGCGTACATACCAACTCAAATTGGTTAATGCCTTTTTCTAGTTTTATGTCTGCAGCAATACCTTGCGATAAGGGAGTGGATACACTGTTTGCGATAGATTTTAAATTGCAGCTATCTTTTGCAATAGCTGTATTGCAGATAAGAAAAATAAAAATGACAAATAAAGCACCGCAAAATTTAATACATAAGGAGGTGGTTATATGTAAGTGCTTCCTTATTGTTACGGTGTTATTGAGCATAGTAGGGTTAAAAAAATGGCTGTTACTCTATATTAACAAAGCGTGTTATCTTTGCTAGTAAAAGTTAATGATAAAGTTTGATATAGCGCATGAATGGGTAAATCTTATTTTATAACTGTATTTCACTCGGAGTTTTATTAAAGTGGCGTTTAAACTCACGGCTAAACTGTGATGCACTGGTGTAACCTACCTTAAAAGCAGCTTCATTTGCTTTGCTTCCCGCTGTGGTAATTAGCTCTTTTGCTTTAGCTAAACGTACTTTTTTTAAGTATTGTAAGGGAGATTCAAACGTTACCTGTCTAAATGCACGATGAAAAGAGGATACGCTCATATTGACCTCTTCTGCTAAACCTTCAACAGTAATAGGGTTTGCATAGTCCTGATGCATCGTTGCTAGTGTGCGAGCTATACGCGCATAATGGCCATCATGCATAGCTAGGCCTATTAAAGTATTCCCTTGGGGGCCGCAAAGAACACGATACACAAGCTCTTTTACTATATCTTCGCCGAATATCTCAGCTTCAAGTGGATTATTTAAAACTGTTAATAACCTATACGTCACTTGCTCCATTGCGCAGTCTAGCTTGGCGGATTGTACTGCACCAATGTGCGCGCTGGAGACTGATAAAGGCTGGTGCTGCATCATCTGATTAACCAGCTTGTGCAACATGGCAGGATTTATATCTATAGCAATGCCCATAACCGGTAAGTCATTATCAGTAAACGCTTCACACTCTAATGGGACAGGTACACCTAGTACCAAGTAATCACCTTCGCCGTATTTTATTTGATGTTCTGGGAAATGAATTATTTTATGGCCTTGGCCAACCACGATTATGCCTGAATTATAAATAAGCGGTTGGCGTGGTGAGCTTTTGGTAGCGCGATGAAAATACACCCCAGGAATAATTGTTTCCATGGTGCCCTCAAAGCTTAGTAAATTATTGTGCTCGGCGTATTGTTGCAACATTTTGGCTATGATGGGCATAAAAGTATCTGTAATTAAAATATTTTGCGTAAAATAACAGTGCTGGTAGTTTTAGGCAAGCTTCTGGCAGTTATTGGGCTTTTTATATATTAACTTTGCCACTAATATGCATCCATCAAAGCTTTACTTGATATGTAACTAAGTAAAGCATTATAAAATTAACCGTCACCTAGGAGCAAAATAATGAAATTTAGCTACGTAAATCCCACTCTCATCCAATTTGGCCAACAGCAAATTGCCGCACTTAGCGACTTGATCGCAAAAGATCAAAAAGTATTGGTTGTTTATGGCGGCGGCTCAATTAAAAAGAACGGCGTGTATGACCAAGTTGCTGCTGCACTTGAAGGTTTTGATTGGGTCGAATTCTCGGGTGTGGGTGCTAACCCAACAATTGAAGTACTTGACCAAGCGGTTAAAATTTGTAAAGAACAAGATATCGACTTTGTATTAGGTGTCGGCGGCGGCTCTGTAATAGACGGCGTTAAATACATTGCCGCTTCTGCAGTATACGACGGCGAAGGTTGGGACATTCCTACTGGTAAGCATACAATTACTAGCGCATTACCAATTGGTGCCGTATTAACGCTACCAGCTACAGGTTCTGAATCTAACCAAAACTCAGTAGTAAGCAAAGAAGCGACTAAGCAAAAATTGCCGTTTGCTTCACCAGAAGTACTGCCTAAATTTGCGATTATGGATCCTGATGTAATGAAAACATTACCACAGCGCCAGCTTGTAAATGGCTTAGTTGATGCGTGGGTGCATACGTGTGAGCAGTACCTTACGTTCCCTGAAGGCGCATTGGTACAAGAAGGATACGCAGAGGCACTATTAAAAACGCTCAAAACACTGGGCGATAACTTTGAAAACCAAGACGATGCATGGCGTGCAAACCTTATGTGGGCAGCTAACCAAGCACTTAATGGCTTAATTGGTTCAGGCGTATCGCAAGATTGGGCAACCCACATGATTGGTCATGAGCTTACTGCTGCCTATGGTGTTGACCATGCGCGTTCGCTTGCTATTGTTCAGCCTTCTTTATTGCGCAATCAATTTGCAGTTAAAAAAGCGAAACTAGAGCAAATGGGTAAAAACGTATTTGGCCTTGAGCAAACAGATGATTTAGCAGAGCAAACAATTCAAGCGATTGAAGCGTTTTACCACAGCCTTGAGGTTGCAACACAGCTAACTGAACATGGTGATGATAAAGCGGCTGCTATTGATAATATTATTGGCAAACTAGAAGCACATGGCATGGTTGCCCTTGGTGAAAACCAAGCGATTACGCTAAAAGAAAGCCGTGAAATTTTAGAACATGCGGTTGCTTAAGCGTTAATTTTAAAAAACCACTGGCTATTAAAGCCGGTGGTTTTTTGTTTTATAGTTAACCTCAGTAAACGCAATTGGCGCTATTAATTGATAAAAAGCCCTTTATTGTCGTTTGCCGCTAATATACTATGTGGCTTTAATTGGTTAGGTTTATTTAAGTCAATTTTAGGCTGAGAAGATAGCTAAATTATGCGCTCAAATCGTTTGTTAATGGTCATGTTACTCGTGCTTGTGCACAGCTTTATAAGTTGTGATGGCGCTGCATACCATTTACAAGAAGACGTTGAGCATGTAAGTAACGCATTATCACAAAACACTATAATCGCTGATAATGACCATGGACAAAGCGATAATCAGTCACCGGTTGAGATTCATGCACACCAACATTGTCACTGTGGCTATTACAGCACACTTAGTCACGCTATTATTCCTCAACAAAGTAAACCCTCAGTACTTGTGTATTACCATAGTTTAAATTATCCACCTGATGTACCCCCACCGAATTCATTTAGCTAGTTTTTAATTTAATTTCAATTAATTATTGTGCTTTTAGCTGCCTGCGCGTAAGCGTTTTATGGGCTGTTATGGCATGTTTAAATTGCTACTATTTTACACTGTCGCTATTTTTTTGCGAAGGTTGAGAATGGTTTGCAAGTGAACTCTGTTTATTAAAAAACGGACAAGCTATATGAATAAAAAATCAATTATGTTGGTGGTGATGCTGTGCGCTGCCTGTTTTTAGTGCGTTTGCAAATGTTAAAACACTAACTCTAAAACAAGCGTTGATAAATACCGAGCAACAAAATCCGCTATTAAAACGCTACCCTTATCATCAAAAAATACTCAGCGCACTTAAATCTCAAGCGGCACTTTCGCCTAACCCTATTTTAAATATAGAAGCTGAAAACTTATTAGGGACAAACGGTGCGCGTGGTGTGCAAGACGCTGAAATAACCTTGGCATTTAGCCAGCTTATAGAGCTTGGAGATAAACGCCAAAGCCGCATAAATTACGCAACGGCGAACATTAAAGCCCAAGCAATACAATATCAAAATACTCGGTTAGCTTTATTAGCAACCACTGGTGAGCGATATTACGAGGCGCTTAAATTTCAAACCTTACTTACGCTTAACAGCGAACGACATCACGTGGTGAGCCAAGCTCTCAAAGCAATAAAGCAACGGGCTAACGCCGGCGCTGTATCGCAAGCCGATGTAACCCGTATGCGTTATGCACTAAGCCAAGTTGAGCTTGAGACAGCTAAGCTAAATAGCGAATTTGAGCGAGCGCGTTTATCGCTCAATGAGCTGTGGAATGAGCAACATAACTACACGAATTTCGCAGGGAATATGGCTACCTTAATACCGCTTAAATCTGAGCAAGCGTTACTCAATGCAGTTAACCAAGCGCCTGAGTTTGCCATGTTGCAGCAACAATACTTACAGCAAGCGGCCAACTTAACGCTGCAAAAAGCCAACGGGCAAAGCGACATTAATGTAGGTGCGGGCCTGCGCTACAATCAGCAAAGCGATACCAGTTCGTTGCTGTTTTCGTTTTCTATGCCATTGCAATTGAGTAACCCAAATAGCGGTAATATTGAAGCGGCTAACAGTCAGTTGGCATTGTTACGTGAGCAGCAAGGGCAATTACGGGTTCAGTTACGCCAACAAGTTCGTACCTTGTACACCTATTACCAAGGCAAAACGTTACAGGCGCAGTTGTTATCTGAGCAGGTTATTCCACAAGCCCAAACACTTATTGAGCAAAGTTTAAAAAGCTATCAACGCGGACAAATTTCGGTGTTGCAATTGCTCGATGCCCAACAAGCTCTATTTGACTCTAAACGCGCACTTATCAATACCTATGCAGCGCTATATCAAACGCACCTTACTCTTGAGCGTTTAACTGGCCAATCTTTAACTGAGACTTTTCAATCATGAACAACACTTTTATCGCATTATTAGTATTTCTCTCGTTTGTAGCTAGCTTAACAAGCACACATGTATTTGCCTCATCAGAGCATGGGCAAACAGAGCAAACCCAAAAACAAGGTGCCCATGGCGGCTTTTTATTAACCAACGCAAAGCTCACTCTTGAGTTAAAGCTGCGAGAATTGGCAGGTAAAGTTGAGCTGCGCGTATATGGTTATGAGCAAAATCAGCCAGTAGATATAAACGATTTAAGCATCGAAATGAACTTAAAACGATTAGTAGAAGCGCCTCAAAAAATACAATTTACGCTTGAGAATGAGTACCTTGTTAGCACGCAACCCATAAATGAGCCACATTCGTTTGCGCTTTTCATTACTGCCAATTATAAAGGTGAACACGTTAGTTTTGAGTACACCCAATACGAAGGTCGCACTATGCTTAGTGAGCGAGCGATTAAAGGTGCGGGTATTAAAACGCAGATAGCACAAAGTGGCGAAGTTGATATTTCTGACACGCTGTTTGGTGTTATTGCACCGACACAGCACGGCACAGTAGAAGTGATGGCGCCATATACCGGATTGATCAGCGATATTTTTGTCAGCATTGGTCAAACGGTTCAAAAAGGTGAGGTACTGGCCAGTGTCACCAACCGTGAAACATTGCAAAACTACAGTATTAAAAGCCCCATTAGCGGTGTGGTAACCGAGCAATATTTAAAGCGTGGCGAACTGGCAAGTACTCGTGCGTTAATGCAGGTCGTGAACCTTGATAAAGTATGGGTTGAGCTCTCAGCCTTTCCTGAAAACATCGAAAATCTAGCCATTGGTCAAAGCGCCATCGTGTACGATTTACATCATCATTTAAATGCCCAAGGTAAGGTGTTTTTTATAGCACCTATGATGACTGGCGGGCATATTGCACGTGCCCGTATTGAGCTTAATAACCCTGATGGTCATTGGCGTCCGGGTATGCATGTTAATACTGATGTCAGTATCGATAAGGTTAATGCTCGCGTGCGTGTAAAGCCTGAGGCTATTCAAGAGTTTAACGGCATGGCGAGTGTGTTTGTGCGTAAAAATAATGTGTTTGAAGTACGCCCGGTTACTTTAGGCGCAAAAAGTAGCGAGTGGGTTGAAGTCATCGCAGGTTTAAGCCCCGGTAGTGAGTACGTCACTGCCAATAGCTATGTGATCAAAGCCGATATTTTAAAAAGCGGCGCAAGTCACGCTCACTAGGAGGTACCATGATTAACTGGATTGTTTCTTTTGCGGTTAAACGCCGCATGATGGTGCTTGCGCTAACATTTTTATTTGCTGGGTTTGGTGTGTATAACATCCAAAACTTAGCGGTAGATGCTGTCCCCGATATTACCAACGTGCAAGTACAAATAAATACTAAAGCGCCTGGTTTTACACCGCTTGAAGTTGAGCAGCGTATCACTTACTTAGTCGAAACGGCGATGGCGGGTATTCCTAAGCTTGATTACACCCGCTCAATTTCGCGTTATGGGCTTTCGCAAGTTACCGTTATTTTTAACGAAGGTACCGATATTTACTGGGCGCGCCAGCAAATATCAGAGCGCATTCAAAGTATTCGCGCCGATTTACCTAATAATATTGAGCCAAACCTTGGACCTATTGCCAGTGGTTTAGGTGAAATATTTACCTATAGCGTGCATGTAAAGCCCAATGCGTTAAAAAGTGATGGTACGGCGTATAACGCCGAAGACTTGCGTACTTTGCAAGACTGGGTTATTCGTCCGCAGCTTTTAAAAGTAAAAGGCGTAACCGAAATAAACAGCCAAGGTGGCTTTGAGCGCCAATACCAGGTTGCGCCCATGCCAGAAAAGCTCATTGCTTATAAGCTGACAATCAAGGATGTTATTAGTGCACTTGAGCTTAATAACAGCAACCGTGGCGCAGGGTTCATAGAGCGCTTTGACGGCCAATATTTAGTGCGCTCGCCTGGGCAATTAAAAACCTTAGCCGATATAGCAAACACCGTTATCGCCAAGCGTGATGATGCTCCTGTGCGAATTAAAGACGTGGCCAATGTGTATTTAGGAAAAGAACTTAGAACCGGCGCGGCTACCTATAATGGCGAAGAAACCGTACTAGGCACGGCAATGATGCTAATAGGTGAAAACAGCCGTGTGGTTGCCAAAGCCATGGCTGACAAGTTGATAGAGGTACAAAAAAGCTTACCTGAAGGTGTAGTAGTTGAGGCAGTGTACGACAGAACGACCCTTGTTGATAAAACCATAGAAACCGTAAAAACTAACCTGTTCGAAGGTGCGGTATTAGTTATCGTCATTTTACTGTTATTGCTCGGGAACATCACAGGTGCGCTTATTACCGCCATGGTTATTCCGTTGAGCATGCTATTTGCTATTACAGGCATGGTGGGTAATCGAGTCTCGGGTAACTTAATGAGCTTAGGTGCAATCGACTTTGGATTAATTGTAGATGGCGCGGTGATTGTGGTTGAAAACTGCCTTCGTCAATTAGGGATGGCTCAACATAAACATGGGCGCTTACTTACACTCAGTGAGCGTTTAGAGGTTGTAACTTCAGCCACCAAAGAAGTGTTTAGCCCCGCCGTATTTGGTATTTTAATTATTATGCTGGTGTATTTACCGCTGTTTGCACTAAGCGGGGTTGAAGGGAAAATGTTTCAGCCCATGGCGTTTACAGTGGTTGCTGCATTAGTTGGCGCACTTATTTTTGCCGTTACCTTTGTGCCTGCCGCTATTGCGGTATTTGTACACGGTAAAGTGAGTGAGAGCGAAAATGCGGTTATGCGCGGTATTAAAAAAGGTTATAAACCGCTACTTGGCTTATCGCTTAAATTACCGTGGCTGATGGTGAGCATTGCTGCTGTGCTTGTAATTACACTTGGCTTTAAAGTGAAAAATATGGGCGCCGAATTTTTACCTCAGCTTGATGAAGGTGACATTGCAATGCATGCGCTGCGTATTACTGGCACCGGTATTGAACAATCGGTGCAAATGCAAAAGCAGTTGGAGCAGGCTTTATTAGCGCAACCCGAAATTGCGAACGTATTTTCGAAGATTGGTACTGCGGATGTAGCCAGCGATCCTATGCCGCCTAATGTTGCCGACACCTTTTTAATGCTCAAACCACAAAAGCAATGGCCTGATCCATCACTAAGTAAAGACGCGTTAGTGCAAAAATTCGTCATCGTGTGAATGAGGTACCGGGTAATAACTATGAATTTACTCAGCCTATAGAAATGCGCTTTAACGAGTTAATTGCTGGTGTGCGTGCCGATGTAGCGCTGCGTATTTACGGTGACGATTTAGCCATACTTAAGCAATTTGGCGAAAAAGCCACCGGCTTAATACGAAATATTACCGGTGCTACCGATGTTCGTTTAGAGCAAATGGAGGGCTTGCCTACACTTTCTGTTACTCCAATGCGAGATCATATGGCGCTACTAGGATTAACTGTAAACGACATTCAACAAACGCTTGCCGCTGCCGTTGGCGGGGTGCAAACAGGCCTCATTTATGAGGGTGATAAGCGCTTTTCGTTATTAGTACGCTTAGATAAGCGTTGGTCTGCTGATGTCTCTGCGCTTGCGCGTTTACCTGTCGCATTACCTCAAAGTAGTAACCCTGAGCTTGCATTTGTACCGCTTGGAGAAGTGGCTACAATTAGCATTGAAAAGGGCCCGAATCAAATAAATCGCGAAAGCGGCAAGCGTAATGTGGTAGTAACGGCCAATGTGACAGGGCGTGATTTAGCCAGCTTTGTAAGCGATGCCCAAGCGAGTATGAATGCAAAACTTAACTTACCTAGCGGTTATTGGCTTGAATACGGCGGTACGTTTGAGCAGCTAGAATCGGCAAGTAAACGGCTATCGCTGGTTGTGCCTGTGACTTTATTGCTTATTTTTGGCTTACTTTATAGTGCCTTTGGCTCGCTGCGTGATTCACTGATTATATTCAGTGGTGTACCACTGGCACTAACCGGTGGGGTATTAGCATTATTGCTGCGAGATATGCCGCTTTCTATTTCAGCGGGTGTGGGGTTTATCGCGTTGAGTGGTGTAGCGGTATTAAATGGTGTGGTTATGCTGTCGTTTATTAAACAATTAAGAGCTGATGGACTTAGTTTAATAGATGCAATACAAACAGGTGCGCTTTCGCGCCTGCGCCCAGTACTAATGACTGCTTTAGTGGCGAGTTTAGGGTTTATTCCTATGGCGCTAAATACCGGTACCGGCGCTGAGCTACAAAGGCCGCTGGCAACGGTTGTGGTTGGCGGAATTATGTCATCTACCTTACTAACGCTATTAATTTTGCCGGCACTTTATAAGTTAGTGCATGCAAAGTTTACTAGGCATCAAGCTGCTTAGCTAATTGCATCTTGTTAAGTAACGTAAAAAGCAGCTGTAATGACAGCTGCTTTTTTGTTGTTGAGTAAACTTTGCACATTAATTATATTGAAATAGGTTATCCCAGCGCTCATCCAAAATAGTTTTTGCATGATCTAAATTTATTGCACTATACACATAGTTAGTGCGGGTTACTAAACGCATCCGAGTGAGCTTTTCAAGCGCATCGCTAATTTCAAAGTCGAGTTCGCATTTATACTTTGTTTTAAACCACGTCTCTATTTGCTCATCAAGCATTTGTGCGCTTAGACCTTTTTCTGATTTTAGTAAAAACGTATAAGCAAGCAGAGCTTCTTTAATGTCTTCTTCTTCGGCGGCGTCTATTAGTGTATGAAAAACACCGGCGTTGTTATCAAGGTTTTTAAAGTAAAGATTATCGCTCAGTGCTTTCATAAATTTAATTTTACGGTTTTTAAATTTACTCCACTCTTTAAACACAAAACTGCCAAATACTCCCATACCAATGGCTAACGTAATAAAGTGCTGCTGAGTCATGGTAACGGCTTCATCTCTAAACCCTCCCCAAAATGCAAACAAAGCAAACAGTAAAAGTAATGAGGCGCCCAGTTTGGTAACTAATACTACCGCACCGCCAATAAGTGCAGATGAGCCAATAATCACTTTATCAATAGGGCGCATGCGCACTTCGCTATTCGGAAACAGCATTTCTAAGTCAGCTTTTGGCACATTTTGAAATAGTTTTACTATGGTTGAGCTGGGCTCAAACCCCATAGGTAGTTTATTTTTTGATTCAAAATAGGCTTTATCTTTAAAACGGATAAATACTGCTACGCGATCGTAGTTGGTAAAATGCAGTGGCTTTTTACGTAACCCCCAAAAACTGGTTATGGTTTCGGTGAGTTGCGATTCGCCTCTGCGATAAAAAACCACTTCTTCAAAATCCTCAAACTCTACCTCAAGGCGAACTTTAAAAAGCGATTCTTCGTTGAGTGCATCTTGTAGGTCTTGATGGGTGATCACTTCAAAATTAGCCGCGTTTAATACGTTGGCGAAATCTTTAGCAAAATCGCGTTGGCACTGGGCTTTTTGTTCATCAGTCACGCTGTTTATCAAACGAGTATCGCTATTTGGATCAAAAGGCGCGTAATTATTTTTTAATGACTCAAGTGTGCCATGGTACTGAAAGTGAATTAAGCTAGCTAAAAGTTCACAAAGCTGCTTAAAAGAAGTTTGTTGGTCTTTAGCAAGCTCTTTGACGCACATTGTAATGATGTCGTGTTTTCTAAAGGGAATGTAGCGAGCAGTTTGCATATGGTGAAAATTTTAAAAGTATAATGATATGTAAAGATAATAAAGCAGTCTTTTACTGATTACTATGTTGACTGTATTTCTTCAGGCAGCATTAACCTTATTATGAGATGATTTAATCACTTACATAATTGCTAACAGGACGTTTATGGCTATACAAAAAAAGCTCAAGAAAAAAACACGTCAGTTTATTGAGTCTAAAAACATGCTGGGTGGTATTACTATCGCCTCATTTTTAGAATCCACCATAGTGCCCATTCCACTCGAGGCGGTGCTGGTACCGCTAATGCAAGCAAGGCGGGAAAAGCTTTGGCAAATTGCCCTTATGGCCACAATCGGCTGTGTTATTGGGGCGTTGTTTGGTTATGCGTTGGGTTATTATTTATTTGATGTAGTGGGCGATTGGATCATTAATACCTTTTCTAGTCCTGAACAGTTTGAAAACGTTAAGCAAAAAATGCAGACACAAGGTTTTTGGTTTGTATTAAGCTTAGGTATTGTGCCTATTCCGTTTCAAATTGCGATGCTAGCCGCTGGTGCAACTAAGTATTCGCTGGCACTGTTTTTAGTGGCATCTGCGATTGCCCGCTCTATACGCTATTTTGGGTTAGCGTTAGTGGTATATTATGCAGGCAATCAAGCTGAGCGACTTATCAGTAAACATAAAACTAAAACTATGATTGGGTTAACTATTTTAGTTGCCGTTGGCTGGATCATTAGCACATTAATATAAATTAATCCGTTTTATAATTTATGTTATAGTTTTTAGTAATAATTATAAATCTAATGTAGATATAGCTTATGCTGAATCCGGAAAAAGTGAGTTTAAAGTTAAGCCATTTTGTTAAAATTACCAGATTAAATAAGCTGTTAATTTTGATGACGCTGGCGTTTATTATTGCTTTCTCAATTTTTTCGTTGATGTACTTTCCCCCATTAGACATAACCCAAAACCTCTATGGCTTTACCACTGATTTTATTAATTTAGTGGTGATTTTTGCTATTTTTTTTGTAGTGCAATGTTCACGGTTAGCTAAAAAAGCGTATTTATATGTCAGTATCGGTTTAATGCTATGGATTGTAGGCTCTACTGCCGATGTGCTCGATGAAGTGATACGTCAGCCTTTTTGGATAAGTAATTACGTAGAAGACTTATGTCGCACATTAGGTATGCTAATTACCGCTTATGGTTTATTTAAAACCATGCACTTTATGCAGCGAATGCATACCCGCTTGGCGCAAGAATTTATCATAGATGATTTAACCAAAGTGTATAACCGTCGCTGCTTTTATCAGCATGTGAAGGGGGTTGTTAATAATCCTTACACTGTTTTAATTATAGATCTCGACCACTTTAAACGTATTAATGATGATTATGGCCACGATGTGGGCGATAAGGTGCTTAAACAGTTTGCTGATAAAGTGAATCGTCTTTTTAAAGATGAAAATATTTTTGCTCGCATAGGGGGGGAGGAATTCGCCGCTTACCTGCCTAGTTATGAGCTTGATGAAGTACTTAACTTCTCGCAGACTATCCTAGAGACTGCTCGCACTATTACAGTACAGAATCAGCGTTCTTTAACGGTCAGTATCGGTATTGCACATCGTACAAGCGACCAGACCTTTGATAATGTAATGAAACGTGCTGATCAAGCATTATACCGCGCTAAAAAAGCAGGCCGTGATCGCCTTGAGTTTGCTTAAACATCGTAATTTTATGAAATAGACTTCGCTTGTGCTATTTTTGGGAACTCTTGTTGCGAGATAAAAAGGAATTGTATGGATGAGTTAATCGGATTAGCAATTATTATATCTATTGTTATTGTTGCAGGGGCCATATGTGGGTTAGTAGCCTTAGTGCAATTGAACTCCCTTAAACAAGAGGTTGCCGCATTAAAACTAAAACTATTTCAGTTTGAGTTAAACGCAAATGCAGCAATAAATGAAAAATCTCCCGCTGATCCTCAAATAGATAATGTAAAACCTCTACACAGCTCAGATATTCCAGCCGCTATTTATAAGCCAACCAGCATTAAAGCTACATCAGCTCGTAAAACTATAACTAAAAAACCATCGAGTATTGAACTGCTCTTTAAGCAGTTAGGTGCAGGCTTTGAGCAAAATTGGATGACCTGGATTGGTGCTATTGCTTTGGCTTTAGGTGGCGTATTTTTAGCAAAATACAGTTTAGAGGCTGGGCTACTTTCACCTGCAATGAGGCTCAGTGCCGGTGGATTATTTGGCATTGGCTTAATCGCCGCAGCGTATTATTTACATTATAAACGTATCGTTTTTGAAGGCTTTAATAATTACATTCCTGCAGCCCTGGCTAGTGGCGGCTTTATGACTTGCTTTGCCTTAATGTTTTTGGCCTATAACAGCTTTAGCATGCTAAGTGCTGAGTGGGCATTTATTGGCTTAGCAGTGATTGCTTTGTGCGCCAGTGCAATGGCGATTAAGTTAGGTCCTTTACTTGCTGTAATTGGCATTATAGGCGCATACAGTGTCCCTGTTTGGGTGAATACGGGCAGCGGGCAGTTATTTTCTTTGCTTATTTATGTTGCCCTTGTGAGTGTTGCTGCGACAGTAGTGGCACATAAAGTAAAGCGCGTTTGGCTGTGGTTTTTATTATGGGCAGGGCATATTGGTTGGTACTTGGTTGGACTCACTTTATTTAACTACGACACAGTGTGGTTAATAGGTGCTTTTGCGTTATTAAGTATTTTAGGGTTAATCGCTATTGCACGCTTAGGATTAACCTTCAACACCCTTGAAGCACGCCCGCACAGCTTTAAACGATTAGTGAATTTATTTCCAGATCACGGGTTATTACTGGCCTTTATGGCGCCTTTAATGATTGCCATGTTGTTGAGTGTGTTTAATTTACAGTGGCAAGTAGTGGCATTGTTAAGCATCGCTTTACTTCTATTTTTAGTGCTAAAAAATAGTCGTTGGGATGCATGGCAAGGAGTCTCTTTAATGATTGCGCTGTTATTAGTGATCAGTGCTAAACAAACTTATACCTTTGATGATGCGTTATTTATTTTTAAAAACGAATACGGGCTTGGCTTATTACTTGCTCTGGGGTTAAGTGGCTATGGACTCTATTTTGGTAATAAATACCCAAAACGATTAGCTTTTCATTTGCTTGCTTCATTAAGCGTGTTTGCATTAGTTGGCACTTTGTATGCGATGATCCCAAATACGGCTTTAGCAACCGCTTATCCACTTTGGGCGGTATTGTTATGTTTAATGAGTGCGGTGTTAATTAAATTTACGCAAAATAATACAACCTTATGGCAGCGTTTTAGTTATTGGGTGGGAGCAAACGCCAATATCACTTTAGCAATTACTATGTTACTCAGCGATAGCGGCCTTACTATTGCACTGGCTATTCAAGTATTACTGCTGAGCTTATTAATAAAAAAATACAGTGTGGCTATGCCACACTGGCCAATAAAAGCCCTTGTGGCGGCATTACTTTTACGCCTTACCTTATCGCCGTGGACGCCTAGTTATGATGATCTAACTATCTTTGATTTGCATTGGAGCTTAGTTGTTTACCCGCTGTGTATTGGGTTATTTTTTGCAGCGGCTAAATGTTTTAATACCTCACAACTAAAAATATGGTTAGAGGGGGCGGCACTGCATTGTTTAGCGTTATTTGTGACAACCGAAACCAGTTATCAACTGGTAGGGCACTACCCACAGCTTTTTTCTTTAAGTTTTTATGAGCAAGTTTTGCTCAGCTGTAACTTGCTTGCTTTAGGCTGCGTTTATTTATATCGCGCGCAAAGTGCAGGGCAGCTGGGTAAGTTATACCGCACTGCAGGTTTGATTTTATCAGCGTTAGCTGGCTTATTATTAATCAATACAACGTTGGATGATAATCCGTTATTAATGCGTCTTTATGTTGGTGAAACGCTAATATTTAACTGGCTGCTTTTAATCTGGTTCGTCCCGAGCCTGCTGGCGTTATGGTTAGCGAGTTTAGTTAAATCGTTAAATGCTAAATTGAGTCAAATTACACTCGGTGTGTCTGGTTTATTAGCCCTGTTAGCTATCAACACCTTGATCCGCCAATATTGGCAAGGCGGCTTTATTTACCTTGATAAGGCAACCAGTGACGCCGAGCTATATAGCTATTCGGTTATTTGGTTATTACTTGGCGCATTGGTGGTGATCGCCGGACATTTAAAACAGCTGCGATTATTACAAAATGTTGGTTTGGGGGTTCTTGGTGCAGTAATTGTTAAAGTATTTTTAATTGATATGGCTAATTTAACTGGGCTTTTAAAGGCATTATCGTTTATTGGCTTAGGGCTTTCGTTAGTCGGGCTTAGTTGGTTGTTCCAAAAACTAAGAAAGCGTAATTATAGCAATTAAGCATAGCTTTAAGCCCAGTACTTTACTGGGCTTAAGCGTTTATTGGTGGTTAAGTACTATGATTAAGCAAGGCCTTAAGTTTACCTGGTTTTACTGGTTTACTTAGGTAATGAATATTTTCAGCTTTGGTTGTTTGTTTTAGCTCAGTGTCACGCACCGCGGTAATTAAAATTGCCGGAATGTCGCTTTGCCAAGTCTCTCGCAGTGTTTTAATTAAAGTAATGCCATCCCAATCATTACCTAATTGATAATCCATTAAAATAACATCGGGCGCTGCATGCGCTTTAGCATACGCTAACACAGCATCAACTTTGTCGAATAAGGTGTAATTTGCCCGCCATTTTTTCAATAAGCTGGCCATCGCGGCTAAGTTTTCAGGATCGTCATCAACGGCAATAATATTAATCGCAGCGCGGTTGTCTACGATATTTTGATTTGTTTGTTTTTGTTGCACTAATTGCGCATCACCATAAGGCACTTCTATACTAAATCGACTGCCTTTATTAGGTAAAGAAACCACATCAATCGGCAGGCTCAGTAAATCAGCCATACGTTTAACTACCCCTAGACCAAGGCCTACGCCTTTATTGTCGCCCGCTTCAATTCGGTAAAAGTCGTTAAATATTTTTGCCTGTTCAATATCGCTAATGCCTGGGCCTGTATCCCATACTTCTATGCGTAAACTGTGTTTACGATTTCTGCAGGCAATTAGCACTTGGCCATTTTCGGTGTATTTAATCGCATTAGACAGCAAGTTTTGTAGTATTCGGCGCAAGTAGGTAATGTCACTATGCACTATTTGCTTATTTGAGCGCACTGTAAATGACAGTCCTTTATCGCTTGATAAAATGGCATATTCACTTTTGAGAGGGTCTAAAATATCGTCAATACAAAAGTGACGTGGGCTTGGGGTCATTGCGCCTTGTTCTAATTTTGCAATTTCGAGTAAGGCCGACATTAAATGCACAGTTGAATCTAAACTGTCGCCAAGCTTATTAAAATTATTTTTATTCGTGGTGTCTAGTTGTGTTTCATCAATCGCGGCAAGGTATAAACGTGCAGCATTTAATGGCTGTAAAATATCGTGACTGGCCAATGCTAAAAAGCGAGTTTTACTATCATTAGCCTGTTCTGCCTCGCGCTTGGCTAAAGTAAGTGCTTGCTCTGTTTGTACGCGGCTATCTATTTGTGCTTGTAGATTACTATTAATCGTTTGTACTTCTTGGGTGCGGGCTTCAATACGGTTTTCTAAGTCCATATTAATTTCTTCTAGCGCATTTTGAGTACTAATGTGAGTAGTAATATCAGAAAAACTGGTTACAAATCCGCCATCAGGAAGTGGGTTACCAATCATTTCATACACTTGGCCGTTTCGACGATGGCGAATAAAGTGATGTGAACTACCATTTTTTAAATGCTGAACTCGCTTATCAACATGACGGTCAATTTCACCTGGGCCACATTCACCGCGCTCTGCGTTATACCGGATTATTTCCTCAATAGGTTGGCCAACTTGTAAAAAGCCCTCGGGGTAGTTAAACATTTCACTGTAGCGCTTATTCCAAGCCACGAGGTTAAGGTCTTTATCTACAACGGATAGGCCATGGCTTAAGTTCTCTAACGAGGTAAACAGCAAGTTTTGATTAAACTGCAGTGCTTGTGTGGTTTCATCAAAAAAGTTTACCACCTCTTCAAACGCCATGCGTTTGCCCGACGATACGGTATGAATAAGCGCTTGCGCCGACGAGGCACCTAATACCCCAGTAAGTGCACGTTCGCAGTAAGCAATAAAGTCAGCGCGAGGGTGAGCATTGTTGTCGTTTAAGTCGTGATGAAGCGCATAGTGTGATAATACTTGCTGGCTACGTTGAATGCCTAAAAAGGTCTGTAGCAGTATTTTGAAGTCGTATACCGTGGCTTTTACATTTTTATTTAATCGGCGCGATAAAATAGCCTGATCTTTTGGATTAACAAAAGCAGCCGCTTGAATTTTATCGATTAAGCGCTCTTCAGCCCCTAGCGAAAAACTAATGTAACAGCCAATATTGGCGAACAACGCGATAAGTGTACCGCGTGTAATTAGGGTTTGTTGTAACTCACTGTCTAGTGGGTTGGGGGCATCTAAAATAGGCAACATTAAAAACAATACCCAACAAATAACCCCAGCGAGTAGCCCGGCATAGACACCATAGGCATGGCCTTTTCGCCAATATAAACCACCTACAATGGCAGGCAATAGTTGCGATACCAATGAAAAAGCAACCAATCCCATACTAGCCAGTGCACTGCCATTTCCAAACCATTGCTGATAGAAGTAAGCTAAAATAAGCACCCCAGCAATGGTAAATCGACGCACCAGTAAAATACGAGACTTATAGCTGCTGGTAATTAAGTTACGTTTAAATTTACGACGTAACATTAACGGCAGTACCACATCATTTGAGATCATGGTACTTAACGTTAATGTGGCTACAACAATCATGGCTGTAGCTGCTGAAAGCCCTCCAATAAACACAAACGTAGTTAAAAAAGCATTATCGTGCAACATAGGCAGTGCCAGTACAAAGCTGTCTGGTGATAAGCTGCGGCCTATTTCGGGGTGAATCGCAGCGGTGGCAATAGGTAAAATCATTGCTGCTGTTAATAGCAAATACAGCGGAAAGGCCCAACGCGCAGTGAATAAATGGCGCTTATCTTGGTTATCGACCACGGTTACATGAAATTGGCGTGGCAAACAAATAATAGCCGCTGCTGCCATAAGTGACTGGCCGATAAAATTAAAACTAAAAAAGTCAAAGTGTGTCCAATACATCCAAATAGACTCGGCGACTTGGCTAGAGCTCTCTGTAGGTAAATTAAATAAGCTGTATATCGCAAGCCCAGCAACGGCGGCTAAGGCAAACAGTTTAACTAAAGATTCAAACGCTACAGCGAGCATTAAACCTGAACGGTATTCGGTTACATCAACTTTGCGCGTACCAAAAAATATAGCAAATAACGCCATCATTAACGTGGCCGATAGCGCCAAAATATCCCCTGATATCTGATTGCTGTTTTGTAGGAGTAAAAAGCTAGAGCTGAGTGCTTTTAATTGCAATGCAATGTACGGAATGGTGGCCAATAAGGCGATTATTGTCACCATAATGGCGGTGGTTTGACGCTTACCATAGCGGGCTGAAATAAAGTCGGCAATAGTGGTGATATTTTGTTTTTTACTCACCAGTACCAGTTTACGTAAAAAGCCTTGACCGAAAAAAAACAATAAAGCGGGGCCTAACAATATAGGTAAAAAACTCCAGCTACTGGTCGCTGCTGTGCCTACTGAGCCGTAGTAAGTCCATGAAGTGCAATAAATACCTAGTGCAAATGAATACACAAACGGGTGATGACTAATACGCTTGGCAAGTGGCGTGGTTTTATCCCCCCAATTAGCCAGCCAAAACAGCACGCCTATGTAGCCAAAGGCAACAATGAGTAGTACAGCCGTCATGTTTATTTAACCTTGTAGAATATTTTTATAATTTGCCATAACTATACCCAAACTATTTCAAGATGCGAGCGTCAGTTGGCATTTGAGGCCGTTTGGTTATTTACAATACCTGGCAGTGGATTAAGTTAGGGGGATACATTTTATTTATATTATCTATAAATAAAATAACCATTTGATTTTTAAAGTTTTATTTTAAATTGGTTGTTTGGTTAGACTAATGTCTTATTCCCACGCTTTACTCAAAAATTGGCGTAAACATCTCGCAAAAAAATTAATTAACTTACTGAAATTAAAGTAGTTCACTTATTGTTTACTAATTAAACGCCTGCAGTTTGCAAAAACGTTAACACATTGTTACGACCATTGTCGCAATTCAATATTTGAGTAGCGTTGCTAAATTGATTAACGAATATAAAAAACCACCCATCGTAATCTTGCGATGTTTAAAGGGGAAAATAAAAATGGCTTTTAAAAATGAAGAACAAGCAAAAGCTTATTGGGCAGAAAACATTTCATTACTGTTTAAGTTATTAGCGGTATGGTTTGTGGTCTCTTTTGGCTTTGGCATATTACTTGTAGATGTACTAAATGAAGTACGTTTTTTTGGGTTTAAACTTGGCTTCTGGTTCGCCCAGCAAGGCGCGATTTATACCTTTGTAGCTTTGATTTTTGTGTACGTTTTCAAAATGAATACGTTAGATAAAAAATATGGCGTAGACGAATAGGAGCTAAGCAATGGATGTTCAAATACTCACTTTTATAATCGTCGGTTTAAGCTTTGCGCTTTATATCGGCATTGCAATCTGGGCTCGTGCAGGGTCAACAAATGAATTCTATGTTGCCGGTGGTGGTGTACCTCCACTAGCCAATGGTATGGCAACTGCTGCGGATTGGATGAGTGCTGCGTCATTTATTTCAATGGCAGGTATTATTTCGTTTGCTGGCTATGACGGTAGTGTTTACTTAATGGGGTGGACGGGTGGTTATGTACTACTGGCCATGTGTTTAGCGCCTTACTTACGTAAATTCGGCAAGTTTACTGTACCAGACTTTATCGGGGATCGTTACTACTCACGTACTGCGCGTTTAGTGGCTATTTTATGTGCCATCTTTATTTGTTTTACTTACATTGCGGGTCAAATGCGTGGTGTGGGTGTGGTGTTCTCTCGTTTCTTAGAAGTTGAAATTGAAACCGGCGTTTACATCGGCATGATTATTGTTTTCTTTTATGCTGTACTTGGTGGCATGAAAGGCATTACTTACACGCAAGTTGCGCAGTACTGTGTACTGGTATTTGCTTATTTGGTACCGGCTATTTTCATCTCGATGATGGCAACCGGTCACTTTTTCCCACAAACAGGGTTTGGTGCCACGCTAAGTGATGGTTCAGGCATGTATGTATTGGATAAATTAGATGGTTTAAGTGCTGAGTTGGGCTTTGGTCAATACACTGAAGGCTCGAAGAGCATGATTGATGTATTTGCAATCACAGGTGCTCTTATGGTCGGTACTGCTGGTTTACCACATGTAATTGTTCGCTTTTTCACTGTACCTCGCGTAAAGGACACACGTATTTCAGCGGCGTGGACACTGGTATTTATTGCTATTGTTTACACAACAGCACCCGCAGTAGCTTCGTTTGCCCGTGTAAACATGATTGACACCATTAATGGTAAAGACGGTAGCGGCACAGCGTATGCAGATGCACCAGCTTGGATTAAAAACTGGGAACGTACAGGCCTAATTACCTTTAATGATAAAAATGGTGACGGCAAAATGTTTTACACATCAGGTAAAATCACTGACCCTAATAGCGCGAACGAAGTAAACGTTGACCGCGATATTATGGTACTAGCGAACCCTGAAATTGCCGACTTACCAGCATGGGTTATTGCACTCGTTGCTGCTGGTGGTATTGCCGCGGCACTATCGACTACAGCGGGCTTACTATTGGTTATTTCAACCTCAGTATCGCACGATTTGCTAAAACGGACACTCAAACCGGATATAACCGACAAGCAAGAATTACTTGCAGCGAGGTTAGCAGCGATGATTGCTATTGTAATATCCGCCTACTTTGGGATTAATCCGCCAGGATTTGTGGCCTCGGTTGTTGCCTTTGCCTTCGGCTTAGCGGCAGCGAGCTTCTTCCCTGCAATTATTATGGGTATTTTCTCTAAATCAATGAATAAACATGGTGCAATTGCAGGCATGGTAACGGGTATCACCTTTACTGCTGCATACATCATCTACTTCAAGTTTGTGAGCCCTGAGCTTAATAGCCCAGAAAATTGGTTCTTAGGTATTTCACCTGAAGGGATTGGTTTAGTAGGTATGATCATTAACTTTGCAGTAGCGGCAGTTGTAATGAAAATGACTCAACCAACACCAATTGAAATCCAAGAAATGGTGGAAGGCATTCGTAATCCTAAAGGGTCTAGTGAAGCGCATGCTCACTAATCCATATATCTAATGATATAACGCATCAAAGCCCGACTTAAGTCGGGCTTTTTATTTGTTTAAATAATGACTACATTAAATAATCGCTATATTAAATAACCATATTTCAGGTTAAGTCGCTTTTTTATTGAGGATGATTTATGAGTAATGAGCAACAGGAAGTCGCGCAGTTTATTAACAAGCAAGCGCCATTTTCAATGTTACAAGACAGCGCCTGCAGTTATTTTGTAAACCATCTGGATAGTATTTATTTGACCCGAGAAAACCAAACGCAATGGCTTAACAGTGAACAGCCTAAGTTATTTTTAATCCGCTCTGGGTTATACGATTTAGTCGATGCCAAAGGCGATACGGTAACGCGTTTAACTCAAGGTGATTACTTTGGTTACCCCTCTTTACTAACGGGAGATGCAATTCAAAACAGTTTAGAAGTACAAAAAGAGGGCATAGTGTATATGCTCGACCAAACGCATTTTGATTATTTACGCCGAGAATATAAAGCCTTTGAGCAATACTTTGTCCGTGCACATGCAAATCGATTACTGTCATCGCATTATAAGAGCAACAACGACAGCTGGTCTGAGCGTAAAATTTCAGAGATCATGACTCGCAAAGCGATAACGCTGCCCCCCGATGCCAGCATCCGTCATAGTGCTAAAAAAATGCAAGAGCATGGGGTTTCTTCAATAATGATCACCGAAAACTCGCACCTTGTTGGGGTGGTTACTGACCGTGATTTACGTAATCGAGTGCTTGCTGATGAGGTGGACCCCGCGCAAGCTATAAACAGTATTATGACCAATAAGCCTAAGTTTATATTTGAAAATAATCGTGTGTTTTCAGCGCTACACTTAATGCTTAAGCATAATATTCATCATTTACCTGTGCTTGATGAAAATCATAAACCGCTAGGTATGATCACTAGTACAGACTTACTACGCCAACAAAAAAGCGACCCTGTCCAGCTCATTGGTCGTATTTATAAAGCGCATAATGTCGCTGATTTAAAGCGTTACGCTAAAGAAATTCCTGAGTTATTAAAGGGGTTTTCTAATAATATTGATGATATTTCACTGATTGGAAAACTACTCAGCGGTTTAACCGATGCGCTAACCTCGCGGCTAATATTTTTATTTCAACAACAACATGGTGTTGCACCTACGAGCTTTAGCTTTATTTGTTTTGGCTCTCAAGCGCGCGAAGAGCAAACACTGCATTCTGATCAAGATAATGGCTTGTTATTACCCGATGGTCTAAACGATGAGCAGCACGCGTACTTTAAACAAATGGGTGAATTTGTATGTGAAAACTTAGTTGAATGCGGTATTCGTCGTTGCCCTGGTAACATTATGGCCAGCAGTGATGCGTGTCGAATGAGTGTCAGTGATTGGCGGGCGAAGTTTTTAAAGTGGATCACCAGCCCCACACCCCAGGCAATGCTCAACTGTAAAATATTTTTTGATCTGCGTTTTATTGAAGGATCAACCACGCTTTATAGCCAGTTTTGTGAAGAGTTAACTCATATTTCTCGCAACGATCTTTTTTATGCGGCAATGGCCAGCGATGTGAATACCAACAGCGCGCCGATTGGTTTATTCAATAACTTTAAAACCGAAAAAACAGAGCAACACCACAAGTACATCGATCTTAAAAAGCGCGGGGTGGTGATCATTAACGATCTGGCAAGGTTGTATGCATTAAAAGTAGGCATCCGTCGTGCTAACACCCAAGAGCGATTAGACGCCTTATTAAAGTATTCATTGTTAAGCAAAGAAGATATTTATAATTTAAAAGATTGTTGGCGATTTTTAACTCAGCTTCGGTTGCGCACACAAATAAACGAAGAGGGGTTACCCAGCAATTGTATAAACCCAGATAAGCTCAATTCGTTAGAGCGTCATCAGCTTAAAGAAGCTTTTTACTTAGTAAAACAAGCGCAGCAAGGCGCGGCGTTTAAATTTTCGCGTGGGAGTTTGTAACAACAATGGTTAAGCAGCTTATTACTCGTTATTTAAAGCGCCGTCATTTGCTCGTGCAAAGTGCTTTAAAGCAACGTTATTTAGTAATTGATTTGGAATTAACAGGGCTTGCTCCTAAACAACATGAAATTGTCTCGGTTGCTTGGGTACTGATTGATAACGAATGTATCAAAAACAGTCAGTCGCAGCATTTGGTTAATAAAGAGGTGAAAAGTTTAGAGCAGAGCCCCGTTTTTCATGGCATTAGTACTGACTCGGTGGCACAAGGGCAAAGTCTACAAAGCATTTTAACGTCTTTAAGCGCTCACTTTAGTGACTGTATTTTAGTATTTCATAATGCCATGCTCGATTGGGGTTTTTTAAAGTTAGCACTAAAAAATGCAGGGATCACCCAGCGCCCCAAGTTGATTATCGACACCTTACAAATAGAAAAAAAGCGTCTGCTAAAACATAGCTCAGATATAAAATTAGACGATTTAACTCTTAATGAATGTCGTAAACGCTACGACTTACCAAGCTATCATTGTCATCACGCCCTTACCGATGCACAAGCTACTGCTGAGTTGTTATTAGCCCAATGCCATCAAATAAGCGCCGGTAAGGAGCTCAAAGTAGGCGAATTAACGTAGGTTGGGCAGAGCGAAGCGAAACCCAACCTAATTATAAAGAATGCATAAATACTTGGTTAATGAGGCAGTATACTTTTGTTTTTATTTGTATAATTATGGGAACGTGTGATTTATTATGAATTCAAGGAACGAATATGAAACTTATCATCGCTATTTTTATTACCTTATTCCCTCTTATTACTTTTGCTAATTCAAGCGTGCCAGCTAATCGTCATATTGCAGTGCAAGGGTCAGCTGAAATATTTGTTGAGCCTGATATGGCTCAAATTATATTTGAAGTAAAAAGTACTGAAGATACATTCCTTGAGGCTAAACGTGAGCTTGATGACCGGATTAGCTTGCTACTTGAACAATCAGACAAATACGGTTTTGACCAAAACGATGTTTATATATCGGGTTTAAAAAGCAAGGTATACACTATGATTGGTACAGAATCTGGGACTGTTTCAGGCGATAAGTATTTAGCCCTGAAAACAGTTAAAGTCACATTAAAAGATATTAAAAAAGTCGATGAATTTATTAATTTTGCTCAAAGCTTAAAAATAGACAATATCGAAAAAATTAATGGTTTATCCTCTAAAGTTAATCAGTTAAAGGCAGAAGCAACACAATTAGCAATCGATAACGCAAAAGCGAAGGGAAATAAGCTCGCTCAAGCTTTTGGCGCTGAACTTGGCAACGTTTACAGTATCAGTGCAAATTCCAGCAGCTCAGATTACGATTATGACGCGGGCGGTGTTAAGCACATTATTTTATCTAGCCATAGAAATAGCGTGGTTGCTGGTAATAACGAGAATCCATTTATGCAGCAGCAATATTTAGGCGCAACAATAAGCATTAAAGCATCAATAAAGGTGGTGTTTGATTTAAAACTAAAATAGCAAACAGTGCAAATACCCACTAGCAGGACTAAAAGTAAAAGTGCAGTGTGTGTTGATTATGACGTTAATTTAAAGTTTCTAATGCTTGGCTCTTATAATCACAAGCAAGGTCGATTACAATACCGCCATCTAAAAGGCGACGCTGCCTTTCTCTGTACGTAACTAGAGTGGATTTTATATTTCATGGCAATCAAACTTGCAATTAATGGTTTTGGTCGTATTGGTCGAAATATTGTCCGTGCACTATACGAATCAGGCTTAAGCGACGAGATCAAAATTGTTGCAATTAACGAATTAGCCGACCCTGAAGCTATTGCCCATTTATTAAAATACGACACCTCTCATGGTCGTTTTGCTTTTCCAGTTAAACTAGGTGAAGACACCATTAGCGTAGCTGATGACACTATTGCGTTATTTTGTGAACAAAATCCAGTTGAATTACCGTGGCAAACGTTAGATGTTGACGTGGTGCTTGAATGTACGGGGGTTTACCACTCACGTGAGCACGCACAGTTACATATTGCCGCAGGCGCTAAAAAAGTGTTGTTTTCACATCCTGCGGATAATGATGTTGATGCCACTATTGTTTACGGTATTAATGACAATGAGCTTAAAAGCGAGCATACTATTGTCTCTAATGGCTCGTGTACCACCAACTGCGTTGTTCCTGTTATTAAAGTACTCGATGATGCCTTTGGCATTGAATCAGGTGCTATTACGACTATTCATGCGTCAATGAACGATCAGCAAGTAATTGATGCGTATCATCATGATTTACGCCGTACGCGTGCCGCCAGCCAGTCTATTATTCCTGTAGATACAAAATTAGCTCGTGGTATAGATCGTATTTTACCCAAATTTAAAGGTCGCTTTGAGGCCATTGCGGTCCGTGTACCGACCATTAATGTGACGGCGATGGATTTAAGTGTCACGGTTAATGCAGATGTAGATTTAAGTGCGGTTAATAATGCCCTTAAAGCACAAGCTAAAGACCGCCTTGAAGGTATTTTAAGTTACACCGAAGAGCCATTGGTATCGGTTGATTTTAATCATGACCCACATTCTTGTATCATAGATGGCACACAGACACGTGTTAGTCATAAACGACTGATAAAGTTATTAGTTTGGTGTGATAACGAGTGGGGATTTGCGAATCGCATGCTCGATACCGCGCGTGCTATGATGGCATTTAAGTAATATTTTAAACGTATTTGTAAGGGTCTGTTGACCTTTGCGGATTAATATTTGTTCAAACTAAGGGCAATTTAATCGCGGCGCGAGGTTTGTAACCTAGTGGGCTAAGTAAAAACCGAGCAACAAAGAGTTGATTGCCCCTAGGTAGAACCCTTTGGGCAGCGCCTGTTTGGCATTGATGCTGCGTTATCGCCTATTTATGGGGAATAACCACACCACATAGGCTCTGCCTTGCCTAAATACCAAACAGGCAGCTGCAAATTCAACCTTGAAGGGTCAACAGACCCTAGGTTTAGTATCGTTAACTAAGGAGATGTTCATGTCGGTCATTAAAATGGCAGATTTAGATTTAAACGGCAAACGCGTATTAATTCGTGAAGATTTAAATGTACCCGTTAAAGCAGGAAAAGTGACGTCAGATGCACGTATTCGCGCTGCGTTACCTACTATCAAACTAGCGTTAGAGAAAGGCGCGAAAGTGATGGTTATGTCACACCTTGGCCGTCCTACGGAAGGGCAATACGAAGAAGAGTTTTCATTGGCTCCGGTTGTCGATTACTTAAATGATGCACTTGAGCAAACAGTTCGCCTAGAAAAAGATTATCTAAACGGCGTTGATGTTGCAGATAACGAAGTCGTTGTTTTTGAAAACGTGCGTTTTAATAAAGGCGAGAAAAAAGACGACGAAACTTTATCAAAGCAACTCGCTGCATTATGTGACGTGTACGTAATGGATGCCTTTGGTACTGCGCATCGGGCACAAGCATCAACGCATGGTGTAGGTTTATTTGCTGATGTAGCGTGTGCCGGTCCATTATTATCGGCTGAACTTGAAGCGCTAGGCAAAGCGCTTGATAACCCAGCACGCCCATTAGTGGCGATTGTGGGTGGCTCTAAAGTGTCAACTAAGTTAACCGTACTTGATTCATTGTCTAAAACTGTTGACCAGCTTGTTACGGGTGGCGGTATTGCTAATACCTTTATTGCAGCTGCAGGTTACCCTGTAGGTAAGTCCCTTTTTGAGGCTGACTTAATGGACGAAGCTAATCGCTTATGTGCAGCAGCAAAAGCTAACAAGGGTGAAATTCCGGTACCGACAGACGTTGTTGTGGGTAATGAATTCTCAGAATCAGCTGTAGCAACACTTAAAGATGTAAGCGAAGTTACCAGCGACGATATGATTTTTGATATTGGTCCTGATACAGCAAACAAACTTGCAAAAATTATTGCTAATGCGGGCACCGTTGTATGGAATGGCCCAGTGGGTGTTTTTGAATTTGATCAGTTCGGTAATGGTACACGTGCCATTGCCCAAGCGATTGCTGATTCAAAAGCGTTTTCAATTGCAGGCGGTGGTGACACTTTAGCAGCAATTGACAAGTACGGCATTAGTGACAAAGTTTCGTATATTTCTACCGGTGGTGGTGCTTTCTTAGAGTTTTTAGAAGGTAAAAAACTGCCTGCAGTAGTGATGCTAGAATCACGTGCTAAGTAATACCTAGGGTATTAGCTAGCCGTTAGGCAGATGTGGAGTGTCCGCATCTGCTACACTTAACTGATAAATACCTCTCACTTTTATTTATTAGTTATTTAATTCGAATTTTAGGCATTGAGCTTTAAGGTTCGAGGTGTAGTTATTGCACCAAACTAACAAATCCGTTCAAACTAGATAGTTTAATGACTATCGATAAATTGGAGAATACCCAATGGCTTTAATCAGTATGCGACAACTTCTGGATCATGCCGCTGAGCATGGTTACGGTGTACCCGCGTTTAATGTAAATAACCAAGAGCAAATGCGCGCAATTATGGAAGCGGCTGATAAAACAAACAGCCCTGTTATTGTGCAAGGTTCTGCGGGCGCACGTGCGTATGCCGGTGCACCTTTTATTCGTCATATGATTTTAGCGGCAGTTGAAGAATGGCCACATATCCCCGTGGTTATGCATCAGGATCACGGTACATCACCGGGTGTATGTCAGCGTTCAATTCAGTTAGGTTTTTCATCAGTAATGATGGATGGCTCGTTAATGAGCGATGGCAAAACTCCGTCAAGCTACGATTACAACGTTGATGTAACACGTAAAACAGTTGAAATGGCACACGCATGTGGTGTTTCAGTTGAGGGTGAGCTAGGTGTATTAGGTTCACTTGAAACCGGTGAAGCGGGTGAAGAAGACGGCGTTGGCGCTGAGGGTAAACTTACCACAGAGCAAATGCTAACGAATCCAGAAGAAGCGGCAGATTTTGTAAATAAAACCCATGTTGATGCGCTGGCTATTGCCTGTGGTACATCACACGGTGCCTACAAATTTACGCGTCCACCAACCGACGATATTTTAGCGATTGATCGTATTAAAGAAATTCATGCGCGTATTCCAAACACGCACTTAGTAATGCATGGCTCGTCTTCTGTACCACAAGAGTGGTTAGAAGTGATTAACCAATACGGTGGCGAAATTCCTGAAACATACGGTGTGCCAGTTGAGCAAATTGTTGAAGGTATTAAATACGGTGTGCGTAAGGTAAACATTGATACTGACTTACGTTTAGCGTCTACCGGTGCGATTCGTCGTCATTTGGCAATGAACCCATCGAACTTCGACCCACGTAAGTTCTTAGCCGCTGCAACACAAGCAATGACTGACATTTGTATTGCCCGTTACGAAGCGTTTGGTACTGCGGGTAAAGCAAGTAAAATTAAGCCAATTTCATTGGATGAAATGCACCTTAAATACTTAAGCGGTGAGTTAAATCCAAAAATAAAATAATGAGCCAATAACGGCGATACTCTCGCACTCATTATAAAAAGCCAGTTGCTTACGCACTGGCTTTTTTGATCTGTGGGGGATCAGTATTTTACCTAGTTATTAATTTGGGATCACTCGATTACTAACTTGTCATATCTGGGATCATTACTTTACTAAGTGAAGGGCTTAAAGTGACGCATTTTGTACTTTTAAGTGTCGAATATCATAATAAATGGATAAAAATCACACAGTAAATCATTGGTTTAGCTTTGTTAGTGGGTAAAATAGTGATCCGAAAAGGGATCTGCTTAATAGAACTCTGATCCTTGTATTTAAGATCATAATAAACCTGATCTAAATAGGTGCCGACTTTTATTATTAAGCCTAAAAATAGCTGCTAGTTAGTAATTTGATGATCCCAAGTTAATATCATAAATAGGCCTTTAATAACGACTCACTTTACTGCAAACCACTTTTTTATTTACTGCTCAAGATGATAAAAATATGACATATTCAATTTTTTGTTACTATTTTGTGTTTTTTTTAGTTTCATTTTAATTTAGACGTTACACTTTAATAAAAATGTCATACTTAGTCATAATAATGAAACCTACTCAATAGCCTAAGAGATAAATTGGAATGTCACGTAAAGTATTAGTCGTTGATGACGAAGCACCTATCAGGGAAATGTTGGTTTTTGTTTTAGAACAAAATGGCTTTCAAGCCATTGAGGCAGAAGATTATGATTCTGCAATAGCCGCAATGGTTGAACCTTATCCAGATATGGTGTTACTCGATTGGATGCTACCTGGTGGTAGTGGAATTCAAATCGCTAAAAAATTCAAACAAAATGAACACACACGCCAAATCCCTATCATTATGCTAACTGCTCGCGGCGAAGAAGAAGACAAAATACGCGGTTTAGAAGTGGGCGCTGATGATTACGTTACTAAGCCGTTTTCACCTAAAGAGTTAATGGCGCGTATTAAAGCAGTTATTCGCCGAGTAGCACCTACCTCTTTAGAAGAAGCAATTGAAGTGCATGGCCTGCGCTTGGACCCTATTTCGCATCGTGTTACCTCAGGGGGCAGTGAGCTTGATATGGGGCCAACCGAATTTAGACTGTTACACTTTTTTATGACCCATCCAGAGCGTGTTTACAGCCGTGAGCAACTGCTTGATCATGTATGGGGCACGAATGTGTATGTTGAAGACAGAACCGTAGATGTCCATATTCGTCGCTTGCGTAAAGCGATTGCTACGCTTGGACATGACCGCTTAGTACAAACGGTACGCGGAGCTGGTTATCGCTTTTCGTGTAAACTATAGTGTGCTTACAATTAAGCTTACTTAGTTAAGTAGCAATCTATTAACCTAGTTCAGTCAACTTGTCTGCTAGCGTTTATAAGGTAAAGAGCGTGTATGTATCGAGTTATTAACAAGCAGGCGCTAACAAAGCGGCTGTTTGTCTATTTTATACCTTTACTTTTTATTGGGGTGCTTATTGATGCCCCATTTTTGATGTTGTTTTTGGGCGCTTTTTCGCTACTTATGTGGCATTACCATCAACTTTATCGGTTAAGTGATTGGCTGCATAAACAGCGCAGTTTTAACCCACCAGAAGGTGAAGGGTCGTGGGAACAAGTATTTGAAGGCATCTATCAGCTGCAACATCGTAATCGTAAAAAGCGTAACGAACTGGCAGAGCTGATACGCCGTTTTCGTGACGGTGCTGAGGCGGTGCCTGATGCCGTTGTTGTATTGCAAAACGATTTATCAATTGTGTGGTGTAATCAACTTGCACTCAAAGTGTTAGGGTTACAATGGCCGGTTGATCATGGTCAGCGTTTAGATAACCTCATTCGCGATCCTAAATTTGCTAAATATATGCGCCGTAAAGAGTTTAGTGATGCACTGGAGCTTGAAAGTGGCCACAGTGTAGAACAAGTACTTGAGTTTAGGGTGATGCCTTATGCTAACACTCAGTTATTGGTGGTAGTACGTGATGTAACCCGTTTAAAGCAGCTTGAGCAAATGCGTAAAGACTTTGTTGCTAATGTCTCTCATGAGCTCAGAACCCCTTTAACGGTTGTTACCGGCTACCTTGAAATGCTCGACAGTGATTCGCTCCCTCCGCCTGCAATGTGGAATAAGGCACAAACTACCATGCTAGAACAATGTAAACGCATGGATAGTTTAGTGAATCAGTTACTTTCGTTATCACGTATTGAAGGCGCAAAACGCCACAGTAATGATAAGGCAGTAAATGTACCGCAATTGCTAAAACTGATTGAAATTGAAGCACAGTCTATAAATCAAGATAAAGGCCATCAACTTATTTTTAATATTGATGCGTCACTTGATATTACCGGCGCTGAGGATGAGCTCAGAAGTGCGTTTTCAAACTTAGTATTTAATGCCATTCATTATACTAAGCCAGGTGGTAAAATTGAGGTGTGTTGGCAGCGCAACAATGCACAGGCATGTTTTAGTGTTATCGATAATGGTGATGGTATTGCACCAGAGCATATAAATCGCTTAACTGAGCGTTTTTATCGGGTCGATAAAGCCAGAAGCCGCACCACTGGTGGCTCAGGATTAGGCTTAGCAATTACTAAACATGTACTTACTCGCCATGGTAGCCAATTAAAAATTAGCAGTGAACTGGGTAAAGGCTCCTGTTTTTCTTTTGCGTTTTCAAGCGATAGGGTGATCTCTATTCCGCCATTAGTGACGAGTAATACTGCTAGTCATAAAAGTGTCATTTAAGAGTCACACCATTGTCATGTACTCACTTTAGAGTGAACCGCAGTTAGGAAATGGGACGAACAAACTGGAGAACCCCAAAATGAAATTTAAAAACTTAGTTGCCGCAATGGGTGTGGCTGTTACAACATTTGTATCTGCGCAAGCAGTAGCATTAGAAGACGGTATGCCTGAGTATCAAAAAATTAGCGGTGTATCAGGTAACTTTTCATCGGTAGGGTCTGATACGTTAGCCAACATGATGACCTTTTGGGCTGAAGAATATAAGCGTATTTACCCAAATGTAAATATTCAAATTCAAGCGGCAGGTTCGTCTACTGCGCCACCAGCACTAACAGAAGGTACGGCAAATTTAGGTCCAATGAGCCGTGCTATGAAGTCGAAAGAAATTGAAGCATTTGAAAAGCGCTATGGTTATAAGCCAACACAAGTACGTGTAGCAATTGATGCATTAGCGGTATTTGTTCATAAAGATAACCCAATTGAAGGGCTACGTATTGACCAAATCGATGCTATTTTCTCATCAACACGTAAATGTGGCGCACCAGAGCAAGTAAACCGCTGGAGTGATGTTGGTCTAGAAGGTGATTGGGCTGCAAAAGATGTGCAATTATATGGACGTAACTCAGTATCAGGGACTTACGGTTACTTTAAAAAGAAAGCCTTATGTAAAGGCGATTTTCGTAATAACGTGAACGAGCAACCGGGTTCAGCTTCTGTTGTACAGTCAATTTCAGCATCACTAAATGCCATTGGTTATTCTGGCATTGGTTATAAAACATCGGGTGTGCGCACTGTTCCGTTATCTAAAAAAGGTACTAACTTTGTAGATGCCACGCTTGAAAACGTAGCTCAAGGTAAATACCCACTTTCACGTTTCTTATATGTTTATGTAAATAAACACCCAAATAAGCCACTTGGCCCAGTTGAAGCTGAGTTTTTAAAGATGGTACTTTCGCAAGAAGGTCAAAAAATTGTAGAAAAAGATGGTTATGTGCCACTTTCTGCAAAGCTAGTTGAAGTTGAGTTGAAAAAGTTAGGCTTAAACTAAACCGCTAATAATTAAAAACCGCTCAAATGAGCGGTTTTTTTTGGTTTACAATTTATGCCGATTGATATTAGTCAGCTTTACTTAAGTTTTCAGCTTGTACTTTGCATTGATTATACGCTTCGATGCACTTAGATGAGCAAACCTGTGACTTAAGGCTGTCGGTGGTTGTTTGTTGTTCACAGCTGGTTTCGCATTGATAACTTTGCTGAGCACATTGATTAAGTGCTGGATTACCCGCCTGGCTCTGGCAGCCAGCAAGAACTGCAAACGAAAAAGCCACGAGGCTAGTTTTAATAAAAGTTTTCATACTTATCCTTAAAGTGAGGCTACACCAGTATTAAACTTCAACCTGTATATTGTCGATTAATCTAACACTTCCTAAAAAGGCGGCAGCTAAAATAACAAATCGTGTATCTTCGAGTGTAGCAGCTTTTAATGTATCTCGTTGAGCTATCGAAAAATAATCTGGTTTTAGCCCTGCGCTTTCTAAAGTCGCTTTAGCATCAGCTTCAAGAGTAGCAAACGCTTTATTTCCGCTTTTTAGTTGCTGCGCACAGTGATTTAAAGTATTGAATAAAATCGTAGCGGTTTGCTTTTCATCACTTGATAAATACCCATTGCGTGAGCTCATGGCAAGGCCGCTAACTTCACGTATCGTTGGCACACCAATAATTTCTACTGGTATCGACAAATCACGGGCCATTGTTTTAACAACTTGCAGCTGTTGAAAGTCTTTTTCACCAAAGCAGGCGTAATCAGGTTGGACTAAGTTAAATAGTTTAGTGACAACTGTTGCTACACCTTTAAAATGACCAGGACGTGAGCCGCCGCAATAGCCCATCGAAATACCTGGTACATCAACAAAACTTTGCACCCCTAAGCCATTTGGGTAAATAGCCTCTACACTGGGGATAAACAAAATATCCGTTTCAAGATCGGCTAAACCTTGTTTATCGGCATCTAAGGTACGCGGATAATTGTCTAAATCTTCGTTAGCACCAAATTGCATCGGGTTAACAAAAATACTAACAACGACTTTGTCGGCCAGTGTTTTTGCTTTTTCTACCAACGAAAAGTGGCCGCGGTGCAGATTACCCATAGTAGGTACTAGTGCAACACTTAAACCCGCTTGGCGCCAAGCTCTTATTTGACTGCGTAATGATTTAATTTCAGTGATTGACTGCATTATTTAAACTCGTGTTCAGCGCTTGGAAAAACGCCGCTTTTAACATCGTTACAATACTTTTTAACAGCGGCAGGCATGTTGCCTGTTTCGAGTAAAAAGTTTTTTGAAAATTTAGGAATGTAGCCTGCAGAAATGCCGACTAAATCGTGCATAACCAAAATTTGACCATCGGTTACATTGCCCGCACCAATCCCTATAGTCGGAATGCTTAATGAGTCAGTAATACGTTTTGCTAAGGCACTTGGAATACACTCAAGCACGAGTAGTTGAGCACCCGCTGCCTCTAATGCTTTTGCATCGGCAATAATTTTTTGTGCTTGTACTTCTTCACGGCCTTGAATTTTAAAACCACCAAATACGTGCACAGATTGTGGCGTAAGCCCTAAATGCCCACACACCGGAATACCTTGTTGAGTGAGTGATTTAATGCTGTCATGTAGCCATTCACCACCTTCAAGCTTGACCATATTAGCACCTGCGCGCATGAGCTCTGCGGCATTTTTACACGCATCATTTGGATTTGCATAGGTCATAAACGGTAGGTCGGCAATAACAAATAGGTCACGGCTTCCAGCGCGAACACAGCGAGTATGGTACGCAATTTCTTGGTTTGTCACAGCGAGTGTGTCATCGCCACCTTGTAATACCATTCCCAAAGAATCACCGACTAAAACAACTTCAACGCCATTCTCATGAAATAACTTAGCAAAACTGGCATCATAAGCTGTTAACGCAGTGATTTTATTACTTTCAGCCTTCATTTTATTCAAAGTTGAAACGGTTATTTTAGACATAATATTCTCGCAGACAGTGGCCTTAGTTAATTACAGCGGTAATTGTTGTAAGTCGTTAAGCGGTAGGTTATTTGCTATCTGTTTGATAGATGCGCCGCTTGGTAAAATAAGTTCGGGTGCAATTTCTTGCAGCGGGTAAACAACAAATTCTCTCTCGTTTAACCCGTAATGAGGCACCGTTAAACGTTTAGTATTTATAACCTGTTCACCAAATAATAAAATATCAATATCCAGTGTGCGTGCGCCCCAGCGCTCAGCTTTTCTGACTCGACCATGTTCTAGCTCTATGGCTTGGGTTAAATCGAGTAGTTGCTCTGGCTCAAGTGAAGTGTTGATACAGGCGACTGCATTCACATAATCAGGTTGATCTTGTGGTCCCATAGGCTTGCTCGCATAATAATGCGAGCAGGCTATAAGTTCGCTGTTTGGCAAGCTTTTAAGTGCAATAACAGCGTTATCAAGTTGTTTTTTAGGGCTGTTAAGGTTTGCTCCTAAACCCAAATAGACACGTTGCATTATTTACTCAGCTGGCTTTTTAGTAGTACGACGACGAGGTCGCTTGCGTGGCTTTGGGCCACCTTGATGACCAAGCTCTCGCACCATTTCTTTTTGGCCATTAATATCTTGACCTAAGTACTGTGTCCACCACTGTGCCAGCTCTGTATGCTCAGTTTCACCAGCATCAACACGCAATAGTAAAAAATCATAAGCGGCTTTAAAGCGCGGTTGCTGTGTTAAACGATAGGCACGTTGGCCTGCACGTTTATCTAAGCGTTGTTGAATATGCCAAATATCACGAGCACCTAACGTAAAGCGTTTTGGTACGGCAATATGTTGGGCATTCTCACTCAGTACTTTATTAATTGCTTGAGCAAATGCATCGTATTCTGATAGTTGCTCTTGGCGTCTAATTTTTTCAGTACGTTCAATCAGCGGGAACCACAGTAATGCTGCAAATACGAATGCAGGAGTGACTTTTTTATCTGAATTAATACGGATGTCAGTGTTTGCAAACATTTGCTTGATGAAGGTTTCTTCAAGTCCGTCTGGGTTTTTATCTAAAATCCGGTCAAGTTCTGGGAACAACGATTTAAATAAACCGTACTGACGCAGCATTACAAAGTTTTGCTGTGCTTTGCCGTTTAAAAATAGCTTGAGTATTTCTTCAAATAAACGCGCTGGCGGAATATTATCAAGCAAACTCGCTAATTCGGTAATCGGCTTTTCGCTTGCTGGCGCTATTTGCATATCTAACTTGGTGGCAAAGCGCACTGCGCGAAGCATACGCACGGGGTCTTCACGGTAGCGTGTTTCAGGATCGCCAATTAACTCTATTTGTTTTGCCTTTATGGCCGCTAAACCATTGGCGTAATCATAAATACAAAAATCATTGATTGAGTAATATAAGGCATTGATTGAAAAATCACGACGCTCGGCATCTTCTTCAATGCTGCCAAATACGTTGTCGCGAAGTAGTTGCCCATGTTCGCTTGATTGGCTAATTTGATTTTTATCTTCTTGTGCTTCGTGATGGCCGCGCATGGTGGCCACTTCAATAATCTCACGACCAAAAACAATGTGCGCTAAACGAAAGCGGCGGCCAATTAAACGGCAGTTACGAAACAGTTTTTTAACTTGCTCAGGGGTTGCATTGGTTACAACATCAAAATCTTTAGGTTGTTGGCCTAACAATACATCGCGAATGCAACCACCAACTAAGTAGGCATCATAGCCACCATCTTTTAGGCGATAGAGTACTTTGATTGCATTTGGGCTAAATTGTTTGCGAGAAATACCATGCTCACCTCTAGGGATCACTAACGGCTCACTGCTGATTGCGACATTTTCGTTATTGGCACTTGGGCCAATAATTTGTCGACAAAATTGAAAAAGCTTGGAAATAATAGTCTGTCTCCTAGAGAAGCGGTTGATTTACTCGCCATTGCAATCAAAATCACAGCAAGTATTCGCTTAAAGCGTTATTTTTACTGTTTAATGTAATTAGCATATATTTAGGCGGCTATCATATACCAGCAAGGTAAAAAAATTAAGTTGCAGCACTGAAATTAAGCCATTTTTAACGATTTTATTTGAATTAATTCCACGTAATACGTAAAGGGAGGTTAAATCTGTATTTCACGCTTAGCAGGAACAAGGCTTAAGTTAAAATGCGCCACGCCCCAAGCGAGTAATTGTTCGCAGGTTAAATCCATTAGTTGCTCATGTATTGGCAAGCCTAAAAATTTAAATACAGCTATTAAAGTGGGTTTTGGATTTTGTTTGCAAATTGCAGGGGCATAATTTTGCTTAGACAGTTTAAACCCTGGTTTTGCTACCGCTAAAGGTAAATGAGCAAATTCTGGAATAGGGTTATTAAGTTGCTTAAACAGACTTATTTGACGGGCGGTAGGTTCAAGTAGATCAGCGCCTCGTACAATTCGATTGATCCCTTGCTCAATGTCATCAATAACCACCACCAGTTGATAGGCAAATAAACCGTCGCTACGTTTTATAATGTAATCTTCATGGGCCAGAGCAGGGTCAACGTCAATACGCCCCTGAATAAGGTCGTTATAAGTCACGGTTGCATGGCATTGAGTTAAGCGAAGGGCATGACCCTGTTCACTGAGTTGGCTGTGTTTACATTGCCCTTGATAAATACCGCCGAGGGCTTTTATTTGCTTACGAGAGCATTGGCAGGCATAAATAAGGTGTTGTTTTGACAGTGAGTTTACTGCATCTTGATAAATAGTAAGACGCTGTGTTTGATACACAACGTTTTCATCCCAATTAAGGCAGTAGGCGTCTAAGGTATTTAGGATATCGGTGGCGGCGCCTTTTACAACGCGAGTGGTGTCTATATCTTCAATGCGTACTAACCATTTCCCTTGGTTAACTTTTGCATCTAGGTAGCTACCTACAGCCGCCACAAGTGAGCCAAAATGTAACGGCCCCGAAGGAGACGGTGCAAATCGGCCGCGATAGTCAGATACTTGCGCGGTAACGGCTGTAGAAGACATGGCTATAACTTAATTAGCCGCGTCCAGCTTGTTTTTCTTTAATTTCGGCAAGTGTTTTACAGTCTACGCATAAATCAGCAGTAGGACGTGCTTCTAAACGACGAATACCAATTTCAATACCACAAGACTCACAAAAACCAAACTCGTCTTCTTTAATTAAGTTGATTGTTTTTTCAATTTTCTTAATTAATTTGCGTTCGCGGTCACGAGTACGAAGCTCTAATGAGAACTCTTCTTCTTGTGCTGCGCGGTCAACGGGATCAGGAAAGTTAGCTGCTTCGTCTTGCATATGTGACTTAGTACGATCAACTTCGTTTCGTAAATCATTACGCCAAGTTTCTAAAATTGTTTTAAAATGAGCACGTTGTGCTTCATTCATGTACTCTTCACCCGGTTTTTCTTGGTATGGTTCTAAACCGGCTTGAGCCAATAAACCATGTCTTTTTTGGTCTGGCATAACTCTCTCCTAAATCCTTAATTTAATGCCTCAGCATTAGCCGGCGGTATAAATAGCAGAAACTCATACCCTAGGCAAATTTATTTTTAAATAATCGAATTAGCTTCAACCCTGTTTACCCATATAAAAGTAGCAAAAGCAGTGTTTATATTTTTTTATTACAGTATCGGTTTATAAACTGGCGTTGTTATGTGGGCAAAAATAATAAAAACAACTTATCTTTTACTTTTCGGATAAGTATTTTTTGGGCGTGGCGAAATACCAACGCTTAAATGCGCTCTTTTTACTCAATAAATGCTACTTTCTCAACCAAAGTTACTTCACTGGCAGAAATATGGGCTTTATAAGCTAATACTTCTACGCCTTGCTCAATGGCCTCGCTAAGCAATTGTGCATAGGTTGGGTCAATATGCACCGCAGCACTGACTTGTGTGATGCCTTGGTGCAGCACTGCAAATAGTAATACCGCTCGATGCCCTTGTTTTACCATGTCGATTAATTCACGAATATGCTTTTGCCCACGAACAGTTTGGGCGTCAGGGAAGTAGCCTTGACCGCTTTGTGGACGATCTTCGCTCAGCAGCGTGACTGATTTAACTTCAACATAACAATTGGCTTTGCTGCTGTGGGTAAGTAAAAAGTCGATGCGGCTGTTTTCACTGCCATACTTCACTTCACTTTGTATGTGTTGATAGCCTGTAAGCTCATCAATAACCCCATTATTAAGTGCTTCTTCGACCACTTTATTGGCAACGGCGGTATTTACACAAATAAGTTGTGATAAGTTATTTTGCGTCAGCTCTAATGACTGCGGGTACTTTCGCTTAGTATTACTGCTGGTGGAATAAAAGGCAGTAAAACCGGCATCGGCACAGCCCGTCATCTTACCCGTATTAGCACAGTGAGCGGTAAAAGTAGTGCCATCACTGAGCTCTAAATCAGCTAAAAAGCGTTTGTAACGTTTTAATAACGTAGCAGATTGTAATGGCGGGGTGTACTTCATTAATGACTTCCTTTTATAACCAGAATTCAGGTTAAGTAAAATAAGACTTTACGGACTATTTGAGGTTATTTACCGCAAGCAGTTGGGAACTTAAGCGCGCTATAGTAAACTCAACCACACATTTAAGTGCAAGGATATTCTAACATGAGTGAAAAATTTGTTGTTCAATTAAGCGAGCAATCGGCACCAGGGCATTGGGGCGAAAGTGCGTCACTATCTTTTAACGAACACGGCGCAACGGTTCATTTATCTGAGCAAGAAACATTAAAAAATGTGCAAAAAGCGGGTCGTACTATTGCCAGCCAAGGCATTAAAAGTGTTGTGCTTGAAGGCGATGTTTGGTGTACAGAGAGCCAATGGGCTTTTTACCAAGGCTTTGTATCACCAAAAGTACTAAACGGTGTTGAGTTTGTTGATAACGCACAATCTGATCTTAAAGAACTCGCTGATTTAAAAGCATCGGCAACGTGGGCGCGCGAAATGATCAATGGCACCGCCGATGACATTTACCCAGAAAGCTTGGCTGAAAAAGCCGCTGAATTTATTCAATCACTGGCACCAGAGCATGTTAGCTACCAAATAATAAAAGGCGATGCACTATTAGAACAGCAGTGGATTGGTATTCATGCCGTAGGTCGTGGTAGTGAGCGTCCGCCAGTATTACTTGAGCTTGATTACAACCCAACTGGCGATGAGAACGCACCGGTAAGCGCAGCACTTGTAGGTAAAGGTATTACGTTTGACTCAGGTGGTTACTCAATTAAACCAAGCGAAGGTATGTTGGGTATGAAGTGCGACATGGGTGGTGCAGCAACGGTAACCGCAGGTTTGGCACTGGCAATTAGCCGTGGCGTAGAAAAGCGTATTAAGTTGTTTTTATGTTGTGCAGAGAACTTAATTTCCGGTCATGCATACAAACTAGGTGACATTCTTACTTACAAAAATGGCACAACCGTTGAAATTGTAAATACCGATGCTGAAGGGCGTTTAGTATTGGCTGATGGCTTAATGGCCGCAGGCGAGACAGGCGCTCCACTTATTATTGATGCGGCAACCCTTACTGGTGCCGCCCTTGTTGCTGTTGGTCAAGAGTACAACGCATTGTTTGCCCTTGATAAAGAGCTAGTGCGTGAAGTGGAAGACTTTGCGTCACAAGAAATGGAAGCCGCATGGCCATTACCACTTGAAAAGTGGCATCAACAAAACTGCCCATCGCCGTATGCGGATACAGCAAATAGCCGCGCCCAAAAAGGCGGTGGTTTCGGTGGTGCATCTAACGCCGCTGGTTTCTTATCTCGCTTTGTGCCAAACGATGGCAAAGGCTGGGTACACATCGATTTAGCTGCTGCATTTAATATGGGTGGTAGCACAAGTCAATGGGCTTCAGGTGCAACTACACAAGGTATGCGCACCGTAGCACGCACCCTACTTGAAAAGGCATAATCTACTGAGATTACGCATTAGTTAAAAAATAGGTACCTTAGGGTGCCTATTTTTTTATCCGTCAAACAAGCAATTTTGTTTTATTTACGGTAAAATCTTTCGCCATTACGTGTTTGGGCATCTATTTTTATTTAAACCTCGCTCAAATATTATACATACCACTGGGATCCTTATTATGTCAGAAAAGTGCTATATCACGGCTCAACAATTACTTGAAGATTCATTCCGCGTAGCGGCACAAGTGTATAAAGATGGCTTTCGTCCAGATTTTATTATTGGTATATGGCGCGGTGGTGCTCCAATTGGGATTGCTGTTCAGGAATATTATGATTACAAAGGCATAGAAACGGATCACATTGCGGTTCGTACCTCGTCTTATTACGGTATTGGTAAGCAATCAAAAGAAATCAAAGTACATGGTTTACACTACATAGTTGAAAACGCAAATGCTGGTGACTCTTTACTGATTGTTGACGATGTTTTTGACTCAGGTCGTAGTATTGTAGCGTTAAAAGAGAAGCTTTCTGAGCTAATGCGTTTAAACTTACCACGTGATATTCGTATTGCTTGTCCATACTACAAGCCAAAAAATTCAAAAGTTGATACAGTGCCTGATTACTACATTCATGAATCTGAAGAATGGTTAGTATTCCCGCATGAATTATCAGGTTTAACGCCGGATGAAATTATTGAAGGTAAATCTGATTTAGCTAAAATCCACGATATTTTACTTGAAAAGTAAACGTGATTTTGCTCAATAAAAAAGGCCTTAATGGCCTTTTTTATTGTCTTTAAAGCTGTGCAAAGCTATCTACATAGTCACTTAATTTAGGAATATCGACAGCTTGTAGTCCTTGTGTGCTTCTTTGCACTAAGTTTTTCTCTACTAACTCACTCACTACACGCCTGTATGCACGCTCAGTGGTTGCAAAGCGCTCAGCTTCTGCATTTACCGTAGGGTAAGCACGTAATAAAGTGGGATTGTTATTCTCTGCACGTAATAAGCAGTCTTTGGCAATATTGTAGCTCAACGGCAGTAACAGCTTATCTAAATTAATTTTTTGATTTTCTTGAAACTTAGCCGCAATCGTTTGCGCCGTATATAAGCTTAGCTCGGGTTTATCGAGCAATAATGCGCGCCAATGTTTTAATTCAATCAAGTTGTACGTGACATCACTAAAGCAGGTTACCGTGTAAATGCAGGGGTTATTATTAAGTGCTTCAATTTCGCCAATTAGGGTATTGTTACAGTCGAGTTGGCCAAGAAGCAGGCGCCTGCCATTACCTACATCGTAACTAAAAGATACAGTTCCACTTCGCACTAACACCAACTTAGTTAACGGTTGGTCTTGCTGTATTAATATTTCTTTTTTTGATTGCTGAAAACTACTGCCGGCAAACGTCAGCAGTTGATCAACAAGGTAACTGGAAAAATGGTATTGAAACATCAATCATGCTCTTCGGACAAATGTCCTATTTATTACACCTTAATGACGATAGCATTAAGATTAAGAATTTATGCTAACTTGCCCACGCCGTTAATATAATTAACAGCGTTAAATGACCTTCATTCTTCCGTGTAATGATTAAAAATTGTGGTATTAACCAGTATATTTTAAGGTTTTATTGGTAAGTTAGCTTTTTTATTTTAACTACTGCGTAGCGTAGCTTAATAATGTACTAAAATTTAACGCGTAATACTAACCTAAAGCCTAGGAGAGAACAATTGAGTTGGGAATATTTAGGTTATTTAGCATCCGTTTTACTAGTTATTTCTTTGACCATGACCGATGTAACCAAACTACGTTGGTTTAATTTACTGGGTTGTATTGCGTTTACTTTTTACGGTGCAGCAATCGGCTCTATTCCGGTTGCATTTACTAATGGCTTATTAGCTCTGGTCAATATTTATCACATTATTAAGTTATATCGTCAGTCTAAAGCTGATACAAAAAAGGGTTAACTTTTAAGTTAACCCTTTTTTGTTTTATTGAATTTCGTCTAATATAATTCCATCAACTCTTCTAGTTGGATATAAAGACTCAACAATAAAGCTAGGGATAAATCCTTTGGCTGTTGATACAACTATCTTAGATTTAGCTCCTATTATACGAGCATTCACAATAACGCCTTTGTTAGTGTATGTTAGAGTTCCCGTTAAAGTGTAGTCGATATGTGGGTAACCTTTAATTTCTTTACCATTACGACTAAATGAAAAGTCTCCTAAGGGTGTGACATGAACATTTCCAGTGTGTTTGTAGTCAACGATAGATAAACCAAATCCTTGCATTTCAGTTATAAAACTTTCAGCTAGGTGGTTACCAAAAATATTAGTTGTTTGAAGGTTGTCATCTAAATTTACAAACGAGGTAACCGCGATAGGAGTTCGACTGTTAACATAATTCATATTTTGAATTAACTTCATGGCTAGCTGTTCAGTGTAATCACTTAATAACTTACTACTATTAACAGGGCGAAAGTTATGTTCAGGGAATTGCCAATTATTAACTCGAGGTTGGTAATTTCTGGCATACAGATTGTTATAAGAGTGATTATTGCTAACATTGTCATGACCTGAATGACCGTTGTAAATTGGGTGTGTAGAACATGCTGAAAGTGATAAAGTGAAAAGTGCCGATAAAGCAAGAGGTGCTTTTTTTGAAAACATGTGTTCTTCCTGAAACATAATAAATACTATAAGTTCTTATTTATCGACATAACTTTTGATTACTTTAGTAAATTTTTACTTTTTTTATATTTTTTATTCCTCAGTCTTTGCTGCGTCTTTTTGGTAACGTAACTTGCCTGCAATCCATGTTTGCAGCACCTGAGTTTTGTAAAGCTGCTCAATAGGCACTTTAAAATAGTCTTGATCAACCAGTATAAAGTCAGCCCACTTACCTTGCTCTAAACTCCCTAGTTTAAACTCTTGATGCGCTGCATACGCGCCGCCAAGGGTAAACGCACGTAATGCATCTTCTCTGCTCAATACCTCACTGGCGCGCCAACCATTTTCAGGCAATTGATTATGATCCATACGTGTAATGGCAGAATATAAGCCATCAAACGGGTTCGCCAGCTCGACAGGGTAATCAGAACCCGCTGCAATAGTCGACCCCTGCTCTAAGAATGTTTGCCAAGCGTATGCGCCTTTGAGTTGTTTATCGGTTAAACGCTGCTCTGCCATATGCATGTCTGATGTGGCATGCACAGGTTGCATAGATGGAATTATTTTCAGGGTTTTAAAGCGCGGTATATCCTCCGGCGAGACTATTTGTGCATGCTCCATGCGATTACGCAGTAGTATACCACCGGTTTGCTTAAATACATTTTGATAGGCATCGAGCACAATTTTATTTGCTCTATCGCCAATGGCGTGGGTATTTGCACTAAACCCGCTTTTAAAAGTGAGTGTAAATAATTGTTCTAGCTTTTGTTGGGTTTCAAGCATTAGGCCAAAGTGGTTTGCTCTGTCTGCGTATTCTTCAATAAGCGCGGCACCGCGTGACCCTAAGGCACCGTCAGCGTAAATTTTTACACTGCGAATAGATAAAAAATCTTGAGCATCTTGATACCGACCCGCTTTAAGCATCATGTTTAAATCTGGGCTTGCTGCACTTAACATCGCTACAATTCTAAGCGGTAATGTACCTAACTCAGCGCGCTGTTTATAAACTTGCCACGTGGTTTTATCAATACCTGCATCGTGTGTTGAGGTAATGCCTAAGCTTAACAAATGTTTACCTGCGGCATCTAATGCATTGCTAACCGATTGCGCAGACGTTGCAGGCATATGCTGGGTAACCAAGGTTTCTGCTTTATCTATAAAAATACCGGTTGGTTTGCCAAACTCGTCTTTTATAATTTCTCCACCTGCTGGGGCTGGTGTGTCAGCATTAATATTGGCAAGTTCTAGTGCTTTTGAGTTAACCCAAATGGCGTGACCATCTACTCGCGATAAAATAACAGGGCGATCGTTAACGACTTTGTCTAAGTCAGCGGCCGTAGGAAAGCGAGTATTTGACCATAGCTCTTGGTTCCAGCCTCGACCAATGATCCAACCTTTTTTACCTTTGACAAATTCCTTGAGCTTAGCAGTTATTTCATCGACTGATTTTGCACCGCGCACATCAAGCTGTGACAAATTATTACCAAGTCCGATGACATGTCCATGGGCATCAATGAGCCCTGGGAGTAGTGTTTTGCCTTTCGCGTCAATTAGGGTTGCGCCCGGAAAGCTATTTTTCAAGCTGTCTGGACCTGTTTTAACAACTTTGCCATCTTTTATGACTAAGGTTGTAAATGTATTTACTTCGCCATGGCGCATTTTTCCTTTATACAAAGGTGAGTAGCCATTGGCGTTATAAATGACTTTAGTTTGTGCTATTGCCACGCTAGTGACGGCACAAAGGCTTGCTAGCAATATCGGTTTTATTAGTTTTATCAGTTGCATAAGACGCACATTGTTATTATTTGTACTATCACAGTAGCAAACTCAAATTTAGAATACCAATAGCATAATTTATTAAGCGTCGTATAAGTCAGCTTTTAGCTAAAGCAAGCAACAAGTTAAGGGTGAAATAGGATGTGTTAACAATAGGAGTTAAACTTTTTCAAGCTTGATATTGTTAACCAAGCTTTAATTGAGTGGGGCTATTTATTTACTGGCGTACAAGCTGTATTCGCTTAATGATAATTGTGCGTCTTTATCACGGTCATAACTGCCAAAACGTGACCATAAAGCAGGATCACTGGCAGCTTCAGGGTAAGTTAAAAAGCCATCTTGGTTGCGGTCAAGTTTTTCAAACTTTTCGGCAATATAACTGCTTGTTGCAAAACTCATACAGCTAAAAACAGTCAGTGTTAGTAAAATAATATTATGAAAAGGCTTCATATAAATGCTCAGTACAGGTTAGTGGTTAAGTAGTTTTTAAACTCAGTTAAAGAAATTCTGTTATCTTGATTTTCATCCCAATTTGAAAATGAGTTTAATAGCTGAGGCTGAGCAGCAAGCTCGCTATGGGTTAAATATCCATCATTATTTTTGTCCAAGTGGTCAAAGCGTTGCTTTACATCAAGTGCGAATGCACTTTGGCTGATAAAAAGTAAAGCACCAATAAAGGGAAGCAGTATTCTCATAGTTGGCGTTCCAAGGTGTATTTTAATTGCTGACAGTATTGAAAGAAAGCACTTGCCATAATTTAACTCCCAACATTAAATCCGTTTACACACTCCCTCAGGGATTATGGCAAGTGCTTTTAACTCTATACTAATAGATTAAACTTGAATCTAAACTTAAGGTTTAAAGTTTTGGAATTCTTTTTTAGAAATCATCTCGTTGTTATCTTTGTCTAAATCGGCAAACTGCTTAAGTAATTGTTTATCTTGCTTTGCCTCAACAAGCGATATTTGGTCATCCATATTTTTATCTAAATGCATAAAACGTACATTTAATGGCGATGCCAGTGCGGTGGCACTAATAGCTAAAAATAGGAGCGAAAAAGCACCAATTAGTTGTTTCATGAATGTACTCCTTTATTTTATAAACAGCTTAAATTCATTTAGAGATATGAGTCCGTTTTCATCGGTGTCTATCTGTGCAAAGTTCTCATGTAATAAAGCATCTTCACCTGCTTCAGCTTCACTTAATGTGCCATTACTGTCTTTGTCTAAACGATTAAATTCAGCATCTACATCAAGAGCGAATAAATGAGTACTGGTTAGGCACAGACCAATAAGTGCAGCGTTCTGTAAATTATTTCTGAACATTCCTTGGCTCTTTTAAAATTAATATTAATGTTTCCATTACAAAAATGATGCCAATATTAATTTTTATTAATAATCAGCGGGTTAGTTTTTTTTGTGGTGGTTGGTGCGTAATTTTTACAAGTAACTGTGTGTTTTATGCAACAATTTTGCAGTTATAAGCGTTTAAAATTTTTTAAATCAATTGCTTAACTTGTCGCTATTTTGAGACAGCAGGGGTTTTTATTCTTGATGGTTCAGCGAGTGTATAAGTTGAGCACTTAATAATAGAACGTTAAAAAAATAGCAAAGGACTTTTGTATGCCCGCAGTCATGGCTGAAAAATATAAAGCATTGATAAATTGGCGCCCCAATTTAATTGGCCAATTTGTAATGAGCATGCTGTTGTCGCTGTTGCCCTTATCTATAGTAGTTATTGTGTTTTTAAATGTATTAAATAAGCAATTAGCGGTCACTCAGCAAATTGTGAGTAATAATTACCAAGTAACTAAGTCGTTTAATGTGCTTAAGCAAGAGCTTAATAGTTTAGAAAGGGCAACAAGACAAAACTGGGTATTAAAGAGCGACTCACTCGATAAGCTAATCGTAGATAAATGGCAATCATCATTGCAAAACATCAATGAGCTAAAACAGCTTTCAAATAACCAAGCAAATACACACCAATGGCAACGGCTAACGGATACATTGCAAACGGCGCATACTCAACTTGTGGTTGAAGCGCGTCAACAAGCTGAATTATTTGTGCCAATCAGCGAAATACTAGCAGAGCTAACATTGTGGTTACGTGAGGAAAATGAAGCCAAAATCACTCAAAACCAAATTAAGCTCACAAATTTACAAGCTTCATTTATAAACTGGTTGGTTGCACTTACGCCTTTAACGCTACTTGTTGGTGGCGGGTTTTTGTGGCGCATAAGCGGGCGCTTAAAAAGCTTAACCTCAGTGATTGATAAATTAGGCCAAGGAGATTGGCAGCAAAAAATATCGGTGCAGGGATCAGCTGAACTCATAGAGTTAGGTAACAAGTTGCAGTGGGTGCAAGCGCAGCTGCATATGTTAGAACAACAAAAAGATACATTTTTACGCCACGTTACTCACGAATTAAAAACCCCTTTGGCTTCTATGGTTGAGGGCACTGAATTACTAGCCGATGAAATCGTTGGCCCCATCAATAACGAGCAAAAAGCGGTACTTGGGCTGATCAGTCAATCGATGGTGAGGCTACGTACTATGATAGACAGTTTATTGAGTTATAACGCCATTCGCACCAGTAAAGACAACGTCAGTGAAGTGGAATTTAATCAGCTAATAAAAAAGGTAAATAACCACTTTGAGCACCGCTTAAATGCGCGAGAACAATCGCTTATTTGGCATAATAGTTTACCTAATATTTCTCTTAGTTTGCCACGGGAGTTAATTGAAATGATTTTAATTCAGTTAATCTCCAATAGCTTAAAGTTTTCTCAGCCAAACCAAATCGTTACTATTAGCTTGAGTCTAGAAAATAACGGCCTAAATATGCAGGTGGCAGATGAGGGCTGTGGCATTAAAGAGCATGAAAGAGAACATGTTTTTGGGGCGTTTTATCAAGGTAAACATACTAAAGAGATTAGCTTACAAGGCAGTGGTTTAGGCCTTACTATAGTCAAAGAGTCAGTTGAACAGTTACATGGACAACTAAAAATTGAGCATAATGAGCCGCAAGGCTGTCGATTTAACATTGTCATCCCCTATAAAAATAAAGGAGTTAAATAATATGTCTGCGCGTTTAATGGCTATTGTATGGCTAACCAGCAGTCTTGTTTTTTTATCTGGGTGTGAAATAACAAACACTCAAACACAGGGTGAATCAGCATTAAATGTACCCTCTCAGCCAGATAAAAAAACGAATCAGCCAAACCCCAAACCTCGGCCAAAAGCAGAGCCAATATATCCCTCTGCAGCGCAAGTTATTGCTTGGCATGCCAATCAGTGCGGTGGTTTTAAATTAGCGCCTGACAATGAAACCTACTTAGGGGAGCAAGCACTGAAAGCGTTTTTTAATACCGCATGCGTCAACCTTAGTCGCGACCCTGATACTGTTATGAGTCAATTACTTAAGCTGGATCAGGCGTACTATTGGCCCGATGATATAAAGCACTATTTATGGCTGCAAAAACAGCACGTATTAATGCAAATAGATGCAAAAAAACAACAGCAAGCATTGAACGCCAAAATGCAAAAAACCTTGTCGTCATTAGCCGCAATTGAACAGCAACTTTTACTACGTGAAGAAACCAAGGAGCAGTAACTATGTCAGTCACACTTCCATCAAGTGCTAAAGTTTTACTCGTTGATGATGATGCCAGCTTGCTGCAATTACTGGCTATTCGAATTCAATCAAAGGGTTATGAAGTAACGACCTGTGATAGTGGTATGAACGCATTACAACTACTTAAAAACCAAGTGTTTGATGCGGTGATTACCGATTTAAGAATGGATGAAATGGACGGCATGGCGCTGCACCGACAATTGCAAAACCGTTACCCTGCGTTGCCTGTTATTATGATGACGGCTCATGGATCTATCCCTGATGCGGTAGAGGCCACCAAGCAAGGTATTTTTGCCTTTATCACAAAACCCGTTGATAAAGATGAGCTGTTTGACAGCCTAGCCAAAGCCATTGAGATACATGGGGTTAATAATGATGATATTACTCCGCAAAGTAATATTGTCACCCGCAGTGGCGCTATGCTGCATTTGCTGGAGCAAGTTAAACTATTAGGGCCTACACAAGTTAACGTGCTTATTTCTGGTGCCAGCGGTACCGGTAAAGAGTTGCTTGCGCAGGCGATTCATCAGCATAGCCATGTTAGTGATGGTCCATTTGTGGCAATAAACTGTGGGGCCGTGCCTGGTGAGCTATTAGAATCAGAGCTATTTGGTCACAAAAAAGGGGCATTTACAGGAGCTGTAAAAGATCACCAAGGCCTATTTCAGCAAGCGCAAGGCGGTACCTTATTTTTAGACGAAATTGGTGATATGCCGCTTAATTTACAAGTTAAGTTGTTACGTGTGCTACAAGAAAAAACCATTCGCCCTGTGGGCTTTCAAGAAGAAATTCCTATTAATGTGCGAATTGTTTCTGCAACCCACAAAAACCTGCCTGAAGCGATTAGTAATCAACAGTTTAGAGAAGATTTATACTACCGGTTAAACGTCGTAAACTTAAAGTTGCCCCCGCTGTGTGAACGCCGTGAAGATATTAGCTTATTAGCCAACTTTTTTAGTGCCAACATCGCAAAGCGTATGGAGCAAAAAGAAAAGCGCTTTGCAAGCGATGCCATGCATGCCCTAGTAAGGTATGATTGGCCAGGAAATATACGTCAATTACAAAATGTAGTGGAGCAGGTGGTTGCGTTGACTCCTAGTGAGGTTATATCTGAACATTTAGTGCTTAGTGCCCTAAACAGTAATGAAAGCAACGTTGAGCCATTATCACTTAATGAAGCTAAAAAAGAATTTGAACGAGACTATGTAATTAATACCCTGAAAATGGCAGGGGGCAATGTGGCAGAAGGCGCCAAACTTGCCAAGCGTAATCGTTCTGATTTTTATAAGTTGATTAAAAAGCATGAGATTGACGTAGATAGTTTAATTTAATTTGGTTTTTAAAAGGAAGTGAGCATGCAGTTATTCATGGTGTATTTAGGTGGGCGTATTCAAGGTTGCCACATAGAAATGCACGACGTACGTTTTGTGGTAGGCCAAAATATTGAGCAAACCTATACCAAATTAAAAAGCCAATGGGTGGGTGATAAAAACAGTGTACACATGGATAGCTACATGGCGGTTAATCACATTGATGGTTATAAAATCGAGGTAGTTGATAGTTATGTAGAGCAAAATAAGCAACTTTATTTTGTTAACTTAGGTGCTTACAGAAGCGACTTATTAGCAGAGCAACACGACTTTGCTTTGTATGTTGCCAGTAGTAGTGAAGAAGCAAAACAACGCGCTAAAAATGACTTATTAGCAGGGCTGAGTCATCTTCATAAAGATGATTTATATGATGTTGATGACTGCTTTGCGATTGATTTACTCGATAGTCAGCTTAATATTAAGCTAACCCCAAGCGGCCAAGCACAACCAATTAAACCGGACTGGTTCGGTTATCATGTATTATAGTTGCTAAGCATTTGTTTGGATATTGTGTGAAAAAGTATGCGTTTATACTTTTGCTAGTTGGCTTAAGTGGTTGTAAATCACTGTCGGGTTTATCGCCCGTTGTTGATTTAAATAAACTGGTAAAGCAAGTAAAAAACGACCCGACCAATGTGGTTGCAATTCACAAGCAAGCTCAAAAAACACAGCGCTCTATTAAAGCGCAAGTGGGGTAAGCAAGATACGCAACAGCCTAGTGCAAAAAATACGTTAAATACAGCAATGATTATCAAGCCCGTGCCATTATTGATTTTGAGCAAGGCACTGTAAAAGTAGAAACCATCGCGTTAAAAAATACAATAAGCTTGTTACAGCAGGCCATTGTTATGACCCTACTGACCTCCAGCGACCCCGATAAAACCGATAGCGTATATTTAATAAAAATAGAAGTGTGGCGTTTTCACAAATAAATCAGCTTACTGCAAGCCAGTTTTATAATATTCTCACCACTAAGCACTCACGTGCAGAATCAAGACGCTATTTATACAAAGTCACTAAAGCAGAAAAAAACTATCAGTAACTTATTTACTCATCATTTTCTTGTTGTTCACTTTTGGCTGCCATTTTAAAGGCTACTATTACTAAGCCAAACATAGCAAATGGAATCGCGGCTAATAGGTATTCGACCAGATGACTGTCTTGAAAATTAGCTTGTAGCAAGAAATGCCCCGCAACACACATAATAATAACCACCAAAAGGATGGGCAGTAACATAAGTTCTTTTTTTGCTGAGTGGTTTTTCATTCGCTGTTTAGGTATTAAAAAATAATGCGCTATTGTAATGAGCTTAATAAAGCTTGGCAAACAACACAGATTTTTTAATGACTATTAGGTATGATTAACATCAAAGAAAAGCTTAAAAGTAGTGGTTGGGAATAAAGTGCAACAGAGTTTAAAGCAAGTTTACCTAGTGGGTGGAGCAGTGCGAGATAAACTGCTAAACATACAATCAAAAGATAATGACTATGTTGTTATTGGTGAAACGCCAGAGGTTATGGAAGCGCTTGGCTTTTTACCCATTGGCAGCGATTTTCCCGTTTACTTACACCCAAACACTAAAGAAGAATATGCACTAGGGCGCACTGAGCGTAAAAATGGTAAAGGCTATACCGGCTTTGTGGTGGATGCCAGCCCAAACGTAACCCTTGAAGAAGATTTAGCACGCCGAGATTTAACCATTAACTCTATGGCGCTAGACGAAAACGGCACTATTATTGACCCGTTTAATGGTCAAGATGATTTAAAAAATAAAATACTGCGCCACACCACCCAAGCATTTGTAGAAGATCCTGTTCGGGTATTACGTATTGCCCGCTTTTTAGCCCGTTATGGTAGTGACTGGTCTATTCATCCAAGTACTACTGCATTAATGCATGAGCTTAAAAATAAAGGCGAGTTGGAACATCTAGTACCAGAGCGAGTCTGGCTTGAAACAGAAAAAGCGCTTGGCGAAAAACACCCTGAACTTTATTTTCAAGCATTAGATGGGTTAGGTATTTTTCCTGAAATAGAGCAGATGAAAAACACCCCGCAGCCTGCAAATCATCACCCCGAGGGCGATGTGTTTGTCCATACCATGCTAGTGCTTAGACGAGCAGCCGATTTAGGCTTTAACCTAGAAACGCGTTTTGCTGCTTTAACCCATGACTTTGGTAAAGCGCTAAGCTATAAAAAACGCGGTAATTTACGCGGCCATGAACGTGAAGGGGTTGCTGTAGTTGAGGCCTTTTGTGAACGTTTAAAAGTACCTAATCGCTTTCGTGATATCGGCGTGCTCACCAGTGATAACCATACCCTTTGCCACACACTTGAACAATTAAGGCCGCAAACCATTCATAAATTAATCGTCACTAATTTAAATGCACTAGTGCACCCAGAGCGTTTTATTGCCTTTACTCAAGCGTGCCAGTGTGATGCACAAGGGCGAGGCGAAACACTGGTGGATAAGCCCTATCCACAAGCCGCTAAATTACGTGCTATTCACAATGAACTACAAAAAATGGATAAAAAGCAGATAGTGCAAGACGCGCTTAAAAGCGGCAAAAAGGGCCCCGAAATAGGCGAAACGGTCAAACAGGCAGAAACAGACTGCATTAAAGCGTTTTTACAGCTTAATGGCTAACTTGTAAGGTTTGTGTCGTTAAGCACTACGAGCTAAAACCTCAGCTTGCATGGCTTGTTTATTACTTACCTTGGGCTTTTTAGTTGCGCCCTGTTGAGCATGGTTATTGGCTGCATTTGGGCGATATAAATCGAGAATAAACTCTATTTCTTCGGGTTCTAGTAACTCTTTCATTTTGACTCCTCCTAGGTGAGTAGACTAAGACTGAGCGAATGAATTAAAAGTGAATCGTTACACTTGAGTGTGAGTTAAATTGTAACTGCAAAGCTTTAAAATAAAGCGGTTTATAATTAAACCGCTTTTTGTTTAATTACTTAAAGGCAAGTTCACGGTAAACACTACACCACTGTTTTGCTCATTATTGTGCGCCGTTACTGTGCCTTTGTGGTAATCACATACCAGCCTGACAATATAAAGTCCTAAACCTAAATGCGGTTGTTGCTGCATTTGTTGGCTGCGCACCGATACCATAGAATCAAAAATATGTTCAGTAAGCCCCTCAGGCAATAAAGTACCTGTATTACTTACCGTTAATGTTGCTTTGTTTTCGCTTTGCTTAAGACTAACTTCAATCGCGGTGTTGGCTTCACTAAATTCCAAGGCATTATTTATTAGCTTATCGAGCAGTTGGGCTATAAATTCAGGGGCACCTTGCATTGGCAGTGTGCTTTGGCAAATGTTGAGTGTAAATAACTGGTTAGGGTAAGTTAGCTGGTAGCCTTGCATGCAGCCATTGATCACCTTTTGCAAATCAAACGGCTCAGACTCATTACTTTGAATGCTTTGCTCAAGGCGGGTGGCTTCACTCATAGTGGTAATTATCTTCCCTAAGCGCTCAACCCCTTCACTGGCACGCTCAAGGTATTTTTGACTCAGTTCACTTTGCTGCAAGCTTTGTAAGTTTTCAAGAGATGAACGTACAACCGCAACCGGCGTGCGCAGCTCATGAGATAATCGCGACGACATATTTTCTAAATAATCGGTATAGCCACCAAGTCGGCTCACTATATTTGAAAAGCTACGCGACAGATCGCCAATTTCGTCATTGGCATCGCTGTAATTTATATGACCTGTTACTCGTCCTTGCGCATCAATGGCTTGCTCTGCGGTATCGCGTAGTCGCCTAATACGGCTCGATATACGTGAGGCAAAAAAGAACAAAGTCACAGTACCAATCAGCATAACCGCTAAAATCACATTAAACAGTTTTTCCAGTGATTTATTACGCAGTGTACGCACGCCATTGGTGGTTTCTTCAGCTATAACTGCCCCAATCACCTTATCCTCAATCCAAATAGGATACGCAGCCGATAATATCACCGCTTTGTTATCGGGAGTGAGCCGCCACGACGAGGCCGGTTGACCTTTCAGTGCTTTGGCTAAATGAGCGCCTTGCATTGAAGCTACATCGTGTAAGGTATCTATAAATTCATCTTCAGGACGGGTTAAAATTTTATAATACAAAGGATGTAAATAGGCCTGTTCAAAGCGCTGCCACGCAGTTTTTGGCGCTTGATTTTTTAGCCCATCGGCCCATACACCATCGGCATTTTGAATGCTGCCCGATTGCGCTAATACACGGTGATGATTATCGACCACCCAAATGCGACTGCCGCTGTGGCCCATGCCTTTTAATATACGGTTTATTTCAGGGGAGGGCACCAGTACCGAACCTAAATCATTCGGGTTATTTAAGTTCGATGTAGACATAATACTAGGGGTTTGGTTTGGTTGTTTACTATCAACATCGGCAATGGCAAATCCCAGTTTATTGCCAAGCATACTCAAAGGAAAGCGCAGTTCAAGGTTGTAACCTATTTCAGTTTGTTTAAAAAAGCCCTGAATTTTAGTAAAAGGCATTTTACTATTGGCATCAAATGCGTTGACCCAGCCATCTTGGCGCGGAGCAATAATATAAGTATTAAATAGTCCATCAGGATTTTTTAGACCAATTTTTACATAGTCATTATTGGTAATGCTGAGGCTGTTTTTAGCACGGTAAATTACAGTGTCATCTGTGACTTTAAATACAGCATATAAGTAATTATCAAACTTACCTACCATATGGCTAAAAGATAAGTTGCTCAGTTGATGGTTATCATTGGCTGTTTGTAAGTAGCGTTTATCATAAAGCCAAAACAGCGATTGATAAGCGTCCCAGTCGTTGAGTTTGCCATCGAGCTGAATCGGGCTTTTTAAATTATAAGCATAGAGATCGCGACCTTTTACCACCTGATCTAAAAAGTTGGTTTGTTCGTCAAATAAAGCGGGGCGTTCGTGCAGGGCCGTGGCCAGTGCGCGAGTGGTGCCTACCAGCGTTTTTTCTTGGCCTTGGCGTAAAAACTTTTCCATTTCCCATACATATTCGTAGCCAAGCCATGGCAACAAAAACAAAAAGCACGAAAGTAAAATAAATTTACTGCGTAGGCCAAACCTCAGCATGTGGGTTGCTCCCACCTGTAGCCCATGCCATACACGGTATCTATACAGTCAAACTGGCTATCGAGTGCTATAAACTTTTTACGAATACGTTTTACATGCGAGGTAATGGTGCTGTCGTCTACATAAATTTTAGCATCACTCATTAAATCGTTACGGCTTTTAACGTGTCCTGGTCGCTGAGCGAGTGAATGCAGCATCCAAAATTCAGTTACGGTTAAATCAACTAACTGGTGTTGCCAAAGCACCTGCATACGTTGCATATCGAGCGTTAGTTGGCCGCGAGTTATTAATGCGTTAGCATCGGCGGGTTGCTCTAATGCTTCCATACGGCGAAATAGTGCGCCAATACGCGCAGCTAAATGGGCTAAGCTAATGTCTTTGGTTAAGTAGTCGTCGGCGCCCATGCGCAGGCCGCATACGGTGTCTATTTCGCTGTCGCGAGCGGTTAAAAAAATAATCGGTAAGGTTTTAGACAGTGAACGCAGTGTTTGGCACAGTAAAAAGCCACCATCTATTTCATGGCCTAAACCAATATCAACAATGGCTAAATCGGGAAGCGCTTCTTTAAAGGCCGCTTCTGCTTGAGGGCGGTTTTCATAACCACTCACCTGATAGCCTTGAGCGCTCAGCATTTCTATGTAGTTTTCGCGGATTGCGGTTTCATCTTCAATGATGGCTATTTTCTTCATTTTTATTAATTACTCATATTGACTTAGGCGCACTATAGCGAAGTTTTTGCGCTAAGTACGGTTAAAAACACAATTGCCATTTTTTTGCCACAATTGCTCAGCAGTTTGCCATTTTTGATCCCTTTTGTTGCCACTTCATGGTGTTTTAATACAACTATTGAAATTACAGATACAACGCAAGTGCCAACCAATAGCTTGCTAACCCATTACCAATAGTAAGGAATAAATCATGAAGAAAACATTAATCGCACTCACACTCGTTAGTACTTTTTGCACTCCTGCTTTTGCCGCGGATACTCCATCGAAAGAAGCAAAAAAGGAAACCATAGTCGGCCTAAGCACAGGTGCCATTATTGGTGGCGTTGTTGGTGGGCCTATTGGCGCGTTTGTAGGTGCATTTGCTGGTGGCTTAATTGGCGATGCCAAGGTGGCTGAGCAAACTATTGCCGAGCAGCAACAAGCTTTAACAGTTATGGCAGAAAAAACCAACGACTACCAACATGTTCTTAATCATAACAGTCACTTAGAAGCGCAACTTGAGCTATTGGCTCAGCAGAATGAGCAATTAACGCAATCACAGCTTAATAATTTATTAGCAATTACGGTGCAATTTAAAACAGGCTCTAGCGATATTGCTCCTCATTTTGCCAAGCAGCTTGATCAATTAGTTGCGTTATTAAAAAGCCAGCCACAACTCGCACTTGATTTAAGTGGCTTTGCCGATCAGCGTGGTGAAGAGCAAGCAAACTTATTACTTTCAAAAGCCAGAGTAAACGCCGTAAAAAGTTACTTAATTAAACAAGGTGTAAGCCATACACGTTTAAGCGCACAAGCATTTGGCGAGCAGCAAAGCATAGCAAGCAGTAACACCCTTGAAGATAACTTTTTTGACAGACGCGTTACCCTGACTACCCGTGCGCTAAATCAGTCAAGTAATCAAACAGCAAGCAATTAATCGCAAGGCGTTCGAGGGAGTGATTTATGTTGAGTAAACCCACCAAAGTGCTTACCAAGGTAAGCCTTTTTATTATTATCGTGCTTTTGGCCAGCTTTAAAAGCCATGCACAGTCGCCAAAACTATCCTTGTTTGATAGCCAAGGAGTGGCGGTTAATCCTGGGGTTATTTTAAAAAGTGATGCAAAAATGACCCTAACAGGACTAATTAATCATGTTGTAGTAACGCAGCACTACATAAATGAAAATCCTTTTGCAGTAAATGCACGTTATATATTTCCTTTACCCGATGAAAGTGCCGTGCAAGCAATGACCATGCGTATTGGTGAGCGAGTGATTCACGGTAAAATAGCAAAAAAACACCAAGCAGAAAAACAGTATCAAGCTGCCAAGCAAACAGGGAAACAGGCCTCTTTGGTTCGTCAGCAGCGCGCAAATATGTTTATTACGGATGTGGCGAACATAGGGCCTGGTGAAGAGATTGTTATAACGCTTGAATATCAAGAAATTATTGATTACCAACAAGGCACCTTTGCGATTCATTTTCCAACCACAATTACGCCACGCTATCATGCTATAACAGGGGAAGTTAACGATGATCACGATAAACATGCGATAAAAAGCGCTAATGCACCTTTGTTCACTCCACAGGGGTGGTTAAGCCCTGTTTACACAAAACAAACCAATGAGGCGGCAAATGCCAGTGATTTAAGCTTAACAATTAACATGGATATAGGCTTAGAATTGGTTGATATAAACGCTAAGTACCATCAAGTTAATATTGAAAACCCTGCATTTGGGCAATACAGCATTGTGCTAAAACCACAGCAAGCTATAAATAGAGACTTTGTACTTGAGTTTAAGCCACTTCAAATAGCGCAAGCGCAAGCTGCACTTTTTACTCAGCAAGCACAAAATGGTGAGCAGTATGCGTTAGCAATGTTAATGCCGCCAAGCGATAGTTTTACTCAATCTCAGCGTTTGCCGCGTGAAATGGTGTTTGTAGTTGATACTTCGGGATCTATGCATGGGCAGTCTATTGAACAAGCTAAAAAAGCGCTGTTTTACGCATTATCATTATTAGATAGTGATGATAGCTTCAATATTGTCAGTTTTAATAATGAGGTTGCAGCCATGAGTGAGACCCCATTAATTGCCAGTGACTTTAATTTACGTCGCGCAGAGCGTTTTATTTATAATTTACAAGCCGATGGCGGAACTGAAATAAAAGGCGCACTTGATGCAGTACTCGATGGTACACAGTTTGAAGGGTTTGTACGCCAAGTGGTATTTTTAACCGATGGTAGCGTAAGTAACGAAGATCAGTTATTTAAACATATTGCGCATGCCTTAGGTGATAGCCGTTTATTTACCGTGGGCATTGGTAGTGCGCCTAACCGTTATTTTATGCGTCGTGCCGCTGATATAGGCAAGGGAACTTACACCTTTATAAGCAGTGCTCATGATGTGCAGCCGAAAATGCAGCAGTTGTTTGATAAACTTGCTCACCCGGCGATGACTAATTTAGCGTTAACAAATAAAAATGAAGAGAGTTTAGATTTTTGGCCCTCACCTTTGCCTGACCTATATTTTGCTGAGCCTATTATGGTGGCTATTAAATTAGACACTACCGATGCAATTACTTTTACGGGGCAAACGGCGCATGGGGAGTTTAAGGTTAAGCTTAATCCGCAAGCAAGCTCAAAAGCCACAGGAATTGATAAGCTTTGGGCACGTCAAAAAATAAAGTCATTATTGCTATACAACCAACAAAGTGAAGTAAAACAGCAAGTGCAGCAACTTGCGCTTGAGCATCAATTACTTAGCCCATTTACTGCGTTTATTGCCATAGAAGAGACGACCATAAAAGAAGTTGCTAAACAAACTACACAAGTGGCTAATTCAATGCCGCAAGGAATGAGTATGCGCTTGCCGCAAACTGATGGGCAAAGCAAAATGCATATTGTGTTTGGAGCTTTAATGCTACTAGGTGGCCTGTTGTTGGTAAGGCGCTGCAAATGAAAAAGTGGCTAAGCATAGGTTTACTTGCCTTAGGTTTGAGCTTGTTTGGCCATGGTGTATACATGCAGGCAAAGGCGTGGCTTGCACAAGTGTTAATAGAGCAAGCATGGCAAACGACCCTTAAATCGCCCAATAAAAAAATTAAGCCGTGGTTTTATGCTGATAGTTACCCAGTGGCACAAATTATATGGCCAAAGCATAATAAACGACTAACCGTGCTCGATGGCGCAAGTGGTAGAAACTTAGCGTTTGCGCCGAGCCACTTTTTACCTGCTGGGGAGTTAGGTGGGGCTGATTTTGGTAACTCGCAAGGAGCACTTATTGCTGGCCACAACGATACCCACTTTGCGTTTTTAAAAAACGCTAAAGTGGGGGAGCAATTTTCTCTACAACTTAAAAATGGCCAAGTGCAGCATTATTCAGTAACACACGTTGAGGTAATTAATCAGTACAACACCGATTTTTTGCAGCAATCAGGGTTGTATTTATTAACCTGTTACCCTTTTGATTCACTGGCCTCGGGGACCGATTTAAGATGGTTAGTGTCGGCTGAAATATCCTCACCCGAAGTTGAGTTAGGAATATCGACCACCAGCTCTTGATGGCGTTGACTAATCATTACGCCTATAAACACCACAAATATGCTGATCCACTGGCCAAGAGTTAGTACCTCGTTGAGGATAATGGCTGACAAAATTAAAGTGAAAATAGGGATTAAATTAGAGTAAGCCGCGGCGGTTAATACCGACACTTTACTAATTGCATAGTTGTACATGCCGTACCCACCCAAAGTAACACAAGAGCCTAAGTACAAAATGCTTATTAGTGCGGTTAAATCGTGTTGATTTTCACTGGGTAGGTCAATAAATAATAAAAACGGAGCAAAAAACAAACTACCACTCACGCCTTGCAGAGCAATCAATGTGAGCGGGGAGTAGCGGTTAGCTAAATGTTTTATACACACGGTATAAAATGCCGCGCACACCATGGCCGTTAATTCTAAAAAATTTCCTAGTAATGGGTTTGGGGCTTGGCTTGAACTCGGTGAGAGCAAGGTCAGTAAAATACTGCCGCCAATACACAGCGTAAAACCCACCACAATAGCTTTACTAATATGCTCTTTGAGCATGAAAAATGCTAAAAGTGCCACAATAATGGGTAAACAAGAAACAATCACCCCCGCTTGAGATGCTGAGGTATATTCCATTGCGTGGCCTTCAAATAAAAAGTATAAGCAAGGCTCTGCCAGCGACATGCCTAATAAGTACTTCCAATCGCCTTTTAAATATTCAAAACGAATTACGTAGCGCCATAAACATAACGAAATCAGTAAAGTGGTGAGCATACGTAAAAATATCACCAAGGCCGGATCATAAATCGCAATCGCGTATTTAAGTGCAATAAAGGAGCTACCCCACAAAAAGGTGGCAATAATTAAACATAAACTGGCAGGCATAAGGCGTAATTTAAAAGGTTGAATATAGTGCGATCCTAGCACGCAGAGGGGGTGATTGAATATTTTTTACTTGTTCAAAAATACCGAACTGGTATAAATAAATGCATCATTTATTGCGCAAAGTAAAAAACATGCAAAGGGATCAGGTCGTAGTTGTAAAGCTAGGTACAAGCGTACTCACTGGCGGTACCGATAAGTTAGACAAAGCACACATGGTGGAACTTGTTCGCCAATGCTGTGAGCTAAAAAAGCAAGGTCATCACGTTATTTTAGTATCAAGCGGTGCGGTTGCTGCAGGTCGCGAACAGCTATTAAAACCCTGTGGGCGCACATTGATAGATAAACAAATGTTGGCCGCTATTGGACAAGGGCAACTCATTCATATTTGGCAAAGTTTATTTGCGTTGTATGGCGTTAACGTGGGGCAAATGCTACTAACGCGCGCAGATGTTGACGACAGAGAGCGCTATTTAAATGCCCGCGATACCCTCAATGCCTTATTAAATTACGATGTAGTGCCGATCATTAATGAAAACGACGCGGTTGCGACCAGTGAAATAAAAGTAGGTGACAACGATAACCTATCGGCATTGGTGGCTATTTTAGCCAATGCCGACAAATTACTACTACTGACCGACCAGCAAGGGTTATTTACCAGCGATCCGCGCACCGACATTAACGCCACCTTGATTGACGAAGTTATCCATATTAATGATGAGTTACGCCAACTTGCGGGTGGCAGTGGTACAAACCTAGGCACAGGGGGTATGGCAACCAAGCTACAGGCCGCAGATATTGCCAGAAGAGCTGGGGTTGAGGTGATTATTGCCAAAGGCGCTGATGAAAATGTGATTTTAAAATGCATGAGCGAGCAACTACCAGGCACTCGCTTTTTAAAACTTACCGCGCCTAAAGATGGCCGAAAAAAATGGTTATTGGCAGGGCCTAAAAGTAGTGGCCAAATTTTAATTGATGCCGGTGCGGTGCATGCATTGCAATCTAAGGGGGCTAGTTTACTTGCTAAAGGCATTACGCGCGCCATTGGTGAATTTGAACGTGGAGATTTAATTAACTTAATTGATGTAAACCAGCAAATTATTGCACGCGGGTTAACGCGCTTTAGCCATCTTGAAATCGATAAAATAAAAGGCGCACACTCTAATCAAATCAGCCAATTACTTGATTACGATAGCGGTGTGGAAGTACTACACAGAGATGATATGGTGGTGTTGTAATTAAGCACTTTTTTAACGATATAGCGCAACGTATAATCCGCTTATAGTGTTGCGCTTTTTTGTGTTAAAATCTTGCACCTTAAATTTGTTGTAAAGAGTATTGAAGATGAAATTAGTTCGCTGGGTTTTAGGTTGTATCATCTTATTTTTTAATTTTGTTTTTACGCCGCGTAGCAAAAAACGTGATCCGCAAGAGCAAGCTAAGCTTGATCAGCAAACCGCACAATTTAAGCTCTATCAATTCAAAGCATGCCCTTTTTGTGTAAAAGTGCGCCGTTCAATTAAGCGTGAAGGCTTAAAAATTGAAACACGCGATGCAAAAAATGATGAGCAATACCGCCAAGAGCTATTAGAGCAAGGCGGAAAAGTTAAAGTACCTTGTTTACGTATTGAGCAAGATGGCCAAGTTAAATGGCTTTATGAATCAAACGATATTATTGCTTACTTAAACAAAGTAGCCGCTTAAAATATTTATTGGTATTTCATACCATCTCACTTATTAAAAGAGACATTACCATGACAATTCGTACCCGTGTTGCTCCGTCGCCAACTGGTGACCCGCATCTTGGCACCGCTTACATTGCCTTATTTAACTACTGTTTTGCTAAACAGCAAGGCGGTGAATTTGTACTTCGTATTGAAGATACTGACCAAGTTCGCAGCACACCAGAATCTGAACAAGCCATCATGGATAGCTTACGCTGGTTAGGCCTTGAGTGGGATCATGGTCCTGATGTAGGTGGTGAGTTTGGTCCATACCGTCAATCTGAGCGCAGTGATTTATATAAAAAATACGCTCATCAGTTAGTTGAAGACGGCAAAGCATTCTACTGTTTCGCAACCAGCGAAGAACTGGACCAAATGCGTGAAGAGCAAATGGCTGAAGGTCTGCGTCCTAAATATGATGGCCGTGGCTTAAACCATACCGAAGACGAAATTAAAGCAAACCTAGCTGCTGGTAAACCGTACGTTATTCGTATGAAAATCCCAAGCGAAGGTACCTTTAAGTTTAACGATTATCTACGCGACGAAATTGAGATCCCGTGGGAAAACGTAGACATGCAAGTGCTATTAAAAGCGGATGGCTTTCCAACTTACTTTTTAGCTAATGTGGTGGATGATCACCACATGCAAATTAGCCATATTTTCCGTGGTGAAGAGTGGATAAACTCAGCGCCTAAGCTATTAAAACTGTATGAAGATTTTGGTTGGGAAGCACCCGTATTAGGTCACTTACCATTACTGCGTAACCCAGATAAATCAAAACTGTCTAAGCGTAAAAACCCAACGTCTATTAATTACTACAAAGAAATGGGTTACCTACCAGAAGCGGTACTAAACTACTTAGGCCGTATGGGTTGGTCAATGCCTGATGAGCGTGAAAAGTTTACCCTTAATGAAATGATTGAACATTTTGACATGAAGCGTGTATCGCTGGGGGGCCCAGTATTCGACGTAGACAAGTTAAGCTGGTTAAACGGTATGTGGATCCGCGAAAACTTAACTGATGCAGAGCTAATGCAGCGTTTTGTTGACTGGAAATTTAATGGCGACATGCTTGCTAAAGTATTACCGGAAGCTAAAACGCGTATAAATACGCTCTCTGACATGGTTGATTTAGCAGGGCACTTTGTAGGCGGTATCCCGACTTACGATCCAGCGCTATTAACAGCCGGTAAAGCTGACGAAGATGTTATTCGCCAAGCATTACAATTTTTTGTATGGCAGCTAGAAGGCTTACGTAGCTTTGAAAAACCAGCTATTTTTGCAATTGCAAAAGAAGTAGCCACCTTCCACGAGCTTAAAATTAAAGACTTCTTAGAGCCTATATTTGTGGCTATTACCGGCAAAACATCATCTACCTCGGTATTAGATGCAATGGAGATTTTAGGGTCTGACCTATCGCGTGCACGTTTACGTGTCGCGCTTGCTCATTTAGGTATTTCTAAAAAGCAGGCTAAAAAGATAGAGCGCGCATACCGCGATTATCCAAGTGCTTAATTAATCTTAATGCAGGTTAGCTATTTAAAAGCCGCTTAATTTAAGTAATGCGGATCGTTTAAGTTAATTGAACGATCTTTCAGAGGCTTCATAATAGGCTACAACAAAAGTTGTGGCCTATT
>NZ_JALNTH010000111.1:0-620 GCF_023161935.1 Pseudoalteromonas sp. 2CM28B
CGCTGCATCGGATATTAAATGCGTTCTTGTCGACATCAAGGTCACAGCAAGTACTGAGGGGAAGTTTGTTGTCGATTTAGCATAGCCAAAGTGACGGTTACTCGGTGTATCTTGAGTTTTAAATTGTGTACCGTCAATGCTGAGCAGCTTTAAACCACACACGTCATCAAAAGTTTGCGACTGCTCCCACTGCGTTGCTGTATGTTTAAAAAGGTGTTTCATAGGTGCTGCGCCTAGCTTTTCTTTCCCTTTTATAATACTGCTCGTCGCCAATGGTGGAAGCTCTCCTTTAGCGTCAGGAAAAGCGAGCTCTAGTTTGTCACAGACTTCAGATATTGAGCGGTTTCTTAATAAACCAATCCCTAATACAAGCCAAGCAGCTTGCTCGGCGGGGAAACGTCGTTTACGCACAGAGGCTCTCCCTGTTTGAGTAACGGCTGCTTCAATCCACTCAAGGGGAATATGCTTAGTAAACGAATCAATATCACGATCTTGGCTAAATTCAGTAGTAAGGTGTAATTCTTTAATAAATTCAGACATAAAAATAGGCCACAACTTTTGTTGTAGCCTATTATGAAGCCTCTGAAAGATCGTTCAATTAACTTAAACGATCCGCATTA
>NZ_JALNTH010000112.1:0-618 GCF_023161935.1 Pseudoalteromonas sp. 2CM28B
TCAGACAAAAACTATATCGAGGTCATTGATGGCCTCAGTAAAGACGCTGAATATGTAAACAAAAACAGTTATCTGATTAAAGCAGATATCTTGAAATCTGAAGTAGAAGACGACGATTAGGAGACGCAATATGATTGAATCAATTTTGCGTCTTGCAATAAATAGGCGCTATTTAGTATTAAGCTTGCTGATGGTAATCATCGGCGTTGGTATGTGGAGTTATCAAAAACTTCCCATTGATGCTGTTCCAGATATAACAAACGTACAGGTACAAATAAATACCTCTGCCCCCGGTTATTCACCTTTAGAAGCGGAGCAAAGGGTAACTTTTCCAGTAGAAAACGCATTAGCTGGACTACCAAAGCTGTCTCACACCCGCTCTCTTTCAAGATATGGTTTATCCCAGGTGACCGTTATCTTTGAAGAGGGAACCGATATTTATTTCGCACGCAACTTAATCAATGCAAGATTAGCTGCGATAAAAGGCGTTATTCCCTCTGGCTTAGAGCCAGAGATGGGTCCTATTTCCACAGGGCTTGGTGAAATATTTATGTATACCGTACAAGCTTCTCCTGACGCTAAAATGCCTAATGGAGAGCCTTATACCGCTATTGCCTT